>JAPPND010000187.1 GCA_028818795.1 Gammaproteobacteria bacterium | reverse complement strand
CCGTTCTAGGCTCGAAAATGCCAACAGGTTAGCGCTTATGAGGGTCGCCCCTACGGCACCAGCGTCAACAAGGCTCCCGGCGACGAGTAGCGTTCGGGAATCCTGGTGCCCTCCCGCACCAGTCTTCCGACCATCAGGATGCCAGGGAGATCCGCCCGCAGGATCGGCTGGTTGCGGTGGAGCAACGACGAATGGAAGAGGGCGAACTGGCCGGGTTCGAACGTCATTTGCCGTACCCTGTCCTCGACAGAGTTCGGAAACTCGCCAACGTGGCGTTCCAAGCCGGACCGGTCGAATCCCTCGATCGGCAAATGAGATCCACTGATGTGTGCGAATCCCATGGCGGTGACCGCAAGCAGGACGGTGAAGTGATTGTCGGTATTGTAGATGTCGAGTGGAGCATCCGCGTCTTCGAAGAGCCGAGAGTGCTGCCACGAGGCTTCCCTCGAATCCAGGTCCTTGACGATGAAATTGGATCGCCAAAGCAACAGACCCGCACCGAGGCAGGTCGTGGTCGCCGACCGCAGATTGGCGTCCGAGAATACCTCCCTGATGACCATTGAGTCCCGATGTCTGTCGACAAGCTCCGGGTTGACGTGCCGATCGTCCTTTTTCGACTCGTTCAAGCGTAGAACCACCTCGGACAACACCCCGATGACCGACTTGTCTGCCAGATCCAGTGCGCCGGTGATCCCGTTCTCCTCTAGCTGATCCTTCGACATTACGTCCATGCCTAGCCCACGGGTCACATTCCCATCATAACCCGCCGGATTCTCGCGCCCCGAGGCGCCTTCGTAGATGTCGAGCGTGTGGTGACCAACCAACTGTTCTATAACGCATTTCTAGTCCTCGTTCGTCAATATGACAGGCCCAAGCAAGGGGAGTACGATTGAACTCATCTTTGGGAAGCACTAAGGGCAGCCTATAGGGGGGGTGCAAGCATGAAAAACCCGCAGTTGAGGGCGAGGAAGCCATGGTTCCGCTGTATTGCCGCGGGCCTGGCAACTGCAACTACCGTCGTCGCCACGACCGGCGCGACCGAGGAAGCAAGTGAAGCAGCTGACGATGAAGACCACATCGAGGAGATCGTGGTCACAGCAACCTATCGCGAGACTGCAGAGCTGGATACGCCCGTTTCCATGGGCACAGTCAGCGGCGACCTGATCGAAGAAACAGGTGCCCTGGACTTCAACGATATCGCGCACCTCGTCTCAGGATTGTCGTACTCAGGACAGAACGAGTCAGAGAACGCCATCAGCATACGCGGTGTCTCCGACGGCAGTGTCAGGGGCGAGTCCTACTCAGTCACCAGCGTCTACTATGACGATGCCCCGGTAAGCGGGGTCACGTCGCCCGGGCGACACGGCAGCGGTACTGCCTTCGATGTTGAACGGGTCGAGGTACTGATGGGACCGCAAGGCGTGCTGGGCGGTGCCGGGAATATCGCCGGCCTGGTCCGTTTCGTGACCAAGAAGCCGGAGTTGAACACCTGGCGCGCAAAGGTCCAGAGCAATTTCCAATCCATCAATAGCGGCGGCAAGGGTTACCGCATCGATGCCATGGTAAACGCCCCGGTTGTCGAGGACACACTCGCCCTGCGGGTACTGGCATTCACCACGGACACGCCAGGATGGATCGATCGACCCGAATTCGACGACTACGACCGCAATACTAAGGAGATCCGCGGCGGCAGAATCACGGGCAAATGGGTACCCACCGACGAACTGCGCCTGAGAGCGTCATGGGCAAACACAAGGAGCCACGTGGTCGGCGATGCCCGGGCCAGTACCGAGGTGCCCCACACGTATCTCTCGAACGAAGAGTGCAAGATCGCCGCGCCCACCGAACGCTGTGATTTCGCTCCGGAGCCGGTGGACGCAGACACGCCTCCCGGATCGTTCGACGACACCGACCAGGTCAACGTCACCGTCGAGTACGAGTTGCCGTTCGCGGATTTCCTATCGAGCACGTCCACGACGAAACGAGAGGGCGTAGCGGTCTTCTGGGATCGCCTGTGGTCGTACGTCAATCGCGACAACCAGATTTCCGCAGACCTCAACTACGCGAAGACCGGCGACATATGCTGGCGAATACTCGACGGCAGGAATTGCACGGAGCCAGGTTTCGTCACCGTTAGCGACCAGCACTTCAATGGTATCGCACAGGGTTCGAGGATCTTCTTCGATGCGGACGTACAGGAATTCCGCCTTACCTCAAACCAGGAAAGCCGTCTCAATTGGGTTGCCGGTACGTTCTACAAGAAGGAGCAAAGCGTCATTCAACGCGAGGTTCAGTTCTCCTTGTTTCCGGAATTCGCCCATTTGCGGGAGGACTACCTGACGCAGACCCGGGCAGTCGATGGTGACAATACGCTCAACGGCAGCACCGAGCGTGCCGTTTACGCTACCGCTGACTACGCCGTGACTGACTTCCTCGAAGTAAACCTCGGCGTTCGTTGGAACGAGGTGGAGGTACATTGGGATCTGAATACCCGCGAGGTAGTCAATTCATTTGGTTCCAACCAAAGGGGCGATACGTCCGTCGAAGAGATAACACCTCGGATCGGGCTGACTTGGCGACCAATGGACCTCCTGATGGTCTATGCCGTCTACAGCACGGGTTTCCGACCCGGGGGCGTCAACAGCAACATGTACACCGAGTTGGGCATCCTCGACTACATCCAAAACAACGATCCGACCCCGAGTGTCTACACGTGTGACGATTTCACACCCAACCTCGTGGTAGGCAGCCTGTCGGCGGGCGGCCAGTTCCGGACATGCCCGATAGGACTTGAGGAAACACGGAACTACGATGACGTCCGTGCCGGCCTAACCGATCATCTGTACTTCGCCGGCGACACGATCGAGAATATCGAGATCGGTACCAAGCTCAGTCTGTTCGACAACCGGTTGAGGGTGATCGGCACGGTCTATCAGATGGACTGGCAGGACATCATCGTCGCCGGCTGCTTGCCCGACGAGATCGTTATCACCCGGCCGTGCATTTCCGGGTCGAGTGTCAGGGCCAATGCCGGTCACGCCTATAGCGATGGTTGGACGCTGGATGTCGCGTGGACACCGACGGACAGCCTGTTGCTGACGGCGGGCTACGCGTACTCAGAGTCGCTGATCGACGACAACGGTCCGGAAGACCGCCGCTATGCGAGGCGGCATCGGGATGCCACGGAGGCACAGATCGCCTGCCAGTGCATCCCGATTCCGAACTCGCCGGAGTGGACCTGGAACGCCGCAGCGGCATACACGTTCCCCGTTGGACCCTTCGAAGGCGAGGTGCGGGTCGACTGGTTCGCTTCGGCGAAGAGTTGGTCGCGGGCGTTCTATCGGAACATCCACTTGAACGAGGACTACGAGCTCGGCAACGCGCGGTTTACCGTACGCGAACCCGTAGACAACCGCTGGCGAGCTTCGGTGTTCGTGAAGAACCTGAGGAACGAGGATGTCAACCTGCGCAAGGACAGTGGTTCGTTCTCGATGTGGGCACCACCCAGGACCCTTGGTGTCGAGCTGATCTACGAGTTCATTTAGGGGGTCGTAGGGGACGGGCTTGGCCCGTCCCGCCGGTCCTAGGGCGCGCATGACGCGGGCGACCGCGCGCCCTGGCGGGCGCGATAAGGTCGCCCCTACGACTCTATTGTCACGTGATTCAGGGGGTTTTGGATTTGTTCCATGGAAGGCGAAAGAGACGCTCGGGACAGGAAGGTGACACTCGCAAAATCGCCGCGACTCTCGCGGCGCTGGTGGCTGCAACTACGATCGCCGACCGGGACGGCCTAGACGCGCCTCAATTGGAGGAGCGATTGGGAAGCCGTGTCGAGCGGGAATCAGTCACGGGCCTTGACGGCCTCGAATTCAAGCACGGCATCGCGCTATACGACGAGCTCAAGTATCCCGCCGACTATTCACACCTCGAATACCTCAACCCGAACGCGCCAAAGGGCGGTACGCTGGTTCTACCCACGGGGACCAACTTCGATACGTTTGCACCCATAGCCGAGCGCGGGACTGGAGCCCCCGGGAGGCGTTTCCAAAACGACTCGCTGATCATCCGATCCGGCGATGAGCTCAGCGCGTTCTACGGGCGGATCGCGGATGGCATCGCCATCACCGAAGACCGGATGACGGTCGTCTTCAGAATTCATCCACGGGCGAGATGGCGGGACGGCGTCCCCATCACTTCCAGCGACATCGCGTTCTCCGTTGAGAGCCTACGGAGCCAGATCGCGGGGCGCCTGTACTACCGTGTTATCGACTCGGTAGAGAGAATCGACGACCGTCACGTGGCCCTTCACTTGAACGAGCCCTTGCAGTTGCCGACGCTCATGTCTTTCGTCTACCTGCCGATCATGCCCAAACACTATTGGCGCGACAAGGATCCAACTGCATCCACCCTCACCCCGCCACTGACCAGCGGCCCTTATTTCGTCTCCGAGTTCAGGCAGGGCCGGTTCGTCGTCTACCAGCGCAACCCCGACTACTGGGGGCGGGACATCCCAATCAACAAGGGTCGCTACAACTTCGACACCATACGGTTCGAGGTCTACCGCGACGCCAGTGTGACCCGGGAAGCCTTTCGCAAAGGCCTGATCGACATCTGGGACGAGTCGGATGCGCGGTATTGGCACAGTGGCTTCGACATACCCGCATTGAGGCGAGGCTGGATCAGCAAGATCCGCCGCAACTCGGGTCTTGAGGTGGGTATTCGGGAAGGCATCGTCCTCAACAACCGCCGCGAGAGATTCAAGGATCGAAGGATCCGACAGGCACTCACCCTGGCAGTGGATTTCGAGTGGCAGAACCGCACGTTGCACTACGGCTACCACAAGCGGGCGCACAGCTATTGGCCGGACACGATATTGGCTGCGAGGGGGCTGCCGAGTGCGGACGAGCTGACCCTGCTCGACCCTTACCGCGATCGGCTGCCGAATGAACTATTCGAGAAGCCGTTTAGTTTTCCGGAAGTCAAAAACGAGGAGGATCATCGCGCCCTCATGGAACGCGCAAGGGAGCTACTCCGGGAGGCGGGATGGCGCATCGAGGATGGGGTGCTGAAAAATTCGGCTGGCGAGATCTTTGACATGGAATTCCTGGCTCGAAGTCCCATCGAGGCTCGCACGCTGCTCCCGTATTTCCAACGACTGGAGCAACTCGGCATTCGTGCCAGGATGGCACTGGCCTCGGGGGACAGCGAATGGATCAATCGCCTCCGCGGGTTCGGATACGACGCGGCTTTACTAAGCATGCGTATCCAGATGCCGCCGGTCATCGGTCTGACGGGCCGCTTCCATTCCGATTCGGCGATGGTGCCGACCTCCGCCAACCGCTCCGGCATCAGCAATCCCGTGGTGGATTTCCTGATCGAGAAGGCCATCTCCGCGACCGCCCTGCCCCAGATGATCGCCGCTTGCCGAGCCCTTGACCGGGTGCTTCTCTGGGAGTACTACCAGATTCCGCTCTACGCGGTCGCTCGGCGGACCACGGTGCATTGGGGCAAGTTCGGCAGGCCGGACTACGAGCCCAAGTACCAGCCCGCATATCCCGACGGCTGGTGGTACGACACGGCCAAAGCGGCCCGAATCGTGGGGTTCGGTGTTTCCAGGTGATGCCCATGACCACCGCGACCCACGTACTGCCCTTCGACGCGGCCAAAACGGTCGACCTCGATACCCTCGGCGGCAAAGGTCTGTCACTCGCGAGAATGGCGATTGCGGGCTTGCCGGTGCCGCCGGGATTCACGGTCGCGGCTTCGGCCTACCGGAAGTTCGGCGTCGGCAACGGCCTGCAGAAGGCGATCCTCGAACACGCCAGACCTCAAGTCGTTGGCCGGACGGCATCCTTCAAGGCAGCCTCGGAACGTCTTCAGGCGTTGTTCGCCGGGACTCCGCCGAGCGATGAACTGAAGGACGAGATCGGTGCGGCCTACGCGGCGCTCGGTCGCGGCGAGCCGCCGGTGGCCGTTCGGTCCTCCGCAAATGCCGAAGATCTGCCCGACCTGTCCTTTGCCGGTCAACACGATACGTACCTCAACGTTCGCGGCGTCGAGGCCGTCATCAAGGCGGTGTGCAACTGCTGGGCGTCTCTGTGGACTGAGCGGGCTATCGGTTACCGGCACGAGAACGGAATCGACCACCAAACGGTTGCCATGGCGGTGGTCGTACAGCGCATGGTGGCCTCGGAGGTATCGGGTGTTCTGTTCACTGCCAACCCGACAACGGGCGATCGAACAGAGATCGTCGTCAATTCCAGCTTCGGCCTCGGGGAGGCCATCGTTGGCGGGGAGGTGACCCCGGACACTTTCATTGTCGACAGGGATACGCTGACGACCAAGGAGACCGCCGTCGGGACGAAGGAACTCACGGTCGTCTACGCTGATGGTCAGGGCACCCGCAGCCGGGAATCGAGCCCGGAAGAGCGGCAACAACTGTCGCTGGATGCCCCCGCCCTAAAGGAACTCGCACGGCTGGTGACGAAAGTCGAGCAGCACTTCGACGGTGTTCCGCAGGACATCGAGTGGGCGGTATCTGGCGGCGAGTTGTCGTTGCTGCAGTCGCGGCCCATGACCAACCTGCCGCCGGTGCAGCTCAAGGACGTGCGGTGGGAGTTGACCGAGCCCGGCTCCAGGCTGGAGCGCGACCAGGTCGTGGAATTCATGCCCGGCCCGCTATCGCCGCTGTTTCAAGACCTGTATCTCCCGGCCCTCGATGTGGCGTACTACCTCATGAGAGTGACGCAAGGTGGGAACGAGGCCGGCGGAGCGACCTACCGGCAGCTCGCGAAAGTGCTCGGGGGACAGCATCCCGGCCAATCTGTCGTGAATGGCTACGCCTACCGACACTTCCCGCCGCCGGGCAATCCATTCGTGTTGCGATCCCAAGGCGGACGCGCACGACGAAGTCGCTTCAATGTCCGTGACGTCAGCCGCGGCTACCACGAGACGCCACGACGGTGGCGGCACGAGGAACTTCCGAAATACCTCGCAACCGTTGAGCTTTGGCGACAGCTCGACCCGGCAACGGCCGAAGACGAGCGACTGCTGGCCGGCATACGGACGCTGAGCTGGGCCGACGCGCACTACTGGCGATTCGTCGACGAGGTGCTCGCGTTTCCCCGCCGTGCCGATGAGGCCTTGCAGCAATTCCTCGCCGAGCACGCCCCGGGCGCCAATCTCACCAGCGGCATGCTGCTCGACGGGTCCGGTTCGCCGACCATGCAGGCTCCAATCGACCTGTGGCGCATCGCCCAACGAATTCGGTCGGCGCGGGCGCTCCATGAACTCGCCGTGACGACGCCGGCGCATCGGCTGCTGGCCGCCCTGGACGGGCACGCCGATGGTCGAGGGGTGGTGTCGGAGATAGCCGGCTACCTCGCCGAGTACGGCCATCAGATCTACTCCCTCGACTACGCCGAGCCGACACCAGCCCAAGACCCGACCCAGGTGTCGTCGCTGTTGAAGAGTCTCGTTCTCGAGCACGGCTACGATCCCGCCGCACAGCAGGCCGAAACCAAGGCCACGCGTCGCAGAGCGCTGCGCGATGCCTCCCGGCACTTCCGCGGGCGGCTCTGGTGGCGTTTTCGATGGCGGCTGTTCTGGGCACAGCACTACTACCCCAACCGCGATGCGAGCCAGTTTTATCTCGGCGCGGCATGGCCGGTGCTGCAGCGACTCGCGCTGGAGCTTGGCCGACGCCTCGTGGCAGTCGGCACGCTCACGAGACCCGATGATGTGTACTACCTCGATGGGAGCGAACTGGATCGGGCCATCGAAGCGCGTCGGGATGATCTGCCGGCGCCGGACCTGAAAAACCGGGCCCTTGAACGCCGCCAACTCCGGGAGGCCCGCAAAAGGCTCTCCCCGCCCGCGACTATCCCCCCACGAACGCCTCCGGCCGACCGGGTCGAGGATTCGCCCAACCGAATCAAGGGCGTCGCGGTCAGTCCCGGCAAGGTCACTGCCGAAGTCAGCGTCATCCTCTCGCTGGCGGACTTCGACGAGATGCGCCCACGCAGCATCCTCGTGTGTCCGTTGACGACACCCGCCTGGACGCAGTTGTTCCCACACGCCGCGGGTCTCGTGACGGATGTCGGTGGCATCACCGCCCATGGCTCCATCGTCGCTCGCGAATACGGGATCCCGGCCGTATTGGGCCTCAGCGATATCACCAAGCGCCTGTCCAGCGGGCAGACAATCACCATCGATGGCGATGCCGGCACGGTCACCATCGAGGACGGGGCACCGGTCCCCTCAATGGCCCTGCCCCGTGGCAGGGCCGGCCGTTCGACTCCCGCACTCGCCGACACCCCCGCGTTCATCGGCCTGGGTACCCCGTTGCCATTCGCATACTCGACGAGAAAGCGTCTGCTTGGTCTCGTGGCACGGCCGTTCAAGGCGGCGTTCTACTACGTCCTTCTGTTCATCTATTTCAAACTCACGGGGCCGAGTGGCGGTCCCGCAGCGCCTGCGGCAGGACGACGGCAAACGCGGAATCGGAACCAAGCCCCGAGCCCCTGACGGATTGGTTGCTCGAATCGGAACAATGTGCATCAAGCCGCGTCTTGCCGTGCTGCTCGTGTGGTTCGCGTCGTTTGCCGCGACCACCGGTCTTGGAGCGTCCGCTGCCACGGACGACTCACCTGTCCGCGCCAGTCCAGAGGGGACCGATGCGTTGAGTCGTGCCCGGGGATTTCGTAACGCCGGCAAGATCGACGATGCCATTGCCACCTACGAACGATCTCTCGACCTCGATCCCTCCCTCGTCGATGCCTGGCTCGAGCTGATCCTGCTCCTGACCGAGGTATCTCAGCATGGGCGGGCGCTCGAAATCAGCGAACGCGCAGCCCGGGAACTGCCCAACGAACCCAGGATCCTCGCGAGGCTGGTGTTCAGCCTGGCGACGTCGCCAGACGAAGCCATCCGTGACGGCGAACGGGCGGTCGAGGTGGCCGAGCGTCTGTTCGAGGTCGAGACGGCCTATGTCACGGCGCGGCTGGTCGCCGTGTCGCATGCCGAGGCCGGGAACTGCGAGGAGGCGCTCGACTGGATGCAGCGAGCGATCAACTTGGCCCGCGCGGACTGGCAACATCCCTGGGTGCCGGGACCGGTCGGCCAAACCCAGGTCGTGCAGGCATTGAACCGGCACAGGGAGGACATCGCCAACTCGCCGATTTGCGACATTTCCACGGCGGAGCCCATGCCGGAAGAGCACCCGGGACGTGCCTACGCGCTGCAGCATTGCCAGACATGCCACCTCTTCGTGGAACCACAGATGCTGCCGAGGCAAGTCTGGAAGGACTACGTCATCCCCAACATGGGTGCCTTTCTCGGCATGCACAACGCGGGATACGACTACGACGTATTCCCCGGCCGGTCCCCCACGGAACGGGAGATCATTGCCCGCGCCAACGTCTACCCGGATGAAGCCCAGGTCCCGGAGTCCGAGTGGGACGCGCTCGTGGCGTACTTCCTGAACCAGGCACCCGCCAGACCCGCGCCCCGAGGACACGAACCCGAAGCCCGGATCGGCCTTGACCAGTTCCGTGTCGTCGAGTCCGGGCCTTCCCGGAAGACCCCGGCGACCACGCTGGTTCAAATCGACAACGGCCGGCTGTTCGTGGGTGATTTCGAGCGTTCCGGTCTGACCGTGTTCGATGGTGCAGGACGCATCGTCGGGGAACTCACCACCCCCCATGCCCCGATTGCCCTGCGCCGTCGCGGACGCGAACTGTGGGTCACCGATATCGGCAGCGTCTTCCCGTCGGACATGCCCAGCGGCAGTCTGCTCCTGTTTCGCGAGACGGACGGGCGGTACGGTCCATCCGAGGCGCGGCTCACCAACCTTCGACGACCGACTCACACCACGTTCGGGGACGTCAACCAGGATGGGGTCGACCCGAAGGCGGCTATACGCCCCATGTCCTGCTCGACGAACCGGGCGCCCTCACGTCGTATCTGCACGATCTGGATGGCGACGGAAGGAAAGACGTCGCAGTTGCGTTCGGGCAGAACCGCGAGGGCATCCACATCTTCTACAACCTCGGCGGCGGCGCGTTCCGTCACTCCTATGCCCTGCCGCTGCCACCCACCTACGGCACCAATTTCTTCGCGCTTCACGACTTCAACGACGACGGATTCGCCGACATCCTGGCCACGAACGGGGACAACGGTGACTACGTGAGCGAGTTTCCGAAGCGCCATCACGGGATCCGGATCTACCTAAACGACGGCAACAATGCCTTTGTCGAGCGGGCTTTCTTCCCGATGTATGGCGCCAGCAAAGCGCTCGCGGCGGACTTCGATGCGGATGGCGATCTCGACATCGCCGGGATCGCCATGTTCGCCGACTTCATGCGCCGCCCCGAGGCGGGTTTCGTCTACTTGGAGAACCAGGGCAATCTGCAGTTCGATGCCGCCTACGCACCCGAAGCCGCCGACGGCCGATGGGTCGCCATGGACATCGGCGACATGGACGGCGACGACGACATCGACATCGTTCTCGGATCCTTCATCGAGGGACCGGGCGCCGTCCCATCGGTACTCATGGAGCGATGGGTAGACCTACAGCGACCGCTGCTCCACCTCGAGAATCAACTGAGGTGAGGCGGAAGGCCGGGGCGGAAGGCCGGGGGGACAGGCACCTAGCCCGCGCTGCGCCAACGAGACGTGTCCCTATTTCGGAGGCATCGGCCGCGGTTGGCGCTTCGCGATCCGGACCTCGTTGACCAGCAACAGTTCGCTGCTGTTCTCTGCCCGCGTACTTCGCCAACGGTCGAGGGCTCGATCCGTTGTGCGCGCCGTATCACCTCGCAGGCCCTCCTCCCGAAGGATCGTCCGCACGCCCCTCGCGTTCGAGACCACGATCTCGTACCAACATCGAAGCCGCATGCGAAGCGGGGGCGTGCGCCTCGGGGCGAGGCCGTCGCGCAACCCGCCGATCCATCGTACGTGACGGTAGCGCCGGTCCCCGTGAACATTCCGCCACCCGTCACGCCCCTGTTCGTCTAGGAAGAGTCGTCCGGCACGAACAGCCTCGACCTGTTCGACGGCATCAACAAGCGCAATCCGACGTTGGACCCACCGGGCGTTGCCGATCCAGGCCAGCATTGATGGGTTGCGCCCGGTCCCGATCGCGCCCGGAACGCGCGGATCCACGTAGTCCTCGTGCCCGCGTATCCAGATGCCGTTCTCGCCGTACCCTTCGGGCACTGGACGACTACCGCCATCAGCCGTCTCGATGCGGTGAATGGACACCTCGCCGATGGACCACAGCCCCTCGTCGTCCCGATCGAACCAATCGTCGTCGAGGATCGCATCCAGTTCCGCCATGCCCCCGTCGATCCGGTACACCGTGCCGTTGGTTGTCAGCGCGCGAAGCACAAGCACGCCCCCGGCATGGCCTGATCCGACATCCGCAACCGGCACATCCGCCGGATTGCCTGTCCAGAATCGGCGCTGGTGTTCAAGAACGTGCCGTGCCTGGCGAATGCGGGGTCCCGCGAACCACTCTGTGCGACCGCCCACGGCGCGTCGGTGCACCGCTTCGTCGAAACGAATTCCCGACAGCGCAAGCGACTCCCGCGTCTGCGAAAGCGCCCGTCCGATGCCCTTTACGTTCCTCACCCCGAGGAGCGCGGCAACTTCCGCGCTCGTCAATCGATCCCCGGCATTGGCGAGTCGATCCAGGATTTCGATGCCGAGCCAATATCCGGCGAGCTGTCGCTCTTTGTCAGCCTCCACGTTCTTCCCGATCACCCTCCGTCTTCGGCTATTATCGCCAACGCCTGCCCAGAGGATCCCATGCAGATTGAGTCACTTGGCCACGTGGTCATCAAGGTCCGGGACGTCAAGCGGTCCGAAGCGTTCTACAACGGCGTGCTCGGTCTGCCCATCGTCGCGCGCAGCACCCGCTCGCCGATGACGTTCTTCTCCCTAGGCGACCACCACGACTTCGCGATCGCAGGGCTCGGCGACGATGCGGAGTCCGCTGGGAGCAACACGGTGGGTCTCGCCCACGTCGCGTTCAAGATCGGCAATTCCCTCGGTGAACTGAAGGATGCCAAGCGGCACTTGGACGAAGCCGGCATCCCGTGTGCGCCCATCGACCACGAGGTCACGCAATCGTTGTACTTCGCAGACCCGGATGGCAACCAGGTCGAGTTGTACGTGGATGTCTCGGACGTGTGGAAGCAGGAGCCCCAGCGGGTGGCGCAGGCGTCGAAGCTCGAGATCTAAAGGTCGGGGACAACTCGACCGTAGGGGACGGGCTTGTCCCGTCCCGCGTCGAATCTTCATTGTGTCTATTGCGGGCGACGGCGCGCCCTACGGGCGCGTTAGCGTCGCCCCTACGGTAGGGTCCTCAGGAAATCCAGTGCCGGCATGGCCC
>JAPPND010000088.1 GCA_028818795.1 Gammaproteobacteria bacterium | reverse complement strand
GATCTGCGGGAGCCGGGGGAGGGTAACCACCCTCGGCCACCCGGCCCGTCCCGCGGCCCTGGGGAGCGATTGGGTCGCTCCTACGCCGGATTGCGGAACACCGCAAGCGCAGGTCGACGTTCAGACGTTCACGCTCCGGATGTGTGAGCATTCGTGATCGGTCGAGAGTACACAAATGACGAATACCGAAACCTGGGTCCGCGCAGCGGCGTGCGGGGATCTGGCCGATGGCGAGGCATTGGCCGTTGCTGTACCCGATGGTCGTTCGATCGCCCTGTTCTTCACCGATGGCGCCTACTACGCCACCGACAACCAGTGCCCGCACATGGGGTTCCCGCTGGTACGGGGCTTGGTCAAGAACGGCATCGTCACCTGCGACTGGCACGGCCGCAGCTTCGATCTGACCGGCGGCGGGTGCTTTCACTCCCAGTGCGACGACGTCCGGGTGTTCGTCACTGAAATCCGTGACGACGCGGTATGGATCCGGGTCGAAGCGGAACCGGACGACCGGCGCGAAGCCCGGCTTCGGCTGTTGTGGGAAGGTCTGCTCGGCGACGACCGGTGGACGATGTCGAAGGCGATCGCCCAACTCCTCCACGGCGGGGTGCCTGAGGCCGACATCGTCGAGCTCATCATGCGTCACGTGGGCCGGCACATTGCGAGCTCCCACGACCTCGACGCCGGCGACGACGTATCGCGCCTCATCAACGGACTCAAGGTGGGCCAGCGCTACGAGGGCGAGGATCGCCTGATCGCACTGGCCATCGCGGCGCGTTCCGCGGCGGGTCCGGCCGCCGAGCGCAACGAGAACGTGCCGATGCCCCCGCCCTACGACTGGGAACGCACGGCGCGCTGGGTGCGCAACTTCGCCCGCGACCGCATGGGCAACCGCATCGAGCGATGCCTCTACACGGCCTGGACCGAGGGCGACGGCGACAAGATCCTGCCGCTCTTGCTCGATTGCGCCGTCGAGCCCCACTTCATCGACTTCGGCGACAGCCTGATTTCGCTGGCGTACCTCACGGAACTCCAGGACCTCTTCGGCTGGGAGCAGGCGGGGGAACTGATTTTCAATCTCGGTGCCAAGCTGATCGGCCAACCGCGCCAGGAGCCGAGCGCTTCCGCCGCGACGCCGTGGCGCGGATGCGCGAGCTGCTACCCGGCATCGAAGGCTCTGGCCGGGGCGATGACGCTTTCGACGAGGGAGCGCTAGCGTCGGCGGTTACGAGCGTGGACATCCACGGCTCGTTCGATGCCTTGGCAAGCGCGATAGCGAGTGGCGCTTCCATGGATCGCTTGATCACGAGCTTCGTGCTGCTCGCGGCGGACCGGATGGCGCGAGCGCCGGTCGCCGTCGACGCGGGCTGGCCTAACCTGACCCGGGAACTGAACCTCGCGTCGTCGCTGCGCGCGCTCAACAGGCACGGCGGCGCGGCTGTCGCGGCACGGGGACTGTTCCATGCCGCCTGGCACGTCTTCGCAGACCGGTGGATCAACATCGATCACCGCCCTTTGAGCGAACCGTTGCAACCGCAGCCGCCGCCGGCGGCCAACGAAGACGCGGCGGCCGCTCGGGTCCTCGACGCGATGCAGACCCTCGATGTCGAAGCCGCGGGTGCCCGGGTCGCGGGGTACGTCCAGGCTGGCTATTCCGGCGAAAGGCTGCTCCACGACATGGGCCGCGCCATCCTGCAGGACGACACGGGCCACGAGATCCTGCCGACCCTGCGCACGGTGTTCGACGAGTGGGGCAACGCGACCGGCACCCATGCGGACCTCGGCGCGGGGCACCCGGCGAGCGCGCAGTTGCTTGTCGGACTGGCGCGCTATGCGACGGATGTGCGGTCCAACTCCGATGGCCGGTCCGCAGCGGTGACCGCGATGCGCTTCGCAGAGGGCAGGACCACCGTCGAGATGTTCGAGTAGGGGAGGAACGAAGATGGCTACGCAAGACGGTTTCGTGCGGGTTGCAGAAGTGGCCGAGGTTCCCCCCGGCAAGGCCATCGCGGTGCGGGTCGAGGATCGCAGCGTGGCGCTCTTCAACCACGAGGGGAGCATCTACGCCACCGACAACCAATGCCCGCACATGGGCTACCCGCTGATCCGCGGTCGGGCCAGGAACGGCGTGCTGCAATGCGACTGGCACGGCTGGAGCTACGCGATGGCTGGCGGCGGCTGCTTCACCGGCGGCTGCGACGATCTCGACACGTTTCCGGTGCAGGTTCGGGGGGACGACATCCACGTCAAGGTCGCGGGCGTCGCATCGAGGCGAACCGGTGCCCACTACCTGTTGCTGAAAGAAGGGTTGCTGTCCCGCGACAACTGGGTGCTGTCCAAGGCCGTCGCCATCATGCTCGCCCAGGGCGTCTCGGAAGACGAGACCCTCCGCCTGCTCGTCACTCACCTCGGCAAGCACATCGCCACGGAGCACGACGCCAACGGCAGTTGGCGGCTGGCCCGGGTCGCCAATGGCATCCACGTCGCTCGGCGCCTGCCGCCGGACGACCGCCTGATTCCGTTGATGATGGCGGCGAAGGGCGCGTCCGGCCGAGCCGGCGACCGTCCGGATCGGCAGCCCCTGCCGCCGCCGGTGAGCTGGCAGAAGCTCGCCGACTGGGTGCGCATGTTTTCCCGGGACCGCGACTGGGAAGGCATCGAGAAGTGCCCGGTTACCGCCCGTGGCTTAGGCGGCTGCGATGAGCGCATTCTTCCGCTGGCCTTCGAGTGCGTCCTCGCGCCGCACTTCATCGGCTTCGGTTTCAACATCCTGCATCTCGTGCGGCTCGCCGAGGTGCTGGACGAATTTGGTTGGGAAGTCGCCGAGCAGCTTGTCTGCAACCTCGTCGCCAAGATGCTCGGTCGCCATCGCGGTACGCCGGACGGCGTCCGGCGGGAAGCCATCGAGGCCTACGCTGCGCTGCAGTCCGATCTCGACGACCTCGCCGAACCCGACGGTTCGGCCGATTTCGACGAGGACGCGTTCGGGGAGGCGCTGCTCTCGGGCGAACTCAGCACCGTGTTCGGCGCCGTCACCGCCGCGCTGCAATCGGGCGTTCACGTCAACCGCATCGCCGACACGATGGTCATGCTTGCCGCGGACCGCATGGCGCGCACGCCGGTGAGCTTCAATCCGGGCCGGTGGGATCTCCGTGCGGAGATGCAAATGGGGTCGGCCATTCGGGGCGTCTTTCGCCATGCGGGCTACGCGTCGGCCGCAAAGGCCGTCTACCACGCCGGGTGGCAGTTCTACGGCGACCGGTGGCTGAACATCCCGAACCGTCCGCTGTCGCTTGCGAAACTCTAGTAGTCGGTTTCCTGGGCATCGCCATCGGCGCGGCCGGGTTCTGGCTAGCTACGGACCAAGGCGGCGCGCCGCCACGCCAAGCGCCATCACCGGGCGAGGCGCCCGACCGTTCTGTCGATTCGCCAACGTCGGTCTCGTCCGTTCAACGATCCCTCGCCCAGATCGTCGACAACGCCACCGACTTCCAGCGCAACACGGCGCTTTATGCCTTGCTCGCCGATACGGGCCGCGAGGAAGTCGAAGCGATGATAGCCGAGGTCGGCGCGCTGCCGCCCGCACCCCACCGCTACGACGCCGCCCGAGTGCTCTACACGCGGTTCGCAGAGTTTGATCCCGATGCGGCGGCCGATCACGTGGCGGCCGCCAACTACCACTCGTCGTGGGTGGCTGCGGTCTACCGGGCGTGGGCGCACACGGATCTCGATGCCGCCGTCGACCGCGCCGCCGGGCTGGACGGCGATGCCAAGGCGATTGCCGCTGCGGCCATCCTCGAACTCGACCTGCCCGAATGGCAGCGCCAGGATGTCGCCAAACAACTCGACAGCGAAGCGGCCCTCGTTGCGATCGCGACCCGCGAGGCCCTGGGGGGAGCGGACAAGGACTTCGCTGCGGCCTGGCGATCCGCGGTGAAAGCCATCGACATTCCGACTGAGCCCAATTCGCTGGCTGAAGCCGAAGGCTTCTTCCATGCCTTCGGCCAACTGGGCGTCCTTGCCCGCCGTTGGGCCAATCACGATCCCGTCGCCGCCATGAACGCGCTTACCAGCATGGAAAACCCGGAGATCGGGATGACGGCACAGGCCGGCGTCCTCCAGGTCTGGGCGGCAGACGATCCATCGGCGGCGATCGCGTGGCTCGCCGAACAGGAAGGGGGACGCCGTGGTACCCGCAGTTGGATGACCCAAGTCCTGATGTCCGGGTTGATGGAGCGCGGCGTCGACCAAGCGATACTCGCCTTGGACACGATCCCCGCCCATCTTCAGGAGGAAGCGAGGGTCGGCTTGGTGAATGCCTTGCAGTCCTTCCGCGACCCCAGCGACGTGGACTTTCAGATCGTGCTCGATTGGTACGGCACCCTCGAGTCGGCGAGCGACCAGCTCGCGAGGACGCTGGCAGGTGCCTACGCGGCACACGACCCCGAACGGGCCTTCGCTTGGGCCCGGACGCTTGACGGGCGCGCGCAGAATGCCGCGGTTGACCCGGTTGTCAGGCAAATCGCGCGATCCGATCCCGCGTTGGCAAGACGGCTGATCGGCGACATCGATGTGTCCGAGGTCCGCGTGGATGCGGCCCGGCAGTTCATCAGCACCGCAGGCAGGAACGACCCGGAAGGAACCCTGGAATGGGCGCGGTCGTTCCCTGTCGACGAGGATCGTCCGTCATTGGAGCGCCACGCGCTGACGGTGTGGTCCCGGACTGCGCCGTCCGAAGCCGTCCGCGAAGTGCTGTCGCTGCGGGATCCGGAGTTGCGCGACGAGGTCGCGGGGTCCATCGCCTGGAGCATCATGGGAAACGGCCAGGTTGAACTCGCCGAGGAACTCTTCGACGCCGCGGAGTCGGAGAACGCCCGCAGGCAGATCGCCAGCGTGCTGCTGAGGTACTACACGAACGTGGCGCCCGACGAGGACAAGGCGGACTTCTACCGGGAAATCGCTCCTGAGCGCGGCTCGCGCAACGGAAGATCGTTCCGCTGGTCGCGGTAGTACCGATTGTCGCCTGCGACGCGTATCAGCACGGTGACGATGAATGCTTGCGGAATCTTCCGATGCTGCCCGGTGGGGCTTCGCACTACCCTCCGCGCCCTGATAGTCCGGCGTGTGGCTTGGCGTGAAGCGCTAGCCGGCGCGGTGCGTGGAGCGGCCCCGTGTCTGGCCGGAGGCCGTAGGGGCGACGCTAACGCAACCGTAGAGGCGCGCCGTCGCGTGCTTGGTGGCACGGGACGGGACAAGCCCGTCCCCTACTGCTCGTCGGACGAACGAGGCTGTTCTTGAGCGGCTCGGGTATTCGCGAGCCGGCCTAGCTGCGGTTCACCGGCCAGACGATGGGGTTCAGACGCGTGGCCGCTGGCGCACCCGGGGGCAGGTCTCCCAACCAGGCCCGCAGATCGCCCCGGGCCTCCGGTCGCACGGGGTCGGCAATCCGGGCGCCGTCCGCGAAGTAGATCACCGTCATCACTTCACGGCGCACGGACGACGGGTTCGCCGGCGCGCGATGCAGCGCCCAGCCCGCATGGAAAGTCGCGTCGCCGGCACGCGCCGTGCGCGCCTCCGAGATGTCGAGGTCCTTGTCCGCGACGAAGCGTTCATAGAACGCTTCTGAGTCGTCCGAGATGCCCTTGCTGGTGATGTAGCCGAGCCGGTGGGCGCCGGAGGCGAACTGCATCATGCCCATGTGCTCTTCGATGTCCACGAGGGGCATCCACAATGTGATGGTGTGCTCGGTGTCCAAGGGCCAGTAGTACTGGTCCTGGTGCCAAGGGGTGATGCCGCCTCCGGCCTCCTTGAACAGGGCCTGGTCGTGATAGAGGCGGAGCCGTTCGACACCGAGCAGGCGGGCGGCCACCTCGGCGAAGCGCGGCGCCTGCACGAAGCGACGCACGGTGTCGTCGAGTGTCCAGAGGTTGAATATCTGCAGAAACGCCTTGCCATAGGTGTCCCGCTCGTCCAACGGACGGGTCTCCCCGCTGTTGCGGTCGGCCGTGGCGACGATCGCCTCGCGAAACGGGGCGATGGAATCCCTAGGCAGCAGTTGCGGCAGGAATACATGGCCGTCCCGGCGATAGTGCTGCACCTGTTGGGACGACACAGGATAGGTTCGCGATAGGCAGTCGCCCCGGTCGGTCATGGCGTTGTGTGGGGGGCAACCATGGACGCTGCTAGTACCGGCGCAGATAGACCGGATTGGCGGGAGTCGTGTAGCCCACATGGGCGTACGGATCCTCGCCGCAGATCAGATCGGAAACGACGAGGCAGCCGTCCCTCGCGTAGGACTCGGGCGTCGTCCGTCAGCTGAATCGTCTTGGCGGTCTCGTGCATGGCCGGTTCTGGTGGCAAGCCGCGATGTTACATCGGTCGGCGGAATCCTGGTGTTGACGATCGTTCGCAACTGCCTGTAAATGGGCGGGAATCGAGTAGAAACTCCAAGGAGGCGGCGTCCGTGGCGACCTCATCCGCCGACCTCGTTTTGGACGAGGACAGACAGCTTTATTCCGACGAGGGCTACATGGTTCTCAAAGGCGTCGTGCCTGGGGACATGCTGCGGATGTTGCGCGAAGAGTGTTCCTATTTCCTCGGCTACATGGACGCGCGCGCCAGCGAAGCGCTGACTTTTCGCGGCAATCTCGCTAGCGCCACGAACCGGGAATGGCGGACCCTTGCGTCCCCATCCGGAGAGTCGGTTTTGTGGTACGTTCCGATCATGAGTTCCCCCTTGCCGTCCTGCGCGATCCCAGCGTCGCCGAGTCGTCGGCCCGTCCGCCTGCACCCAAAGTCCACTCGCCGCCGTTGTCCGAGGTCCACGCCCGGGCGCTGTACCGACCGGTACCGCCGGTCGATCGTGACGACGACGGCCATCCCTACAGCGACAGCTTGCCGGTGGAGTCGCAGAATCACGAGCGGGCGCGGCCCATCTGGTTGACGTGGTTCGGGCGCGCTTCGCCGGCCGGGCGGACGTCTTCGCGGCGTCCGAACTGGGGTTCTACTTCGAGCGCGGCAACCGCAAGGCGCTGGTCGTGCCCGATGCTTTCGTGGTGTTCGGCGTCGATGCGAATCCCGATCTGTCCTACAAGCTCTGGGAGCACCGCCGCGTGCCCGACTTCGTATTGGAGGTGGTGTCGAGGCGCACTTGGAGGAAGGACGTCCACGACAAGCCAGGCCTTTATGCGGACCTCGGCGTGCGGGAGTACTGGCTCTTCGACCCCTACCGCACACGCCGGGACGGCGGCGCGGTATTGGAAGGACGGCAGCTGGCTGGCCGTGATTGGGTGCCGGTTGCGACCTGCGCTACCGGCGATGGCTTCGTCAGCGCAGTGTTGGACCTCGACATTCTGGTCGCTCGGGGCGAACTCCGGTTGCGCGACCGGAAGACCGGCGAGATCGTGCCGAACCTCACCGAGAGTATCGACCGCAACAAGCAGTCTAACAAGCGCGCGGACGAGCAAGCCACGCGGGCCGACGAGCAAGCCGCGCGGGCCGACGAGCAAGCCGCGCGGGCGGACGAGGAAGCCGGGAAGTCGGGTCTGGAAGCCTTGAGGGCGGATCGCGAAGCGGCGCGAGCTGAAGCGGCAGAGCGGCGGCTCGCCGAATTGGAGGCGCAGTTGGCCAAACAGCAACGCTGACGCGTCGGAAAGGGGGCGTCCCGTCCTAACGGCGCGTTCCGGCGGTGTTCGGAGTCGCCCGTACGGGTGCCCCGCAGGGTCACCGCGCCGGGTGATCGACAACCACCTCCTGGTTGGCGGCCAGCGCGTACAGGACGGTTTGTTCGCCGTCGGGCCAATCCACGGTCAACGTCTCGACCTCGCCCGTCGACCCCAATCCGAATAGCTGGATGGTGGGATTGTGGGAGGCGAAATTGCTTCCCAAGGTGACCTCGCGCAGGTGATCTGCGCCGCCGTAGGTGGCGACCACCCGTGCGCCGACACCTTGCGTGTTCGGCGCGGCGCCGCGGAGCCTAACGCGTAGGTGGTTGTTCGTGGCCCGGTTCACCCACAGCGTTGCGGCGTTGTCGTCGTGCATGTGCAGCAGCAGGATGTCGGTGTCGCCGTCGTTGTCGAAATCGGCGCACACGATGCCGCGGCCTTGCTCGGTGTCGGTGAGGCCGAGTTCCCCTGCCCGCTCCGCGAAGATCCCGGCGCCGTTGGAGACGAACGCCCTCGATGAGTCCCGGTTGAAGCCGCCGTATTCCTCGAACTCGTGCCAGCCGTTGGTGTGGTAGATGTCGAGGTCGCCGTCGTTCTCGAAATCCAGGAAGCAGCTTCCCCAGCCCCAGCCGCCGTCGGCGACGCCGGACTCGTCGGTCGCATCGACGAACGTCCCGTCGTCGTTCCGGTAGAGGCGATTGCCGATCCGCGATATGTTCGTCGGCACATTGTCGCCAACAGCGCGAATGCTGCTCACGAACCAGTCGAGGTCGCCGTCGCCGTCGTAGTCGCCGACCGCGGAACCCATGCCGTTGCCGTCGATGATCACCTCGTAGTCGGTGACGTTGCTGAACGTGCCGTCGGTGTTGTTGATGAACACCTGGGTGGCGTTGAAGTCCGCGACCATGAGGATGTCGGGGTACACGTCGTCGTTGATGCGCGCGAAGGTCGGCGTGAACGTGTTGTCGAAGTTCAACTGCGTCACCAGCGGATCCTGGTTGACGACAACCGTCGGAACCAGGCCGCTTGCCACGCTGACGCTCTCGAACCGGATGCCGTCGCCGTCGCTGTCGTTGCGCCAGAGATGTTCGGTGTCCCCCGGCCAGCCGAGCAGGTCCCTCGGGGTGCCCCAATGCCCGAACATCAGGTCCAGATCGCCGTCGAGGTCGTAGTCGCCGAAGGCGGGTGACAGGGTGTAGGCAGAATGAAGGTGGTCGAGTCCCGAGCCTTCGGACACGTCGGTGAACGTCCCGTCGGCGTTGTTGGCGAACACCATCGTGGGGTCACTCTCCAGCCCCGGGAGGAGGAGATCGAGGTCCCCGTCGCCGTCGAGGTCGGCAAGTGCGGGCGAACCGTGGCGGTGGTTCTCGGTGGCGGACTTCGTCAGCGCCACACCGGCTTCGGCGGCGACATCCTCGAATACCAGGTTGCCAAGATTGCGATAGAGGAGATTGGGCAGGCCGTCGCCGCGCACGATGGCGAGATCGATGTCGCCGTCGTTGTCGTAGTCGCCCGCCGCCGCGCCGCTTGGCAGGATGTAGGGCACTTCGTGATTCCGCATCGGCTCCTCGTAGCCGACGGTGAAGTCGATGCCCGAGGCATCCGTCCCATCCACGAACAAGATCGTGTCGTCGGGTGGCGGCGGTGCGGGAGGCGGTGTCGTTGGCGGTTCGACCCGGGGCGGGTGCGAGCCGCCACCGGATCCGCCGCCGCAGGCTGTCAGCAGGACCGCGAAGCCGACGATCGCGTACGCCCGTAGGGGCGACCCTATCGCGCCCGTTAGGGCGCGCGGTCGCCCGCTCGACCCTTGTGGTCGCCCGGATTCGCGACGCGGCGATGTGGGCACAACGTGCATGCGGGACGGGACAAGCCCGTCCCCTACAACTGGTAGAAGACCTTCACCCCGTAGGTCGTGCGGTAGTAGTTGTTGAACTCCGTGCGGTCGGGAATGTTGAAGGTGTACTTGCGGCGCACCTCGTCCCCGACGTTCCTCCCGAACACGCCGACCCGCAGGTCCTCGTTGACGTCGTAGGAGACCTGGAAGCTGGTCAAGAGGGTCTCGTCGACGTGCAGGAAGTTGCCGAACACGTTCGGCTCGACGTATTCGCTGCGGAAATCCCAGCCGACCCGCGCCTCGATGTTGCCGCCAACCCACCACAGTGCGAGGTTCCAGACGCTCTCCGACAGCCCGGTCAGTGCCACGCCCTGTCCTGCCGGTGCAACGGGCAGCACGTCGGAATCCGTGTACGCGTAGTTGAAGCTCGTTCCGACCGAGTCCAGCGCGGCGTTGACGAAGCCGAAAGTCGTATTGACCGCGAACTCATACCCGCGGATATAGCCGCCGTCGCCGTTGGCGTTCGTCTGGAACGTGACATTGACGGGATTGTTGCCCACGTCGATGACGGGCTTAACCACGAAGTCCGTACCGATGAAGCTGTCGAGGTCGAGGTTGTAGGCGGCGATGACGAAGGAAGTCGCTTCGCGCGGATACCACTCGTAGGACACGGAGAGCTGGTTGGCGACGGTGGGCTGCAGCATGGGGTTGCCGGCGTTGCCGTTGGCCCCGAACCCGCTGATGAAGATCGCTTCCGACGAACGCATGTCGTCGAGGGGCGCGCGGTTCATGACCCGACTTAGGCCGAGGCGTAGTTTGCGGGTCTCCGAGATGTCGAACGCCACGTTGAGGCTGGGCAGGACCTGCGTGTAGTCGTGGCCGGGAGTGATCCGCATCGCCGCCATGGTTTCGCGTTGGGGGGTCGTCCAGCCAGGCGCGACGAGATCCGTGCTGACGTAGCGCAGACCGAGGTTGGCGTGCAGCGGCATGTCGGCCCATGTGGAGTCGAAATCCAATTGAACGTAGGCGGAGAAGCTGTCCTCCTCGATGGCCCCGGACTCCAGCAACTGGGTGTTCCGGGCAAGCGGCTGCGGCAAGGCGGCATCGCTTTGGGGAACTCTTTGCGAGAAACGACTCTCCAGCCGTCCGACGTCCCAGGCGAGGAAGGACGGCCCGTTGTCGGTAGCGATGGTGCCTCGGACGAACGAGTTGTCGAGCACATCGGTGGGGTCGTCCGGCACGTAGGCGGAGGTGAACCGGTTCTCGATGCGCTCGTAGTTCTTCTCGCGGGTAAGGTAGCGCATGCCGAACGAGACCGTTGTCAGGCCCGTGTCGTTCAGATCCCGGCTCGCCGCGGCGCGGAATGCCGTCTGCTGGTCGTCGTTGCCGAAGTCGTTCAGCTCGTACTGGCGCGGCACCCAGATGGAGGGGTCGAGCAGGTTCTCCGCCACCGCAAGGGTCGGCTTGTCGCCCAGGGCGGAATAGGTCAACGTGAACACGGGACCGCCGAATCCGCCCGACGGCGCGCCGTGCACCGTAGCCCAGACGCCGTCGAAGAAGTGCTCTGCCGACGAATAGCTCACGTCGCCTTCGAGTGTCCAGGCGCCGCTGTAGACCTTCAGGTTCACCCCGGCGCTGAGGATGTCTTGGTCAATGACGGTGAGCTGGTTGTACGACGAACTGCCGCCGCTGCCGAACCCGCTGGCGTTGGTGCCGGGCACGGTGATCGTGGCCTGGCCGTACTCGTCGTAGGGGACGCCGTCGGCGGTGGTGGCTTCTTCGCGGACGGTGACCACCGGGTTGACAAGGGCCCACGACCGACCGGTCAGGCCGATGAAGTTGACGCCGTAGTTCTCGAAGTCCTGGCCGCGGTTGGACATCAAGAGGTCCGCGTATGCCTCGACATTGTCCGTCTTCCACTGCAACGCGCCGAACAGACTGCCGCGGTCCTCGACCCCGCCCGCGGCAGCGATGTTGAACCCGGCGGGCACGACGGCCTCGCCGAAGACGCCGTCGCCGTCCACGTCGGCGGGTGCGCCGAATCCGCCGGCGAACGGCTGCCAGTCGAACGGCGTCACATCGCCGTGCCGGCCAAGCAGTTCGCTGGCGTAGGCTGCCGCCAAGGCGATGCCTAGCTCGTCGTACAGCTGTTCGATGAAGGTGATGCTTCCCTGGCCGCCGAAGTCGTCGCCGCCGATCACGTCGTCGGCCAGCGCGTAGCTCGCCATCTCGCCGTTGATCGTGATCGAGCGCTCGTTGAAGTCGAGCGGCCGAATGGTGTTCATGTTGATCACGCCCGACAGTCCGCCCTCCGGCAGACTTGCCCTCGGCGTCTTGTGGACCTGCACCGAGGACATGACGCCCGGCGGGTAGAGGCCGTATTCGACGTTGCGGGTGGTGGCCACCGTGACCTGCTCGCGACCGTTCAACAGGCCGACGGCCAAATCCGTGGTGCCCCGCACCGAGAGCTGGCTGATGGTGCCGTCATCCGTCCGGGCACCGGCGATTCCGGGCAAGGTCGCGATCGCATCGGCGATCGAAACCGCCGGGAGGACGCCGATGTCCTCGATGCCGATGGCTTCGATTTGCGTGTCAGCAAGTTGCTTCTGGGTGATGGCGCTCGCAAGACTGCGCTGGAACTTCGCGGTGACGACGACCACCTCGATGTCGGAGTCGTCGGTCTCGTCGTCTTGGGCGGTCGCTGGCATGCCGATGCAGGCCAATGTGCCGAGCATGAGGATTCGAACGCGGACCGCACCGGCCCCATTACGAAATGCCATGGCGATACTCCAATCCGGAATTTCCCTTAGACGCACCAGTATAGGGCGGCGTGGCGGCAGAGAGCCGGATTGCATACGTATTCATCCCCCGTTTGCGCACCTATGGCGAAGCGTATGGAACGGATCGTAGGGGATGGGCTTGTC
>JAPPND010000198.1:7715-12443 GCA_028818795.1 Gammaproteobacteria bacterium | reverse complement strand
GACAAGCCCGTCCCCTACGAGGCGTTAGCTGGTGTCATCTCCCAAGCCTCGAACGTGTGCACGTGGGCCTGCGCACCCCTTGAGAAAACGCGAACGCCGACGCTATCGGGTCGCGCCGGGTAGATCCGCCGCGCCACGGCCTGCCGTCCGTTCGCGAACACCTCGACCACGGAGCGGTCGACGAAGACACGGAGCTTCAACCGCTCGTCGGGTTTCAGTTCCAGCGGCCCCGCCTCGACGGCCTTGGGCGTGTCGTGAGGTCCCGACTTCAAGGTGTCGACTTTCAACCGTTTCTCTCGGGCATCGTAGAAGATCGACGTTTCCTCCTGCCCGTCCGGGGAGACGCAGACCTTGACGCCGTACGCCGAGTTCTCGCCGCCTTCCATTTCGATCGACAGTTCGAGGCTGTTGCCGCCGACGCCGGCGACGGCCACGTCGGTGTCGGCTGGCAGGTGGAAGTCTGCCTTCCTGAAGCTCTCCTGACGCAGGGTCTTGATCTCCTCGGGGACATCCATCCCGAGTTGGCCGTTGTCGTCGAGAGTCAGCTCGCGCGGCAGACTCATGGTGCCCGACCAGCCGTGCTGCGAACGGACACCGAATTGCGGTTCGTCCATGATCCAGGCCCACATGATCCGGCGGCCCTTGTCGTCCACGAGGCTCTCCGGCGCGAAGAACGAGTGGTCGATCCAACTCATCTGGGCGTGGGACTCCGGGTGGAACTGTTCGTCCTTCCACACGCCTAGGTAGTAGCGGCAGCCGAGGCGGTGGCTGATGCACAGCAGAACGTCCTTGTCGCCCAGGGCGAACAGATCGGCGCATGACACGTCCTCGTCAAGCGATACGCCCTCGACCCCATGGGCGAACAGATCTCCGACGTAGCGCCACTCTCCGTCGAGGGCGGGCGACTTCGCGACGCCCGGGCGCCCGCCGCCGAAGATCGCGTAGTAGGTGTCGCCGTCCAGCCAGCCGAACGGATCCCATGACTTGTACCTGCCGTGGTGCAGGTCGCCCTCCTGGGTGTGCGGCGTGATCGGGTTCGACTCGAGCTTTTGCCACTCGTTCAGGTCGTCGTCCAGGGCGACCGCCAAGGCGTTACCCAGACCCTTCTGGTGGTAGCAGATCGTTGGAACGCCGTCCTTGTTGATGAAGCAGTTGCCGCTGTACATGCCATCGAGCAGGCCAGTGGGATGGTGAACCCAGTGCAACAGGTCGGTGCTTGACACGTGGCCCCAGTGGTCTGCCTTCCTGCCGAGCCGGGTGTCCTGGAAGATGTAGAACAGGTGGTAGCGGCCTTTCCAGTAGATGGCCCCGTTCGGGTCGAAGGGCATGGCGACCCCCTCCGGCACGACGAAGTGATAGCCCGGGCGGGCCGGGTCGCCGGCAATGCGCTCCCTAACGCAGCGCGCGGTCTCGGCGGTCTCGTGGCCGGATCGAGATCCCGTGAGGGACTCGCATCGCCAGACGCCGTCCGCTTCCCGCTTCATCCGGATCTCGAACGCGCCGCCACCTGTCGGCGACCGCAGCGTCGCCGGGTCAATGATCGCCGTGTCTTCGTCGACGATCACCGTGGCGTCGTCCAGAACAAACCGCTTGGCCACGTCGCGGCCCTGTTCGATCTCCTCGGTGAGGTAGGCCAGCAGTTCGGCCTTGGTCATGCGTCCGCTGCCGGTATGGCTCTGGGCGAAGAAAGTCGCCTGGCGCTCGGCATCCCGGTCTTTGATCGCAACGTTGTAGTTCTCGACGGCGGCCAACACCGCTTCCTCGACTCGCTCGCCTGAAGACGACCTCTTCCTGCTGGCGCTCATCTCGCAACCCCGAATTCATGCCCGCCGCACACTCTACAAGTGGCGTGTTAACGTCGCAGCAACAAACCGGAGCGTTATTGCGTTCGTTGAGCCATGGACTCAATGAGGGGAACATGCGGGCTTTAATGATGACACTGGCGTCGCTGATCTTTGCGACGGGCGTTAAGGGAGCAGAGTACGTGCTGGGCGTTGATTCACTACAGCAAGAGGGTGTGCCCAAGGGCACCGTGACCGAGCACGTCTGGGAAGGCAGCCAGATCTATCCCGGAACGACGCACGACTACTGGGTCTATGTTCCTGCGCAATACACCCACGCCAAACCGGCGGCCGTGATGGTGTTCCAGGACGGCCAAGCCTACGTCACCCGAGAAGGACCCGTGCGGGCACCGACGGTGTTCGACAACCTGATCCACACGGGCGAGATGCCGGTGACCATCGGCGTATTCATCAACCCGGGCAGGCGGGAGGAGGGCGCCGACCAGCGCAGCGCCCAGTACGTTCCGATCGACGACACCTACGCACGGTTCCTGCTGGAGGAGATCCTCCCCGAGGTGGGTAAGGACTACAGCCTCGTTGACGACGCGTCGGGGCGGGCGATCGGCGGCATGAGTGACGGCGGCCTGGCCGCCTTCACCGCCGCTTGGCACCGGCCGAATGCCTTCAGCAAGGTCGTCAGCCAAATCGGTAGCTACACGCGGCTTCGCGGTGGCTCCGAGTATCCCTATCTCATTCGCAAGACGCGCGACGAGGCGAAGCCGATCCGCGTCTTCATCCAGGGCGGAACGAACGACCTCAACCTCACCGAAGGTAATTGGACGCTTGCGAATCTCAACATGGCCTCGGCGCTGATGTTCGCGCGGTACGACCACCGCGTCGAAATCGGTGACGGCGGGCACGACCTTGTCCATGGTGGCGCGATCTTCCCGGACACGATGCGCTGGATTTGGCGCGACTATCCTGGGGTGAAAGGCGCGGACGATGCCCCTTCCTTCGATGCGGTGGTCGGTGAATGGGATGTCGTGACCAACGTTCTCGGCAAGGACCGCGCCAGCGTGTTGACCATTACCGCCGAAGACGGCGCGCTGGCCGCGACGATCAACGACGAGCAGGACGGCGAGATCCAAGCGTCGGTCGTCGACTACGACGGCGGCGCACTAATCTACAAGTACGTCGAGCCGATACCCGAGTGGGTTTCGTCCAAGGACGGCGATTGGAAGGACGTCGAGTGGACAGGCAGGATGGCGGCCTGGCTGCGGGTCACCGGCGACACCTTCGAAGGTGCGGTGGGTAGCGAAGACAAACCGCTCGACTACTCGGTGAAAGGCCGCCGGCGCGCGAGCCGGGGCGACTGACCGGACACGCCGTCCGAACCTGCGCGGGCAACGAGACGATCGTAGGGGACGCCCTTGTGGCGTCCCGGCTGATCAGTCGCTGAACTGCTGGATATGCGCCAACGTCTCGCGGAGCACGTCGGCTTCGGCTTCCTGGATCAGCCAATGCCCGACGTCCAACTCCACCAGTCGGTAGGGACCTTCCATCAACGGCGGCGTGGCGGTGACGCCGGGGCGACCGATCGCCGAATCTTGGTTGCCCCAGATCAGCACTGTCGGCACGGATATCTTGCCGACGGGCTTGCGGTCCGGGGTTATGCCCCCGCGATACCAGTTGAGCGCCCCGGTCATCGCACCCGGTTGGCTGAGTACGCGCACGTACTCCTCCACCTGCTCGGGTGAGGACGCACTCCAGATGTTCCGTAGCGCGGCGAAGTCGTTGGCGGACAGTGCCGCTTCCGCGGTCCCGACTTGGCGGAAGAACTGCATGTAGCCGCTGCGCTGGCGCTGCTCGGGGTTGTTGGCGATGGCGTCGCCGAACGCATCGATATGCGGTACCGAGAGGGCCGTCCAACTGATGAGCCGGTCGGCGTGACGCCCGGCCATATACCACCCTAATCCCGCGCCGTGGTCGTGTCCGACGAGGTGGAACCGTTCCTTTCCAAGTGCATCCGCCATGGCGAGAATGTCGCCCGCCATCGAGGCATGGCTGTAGTGCTCGGCTTCCGGGGGCGTGGCGCCGGGGCTGTAGCCCCTGAGATCCGGTGCCAACGCGGTGTAGCCGTTCGCCGCTAGGTGTTCGAGCAGCGGCAGCCACATGTGCGACGTCTCCGGGAAACCGTGCAGCAGGATGACCACGCCGTCCCCGTGCCCCGCCCGGCGAACCTCGTAGGTGTAGTCGCCGGCCTTCATCTGCGTTTGCTCGATCGTCATTGGGGATGATCCTCCGTTCAGGTTTGCGCACGCCGCGAGGGCAAGGGCGAACGGCAATGCCGCCGCGTTCAGAAGCGTCCGTGTCCGCAGGCTCATGGTTCGAACACGGCCAGGTTGATTTGCCCCTCTAGGCCCTCGGCGCGGTGCACGTGCGCCTCCTGGTATGCGGGCAATTGGCTCATCTGGATGAGCGAGCGCGCATTCGGGTAGCGCACGAGCGCCACGGCATCCCACTCGGCGCCGCCGATGAGCGTCGCCTGGCACTGTCCCGAGAAGATGATCTCGGCACCGACCTCTTTCAGGATGGTCTGCATCGCCTCGCCGTACTTGCCGTACTCCTGCGCGCCGTCGCCGTCCTTGAACTTGAGCAGGTTGACCATGACCACGGGCCGGTCCGGGAGCGCCAGGAACTGCTGGATCTGCTCCGGCGTCGGACCCATTCGATTCAACTCGACAACCTCCGCGGCTGCAGCCGACTGCCCGCCAATGGTGGTTGCGAACGCCGCTACGCCGACAGCCGCACCCGATTTGCGGATGAAATCCCGGCGCTCGTGGTCCGGTTCGCTCATTGTTCTCTTCCTCGTTCGGCGGTGCAAAGTCCGCAAAACCGGCGAGCCTAGCCCGTCGATGGGGTCGAGACAACCGAAACTGCTGCGGTG
>JAPPND010000198.1:0-7615 GCA_028818795.1 Gammaproteobacteria bacterium | reverse complement strand
CTGCTGCGGTGCTGCGGTGTCAACGCACATCGGTCGCGTCCACGGATCGCAGTCGGCTACGATGGCGGCTTGACCCAAACCCGCCGAGGTCGCTGATCACCATCGCACGTCCTGAAGGACCTCACGCCGTCGGGCCTGCCGAGTCGGCCACCCGCGTCCCATCCGACGGATTCGGCGAGGTGCAGTACCGTGAGGGTCGCCAACGCGTCGTGTTCCGACGCCGGCTTGGTCATGCACCCGCGCGCGTGTGGGCGGCCATTGCCGAACCGGCCGAGCGAGCAGACTGGGTCCCAGGCATTCGGTTCGAGCCGGTCCCCAACGGGCGGTTCGATATCTGGTTCGCCGATGAGTGCGAGGGCCCCGCCCATGCATCGGGCCGAATCGCGGTCTTCGACCCACCGAGCGCTCTCCAACTCGGATCCATGCGTTTCGAACTGACACCGATCGCCGAAGGCTGCCTGCTCGAGTTCTCGGATGTACTGTGGTTCGACGACTCGCGCTCCCGGTTCGACTTCGCGAATGCCGTGCTTGCCGGGTGGCATCGCTTTCTCGATACGTTGGAGATCTGGCTGGATGAGGGGGTATCGGCGCTGGACTTGCCGGAACCCGACTACTCGGCTGTGGATGTGCCCGGTCGCGACGCCCTTTAGGAAGAACACCGAGTTCCAAGGGAGAACCACATGCCTTACGCACAAAGTGGCGAGACCTCGATCTACTACGATACCTACGGCGACCCGGACCGTCCGGCCCTCGTCTTCGCCCACGGAGCCGGTGGCAATGCGGCGAGTTGGTGGCAGCAGGTGCCGGTATTTTCGGCGGATCACCATGTCGTCGTATTCGACCACCGGGGTTTCGGGCGATCCATCTGCCCTCCCGAACACCAAAGCGCGGTCCACTTCGAAGCGGACGTCGTCGCGGTGATGGATGCGGCCCAGGTCGATACGGCGGTCATCGTCTGCCAGTCCATGGGCGGCTGGACGGGCGTTCGGGCTGCGGTGTACCGGACCGACCGCGTCCGGGGCGTCTTGCTCGGCAACACGCCGGGCGCGGTGCGCAACGACACGACGGTCGCCAACATGCGGCAGATGGCCGAGCGCCTGGCCGAAGCCGGTGGCCTGGTCAACCGCGCGTACGCCGCCGAGTTCGCGCAGCGCAATCCCGCCGGGGCGGTGCTCTACCGGCAGATCTCCGCGTTCAACACCCAGGCGCGGCCGAACATCCGCGACGACAGCGTGTACGTGGAACCGGCGGCGGTGCAGGCCAGCGGTGTGCCGTTCCTTGTACTCGCGAGCGACCTCGACCCGTTGTTCCCGCCGGCGGTGCTCGAGTCCGTCGCCAACGACATCGGTGCGCCGCTCGCGCGAGTCGACGGCGCGGGGCACTCCACCTACTTCGAGAAGCCCGACGAGTTCAACGCGGTGGTTCGGGAATTCCTGGATTCCATCGGTTGACAGAACGGAGAGACGCCAGCGTTTAGCCGGAGGGGTGATCCGGCGTATTCATGGGAATGCAGCGCACACCGTTGTTGATGGCTCGTCTGATCGAGCGCGGTGCCGCGCTGGCGCCGGACACCGAAGTAGTCACGGCAACCGCGGAGGGAACGCGTCGGCAGACCAACCGGAACACGCTGCAACGGGCGCATCGGCTGGCCCATGCGATCCGCGACGCCGGGATCGGCGTCGGCGACCGGGTCGGCGTATTCATGTGGAACGGCTCACGCCACCTCGAAGCGTATTGGGCCATCGCCTGCATGGGCGCGGTGCTCCACAACCTGAACGTGCGTTTGCCCGGCCACGATCTCGACTACATCATCAACCACGCGCAGAGCAAGCTGATCATCGCGGATGCGGACCTGCTGCCGCTGCTCGAACCGTTGGCGGGGCGCTTGCCAACCGTCGAGAAGGTCGTGGTGGCGGTGGAGGAGGGGTCCGAGGACTGGTCCACCTCGTTGCCGGGGCCGGTGGACTACGAGGATTTCATCGCGCCGTGGCCCGAGGGCTTCGCTTGGCCGTTGCTGGACGAGAACGCTCCGCTCGCCCTCTGCTACACAAGCGGCACGACCGGGCGTCCGAAGGGGGTGGAGTACGAGCACCGCTCCCAGTACCTGCACACCATGGCCATGTGCATGACCGACGCGATGGGCCTGTCCGCGACGGACACGGTATTCGGCGTCGTACCCATGTTCCACGTGATGGGATGGGGTTTGCCCTGGGCCGCGCTGATGCTCGGCTGCAAGCAGGTGATGCCCCATCGCTTTACGAACCCGGAGCGGCTCGTGCGCCTGATGGCGGACGAGGCAGTGACACTCGCGACGGGCGTCCCCACCATCTGGCAGAACGTGAGAACCGCGTGCATGGCCCGCCCCGGCGCGCATGATCTGTCGAGCCTCGCCCGTATCGTCAGCGGTGGATCCGCTGTGCCGCCGTCGCTTGCCCGTTGGTATTGGGAAGCGCTTGGCGTCGAGATGATCCAGGAGTGGGGGATGACGGAAACCAGCCCGCTGGCGACGTTCTCCCGCCGGCGGTGGCACCCGGGTTCAGCGTCGGCGACGGTGCCGGACGAATACCTGGCCGAGGTCGCCAAGGCCGGGCAGGCGCTGCCGGGGTTGGAGGTTGAGATCGTCGACGAGGCGTTCGCGCCAGTACCGCACGACGGGCGGCACACCGGCGAGATTCTGGTTCGCGGACCGTGGGTGTGCGCGGACTACTACCGCGATCCGCAGCCCGGGAAGTTCCACGGCGACTGGCTCATTACCGGCGATGTGGGCCGGATCGACGACCGGGACTGCCTCGTGCTTGCGGACCGCTCGAAGGATCTGGTGCGATCCGGGGGCGAATGGATTTCCTCGGTCGACCTCGAGAACCACATCCTGGCGCTCGCGGGCGTGGCCCAGGCCTGCGTCGTGGCGCAACCGCATCCCACCTGGGACGAACGTCCGGTGGCGCTGGTGGTTCTAGACGAAGGTACCGAATTGGCCGTGGATCAAGTGCTCGCGCACTGTTCGAACCGATTCGCCAAGTGGCAACTACCCGACGACGTACTCTTCGTCGAGTCGATTCCGCTGACCTCGACGGGCAAGATGGACAAGAAGGCCGTACGCGCCGACCTGGCCGAGTCGGGTTATACGCTGCCCGGTCTGCGACAGGCCAGCTCCTAGTTCGTTCCGGTCGCGTCGGCGGCCTCGAAGGCGTCCCGATCGATCTGGTCGTTCAGAAGACGCAGTTGCTCGAAATCGATCAATTGCGCTTGATCGCCGCGCACGGCGTGCGCAAGGAGATCGGGGCCACGGTCAGGGGGCATGGTCGGCTTGGAACCCGTGGCAGGGGCCTCGCCCTGCTGCGCATCCACCCATGCATCCGTTTCCGGAAGCTCCAGCCACTCGTCGCCGAGCAGGAATGCCAGGTCCCGGGTGCGCTGCACGGCCTGTCGCTCGACGATTTCGAGGGCGGTGGTGAAGAAGTAGACGCCGCTGGTGAGCGGGCCCACGGCGAACATCCGCGGTTCACCTGCGACGACGCCGGGTCTGGACACCACTTGCCCGGTCTCGAAAACACAATCCACGCCACCGAAGCGGTGCGGAACCACAAGGCCGTTCGATAGCAGATTGCGCATCAGCGGGCTGTCTGCGTCCTCGATGCGACTGGCGGATCCCGTGGCGGCCACCAGGTGCCGACAGTCGATGCGGGATCCGTCGTCGAAGCTCGCCCGAAAGTTGCCCGTCGCGGCATCGAACCGGAAACCGGTAACGCCTCCCCGGACGGTTAGCTGGCCCGACCTCAGTAGCGCGAGTATTCGTTCCGCGTTCTCGCGCGGAATCGACGCGCGGTAGGTCAGCCAGTCGTTCAGCCATTGGGATGCCAGGATCTGCTTGTCTTCCTCCTCGAGGTGGTGCCACAGGAGATCGATGTTCCGATTCGTCGCGTAGAGCACCATCTGCCACGGCCTTGCCTTGCCTTTGGCGAGCGCGATCTCGCGCTCGTAGTACTCCACGGGCGGCAGATCCTCGCTCATGATGGCACCTAGGTCGACCGGGCGACCCGCCGCATGCTCGATCTCGGTGCCGAGCATCGCGGCGACATCCACCAGCCGTAGTTTGGCCTTGGCATGCACCAGCTTTCTCACGAGTTCGTCGCGTTCGAGATGCATGAACTCGTAACGGCCGTGGTCCCCGCGCACGGCGGGCAGCCGACGGCCGCGCGAGACGCAGTGGATCTTGCCCTTGTGGCCCTCGCCGACGAGGCCCAGGACGATGTCGATGGCGCTTAGGCGGGTGCCGATCACGCCGACCGTGGCCTCCTTGGGAATCGCGCGTGTCAGCCGTGTGATGGGGTACGGTTGGTGGTAGTAGCGGTCGTGGTCCTGGTAGGCGTCGGTCTTGGCGCGATCGAGATGGCCGAGCGAGAGATAGACGTACCGAACCTCGACCGCCTTGCCCGACTTCGTTCGCACCACGTAGTCGCCATCGGCGGCATCCGGCGGCGCAATGTCGACCACCTCGTCGGTGATCACCTCGAGCTGCATTCCGCGTTCGGCGGCCTTGTGTGTGGCGTGTTCCACGAGGTCGGACAGGTAAAACCCCACCACCGGCCGCGGCAGGTAGGTGGTTGTGTCGAGTTGGCCGTCGTCCACGTAGGGCTGCCATTTCGAGGGATTGTCCCTGGCCCAGTCGAGGATTCCGAACTCACCCCCGAATGCCCGATCCACCGCCCCACAGGTGGTGTTCATGAGGTTGCTGGCAACATCGGGAGCGTAGGCGGCGCCGCCATTGCAGCCACGGGCGTCGATGAGGGCGAGCGACACCGTGGCGGTGCTCAATCCTACCGGCAGCGCCTCGACGATCTTGTTGGCCAGGCAGACCCCGGTGGCACCGCCACCAATGATCGCGATCGTGTAATGGCGTTCCATGATGACGGCAGGGCGTTGGGTTTCAGGGACAGTCAACGTAGCAATCGGCGACGCGGGGGGCAAGCAGCCGGTGTCCTAGTGACCGACCGATGGCAACGGCATCCTGGTGTATGCTCGCCGCCGCCGTGTTGCCTTGGAGTGTGCGCATCGTGCCGAGCGGCACTTCGAACGCGTCGCGGCGTAGTCCCGCGCGCCATGGGCGTGCAGCACGTGTGTTGCTCGCAGCATTGGCCGCTGCGCTGGGCGGGACCACCCAATCGAGGGACGACATCCCCGCCGACCACCCGCCGACGGCCGGCACGCACGGTGCGAGCACGATCGTTGTCGACGAAGGTCGCCAGCGCGTGTGGAGCGTCAATTCCGACAGCGACACGGTCACAATGATCGATGCCGCGAAGCTCCTGAGACTCGCCGAGACGTCGGTCGGCGACAACCCGCGCACGCTCGCCATCGCGCCGGAGGGCACGGCCTGGGTTGTCAACCAGGACGACGCGACCATTAGCCTGGTCGACGGCGGGACCGTGAGGGAACCGGCGCGTATCGCGCTGCCCTACGCGTCAAGGCCCTACGGGATTGCGTTTAGCCCCCGCGGCGATGTCGCCTACGTGACTCTGCAGGCTACGGGTCGTCTACTGGAGATCAACGTCGGGGATGGCACGGTCGAACGCGCCGTCGAGGTGGGTCCGACGCCCCGAGGCGTCGCGGTCTCCGCAGACGGCAGACGGATTCTCGTCACACGCTGCATCTCTCCGGCCGACCGTGGCGTGGTGACCGAGGTGGAAGCCCGCTCGTTGAAGGTTGTCCGGCACTTCGATCTTGCCGTCGATCCGGCCCGGACAGTCCGGTGGGAGGCCGGGGCGTGCCGAACCACCTGGCGGCGGTCGCCATCGCGCCGGACGGGCGACGGGCGTGGATTCCCTCGAAGAAGGACAACACGGGCCGGGGGCTTCATCTCAGCGGCAAAGCGCTGACGTTCGACGACCCGGGCCATCGTTTCGCAACTGGACCTGGGCACCAATCGCGAGGTCCTCGCCGTGCGCCGCGACCTCGATGATCGCGCGATGGCGGTGGCCGTTGCCTTCGACCCCCAGGGCGAACACGCATTCATCGCACTCCAGGGCAGCAACGCCGTGGATGTGCTCAATGTCCGAACCGGTGCCTTGACGACGTCGATTTCCGGCACCGGGCTCGCGCCACAAGGGCTTGCCGTCGATCAGCGCGGTCGCTTGTTCGTGCAGCACTTCCTGTCCCGGGACGTTGCCGTCTACGACGTTTCGGATGTTGCACCGGGCGCGGAAGTTCCACTGCTGGCACGGGTCGCGACGATCGAGCGTGAGCCGCTGCCCGAAGTCGTTCTGTTGGGCAAGAGAATCTTCTACAACGCCGCCGACCGGCGGATGTCCCGGGACGGCTACGTCAGCTGCGCCGGCTGCCACGTGGAAGGCGGCAGCGACGGGCGGGTCTGGGACTACAGTGATCGCGGCGTCCACGGCGGCGGACTGCGGAACACCAAGTCCCTCCTAGGTCCTGCCGGAATGGCCCACGGCCCTCTGCATTGGCGTGCCGACATGGACGAGATCCAGGACTTCGAGATCCTCCTGCGCACAACCTTGCAGGGGCACGGATTCGTGATCGATGCCGTTTTCGATGCCCGCCGTGCCAATTGGGTCTTTGGACCGTCCAGCGCGGGTCTCAGCCCGGAGTTGGACGCGCTCGCGGCCTATCTCGCCACGTTCGACAAGGTGAATCCGAGTCCCCATCGCCACCCGGGCGGCGCGATGACCGACGACGCTCTTGCCGGAGAGTTCATTTTCCACTCGGGAGAGACCGGCTGTGCGAGGTGCCATTCCGGCGCGCGGTTCACGGACAGTTCGTTGCATCGGAAACCAGCCGGCGAGTCGCGGGGCGTGCCCGTGCCGTTTACCACGCACGATGTCGGCACGTTGTCCAAGGCCGCGGGGGACTTCAGGCCGAACACGCTGCGGGCGCTGGACACCCCCACCGTGAAAGGGGTTTGGGAGACACCGCCATACCTGCACGACGGTTCCGCGGCCACGCTGATGGATGTCGTCACCGTGCGCAATCCCGATGATCGGCATGGCCACACGTCGCAACTGACCCCAGGCGAGACGACGCAACTGGTGGCGTACCTGGAACAGCTGGACGACACGGCGGTGGACACGTCGATTGAACTTGCGACGCTTGATCCGGCAAAGGTCGTGCCGAGGGGCGTGTTGGCATTCGAGGTCACCGTGGGCGAGGGCGGCGGCGTCGCGGTGGAGAGCGTCACGGTGCGTCTCGAAGCATCTGGACGCGCCGCCTCCACCGTTGGAATCTATGTCGACGGGAATGGCAACGGGCGGGCCGACGACGGCGATTCACTTCTTGGCGAAGGGACGCTCAAGGGGACCGGTGCGCGTACCATCCGGCTTTCTGCGGCCTTGTTGATCCAAGCGGGGAATGCGGCGTCGTTGCTCGCCGCCGTCGGGAATGGCGTGGTCGACCAGGCATTGGATGTGCCGGCCTTACAACCCGTTGTCGTCCTGACCGATGTCGGTGCCCGGGGCCTCACCTCGAAGACGCGCTCGCGGGTGATGGGCACCCCCTGTAGCCCCGTCGGTAGCGGAGCCAGCAACGCACGTTAGCGTTCTTGAGCGGTTTCGATCTCACAGTCAAACAAGGTTTGGTCAAGGGCGTAGAGGCGACCCTT
>JAPPND010000161.1 GCA_028818795.1 Gammaproteobacteria bacterium | reverse complement strand
CGCCAGGAATCCCATCCGGGTGCCAAAAACACGACCTGATCAGACCTTCCCTAGCGCCAGCAGAACGTGGTCGACTCCGAACGCCTCGTGCCGCTGCTGCTCGGCACGGGCATACCCAACATGGACATTCTCGTTACGGACGAGAACAACAAGAAGCTCTGCGCGATTCAGGTAAAGACCCGTCGCGACATCGGCCGCGACAAAGGTTGGCACATGAAGCCGAAACACGAAACGATGGTGGTCGATGACCTCTTCTATGTCTTTGTGGATGTCGGCAGGCGACCGTCAGATCCAACCATCTGCTACATCTTGCCGTCAAAAGTGGTTGCGGATTGCATCAAGCGTTGTCACCAAGTCTGGCTTGACACACCGGGGAGGAGTGGTCATCCCCACAAGGACAGCAACGTACGCCGGTTACGACCCGACCATTCGTCCATCAATCCGATCACGCAGGAAGGAAAGGCGATAATCGACGAGTACCGGTTAGGTTGGCTCGATCAATATCGGGAGGAATGGGGCATCCTTGGTTGCCCGAAGCAGATAGCTTCTGATTCCTATCGAGTGCTGCCAGCGACCTGCGGGATGACAGTTCGAGATTGGCAGACCTTCTTCAAAGCGCACCTCTTCTGAACGTTCTAATGGTGCCTGAAGGTGCCGAAGTGCAGTGGGAGACACGCTCACCATTCTGACCGCTACCAACCCTCAGCGAAGCGTCAACGACGCCACCATGCCCAGCGCCGGGGAGGTCGAACGCGCCGTCCTAGGAACTCCTCCATAAGCTGCCGGTTGAGCGCAATCTGGCCTGACGTGGTTGCGGTGTCGTCGAGGAGCCAATCCGGGATGTCCGCGCGCGTTCGCGCAAACTCGATGGGAGCGACCGCGACGACAAGCGCATCCCCTGCGACCGTCCAGCATTGCTCAGGAGGTCGCCGCTCTGGACTGTACCGTTCCGTACCGAGGAGATTCGCAAGGAGTTGGCGCGGTCTTTCGAAGGCACGTTGCTGGTACTCGGCCAACGTCATCGTGGCGCACCACCTCGGAAGCTCGGTACCAGACGGGAGATTCTCACGAAAGATCTCGCAAAGGATGGAGGACGAAAGCAGCAGCGCGTCGGTGGACTCCGTCCCCTCGGAGGTCACATCGACGCCCGGATTCAGCTTCGAGAGCGAGCGCCGCAGGTATTCTCGGTACAGTGCAGTGGTCATGCGATTGCGGATCTCAGCCACCGAACGCTGCAGCTTGCGACGGGCGACGGTGTTGTCGCCGGGCAGCGACGTGCGCGTGTAGATCATGAGGCAACGCTTGACGATTTCCGCTTTGAAACTGCGCGCGTCCGCATTCATGGACAGGGCGAAGCAGGGGTATTCCGGGAACGCGATGGTCTCGTCCTTGATGAACTCATCGGCGTGCCGGTTGAAACGGTCACGGGTGACGTCGTCGAAGACGACTGGGAACCGCTTGTAGGACTGCTGGAGGCCGCGCAGACGGGCGGACGTGAAGTCCTGAGTGTCGACGATCCGCGGGTGCGAAAACATCGACGCCATTAGCGCTTCCACGAGGCTCGTCTTGCCGCAGTTGCTCGAACCGTAGAGCACGGCGAACAGCGGCTGGTCGAAGCTGAATGCGTTCGTGCGCAGCGCGACGTTGCGCAGGTCGCACATCAGCGGAGCGAAGTAGAACCACGACATGAACGTGAAGTAATCGCGCTGCAGCCTGGGAACGTCGCCCACGAAACCCTGCTCGTAGTTGGCGAAGAAGCCGAGCCAAGCCGCCACGTCCCCCGCGACCTGCACTGGATCCGCGTCGAGATTCCACGGGGCGTCGCTGAGCGTGAACGAGTCACCGTCGCGCGAAAGATAGATCGGCGGGCTGGCTTCCATGTCGCGGGACCGGACCACGCGAACGATCTCCTTGACCGTGCTCGGCTTGATGCGAAAGTTCCCCCGTCGATCCGGGCGGGAGGCGCCCGCCAGGCCGCGCCGGATGGCGGGCTTGATCGTTTGCATTCGTGTGACGACCGCTGGAAACGAGAATTCGGACTCGTCCTCCTGGTGAGCGGGCACGAACAGAACCGAGCCATCTGGACTCTGCTCGGCCTCAACCAGTGCCGGCGTACGTTCGATGCGAATCTGTTCGGCTGGATTGGCCTCGCGGGCAAGCGGAACCCGCGTCGTGGACGCATCGCGTACGGCCTCGTATTGCGAGACGTAGTGCTTCCACGCCACCCGGTCGTCGTCGAACACGATCAGGGTTTCCGCCTGCCGACCGGAAAACGCGCGCTCCGAGAGATTGGCGGAGCCCGTGATCGCGCGCCGCTCGGGACACGTACTAGCCTCTGTCGAGGTTGCGTCGGCGGTACGGGAAAGAAGGTAAATCTTGGCATGAGCGATCGCATCCTTAACGACGAAGAACCGCACCGAGCCGTCCGCGATGCGGTTCACAAGCAACTCCCGACGCTCGTCGGCGATGCCGCGCATGCGGAGGATCCGGCGCTCGAGGTCGTCACGCACGACGGACTGGAACGCCAGTATTTCCTCGGTCTCCCGCGACAGGATGCCGCTATGGCCGAATATGCACTCGAAATCGCGGAACTCGTGGTCGCGCAATAAGCCGGCGACCATCGGTATGCTCGACGTATAGGTCAGCGCGCGAAACGTATCGAACCCGGAGAAATACGACGGGGAGAAGTCCCCGACGGATTTGGCTTCGGCATGCACAACGTTTAGTACGTCGCGTCGAGTAATCGACTCGGGATCTTCAAAGAGCAGCTCTGGTTGTTGGGCCATTCGTGGTTCGAGAGTCGCTTTCTTAGAGGCCGGATTCGCGGTCGACTGATCGTTGTCCAAAGTGTCGCGTCACAAAGAGCGCCCGAAGAATGGCGTGAACGCTCTAGCCAGTGTAACGCGGAACGGAAGGTGACCTTTGGCCATGCAGTCGACCCAAAGCGTCAAACTCCTCAGGATTCCGTTCAGTGCCCGTTCATGTCCCACCTCTTGGCCGTGTCTGTGTTGCAGCGCATCCTAGAACTGCAACGTGCCACCTTGACCGTAGCCGAGGCCCACGCCGACTTCCCGGTGTTATCGCCTCTCGATGAGCCTACCGGACAGGTACTTGTGAATCACGCTCGACAAGAGCGTCTGGTACGGTATGCCTTCCTCCCGGGCTCGCGCATGGGCGAGGTCGAAGTCGCGTTCGGTGACCCGCAGGTTCACGCGGCGGGTCTTGTTGAACGTGTTGCGCGCGGCTTCTCGCGCAGCCGCCATTTCTCGTTCCGCATCCGGACGAGCGACCAGCTCGCCGCGCTCGAATCGGGCGAGGATGTCCCGCTCCTCGGCGTCCATTGTTCCACTCATGGTCATGGCCTCCTTCGGTATTCGCGCATGGCCTTACGGCTGGGGATGATGGTCTTCAGGAACCTCGTGCCATCCGGCGCCGTGACGAAGGGCACGAGGTAAAGGTACTGCCCGATGTCGACCACGTAGATCATCTGCCCCGGATACCGCTCCTGATCGGGATGCTCCAACACGTCCACGATGCCGCCACGCTCGATCGTTGAGACAACCCTCTCGAACGTGACTCCCCGTTCCTCAGCGAGCTGCCGGTTCTTCTCGGGACTCCAGTCGAATGCGGCAGCCACGCGCCATTGTTCACCGAATGTGTGCGTTTTGGCAACAGGCAACGCCGGGGCAGTCGTCCAGCGCCAACCGCCCGCGTTGCCTCTCGGCGTCGCGTGGTGGCCCCAAGTCAACGACGTTCCTGGGGTCCTCGCGCGTAATGGCTTACCCAACAATTCAGTGAGAGGCGTCTCCTGCTCGTCCTCGAACGACGCCGTCGGCAAACAAACGATTGATCGCCGCTTCGGACAGACCGGCCTCCGTTAGGATCTCCCGCGTGTGCTTGCCCAGCGCTGGCGACGCCGATGTCGTCGACAGCGGCGTTTCGCTGAACCTGACCGGCGGCGCGACGACGGTCATTCCGCCGACCTCCTCGTGTTCCAGGCGTGTCAGGTAGCCGTTCTCCCACACGTGGGGATCGTCGAAGATCTCGTCTTTCAACCGGTATTCGCCGGCGGGCAGGCCGGCGGCGTCGAATTTCGCGAGCCAACTCGACGTGGTTGCTTCGGCTAGCCGGGCAGCCGAACGACGCCTCATCCGGCTTGTGTGCGCCGCAATGTCGTCGATCTTGAAGTTCGGATCCGTCAACGCCGGGTCTTCGATGCCGAGGAGCTTGGCGACTCTTACTTGGAGTCCGCGGCCACCGGCCGCGATGACGATGTAGCCGTCCTTGGTCTCGAAGAAACCGTAGTAGGGCGGGCTGATCGACGGCTTCAGGGTCTCGCGTTCACTTAGCACGTCGGTCAGGGTTCGACCCTCTGCGAAGGCCGTCTTCAAGTGGTCGACAAAACCGTTGCGCCAACCGTCCACGGCATCGACGTGATGGATCGAGTTGTTCTGGATCACGAGCGCGGCCTGGAGAAGCGATACGTCGAGCTTCTGTCCTACGCCCGTACGTTCCCGGTTGTAGAGCGCCGTGGCGATGCCCCAGGCCATCAACAGCGCCGCCGTGTAGTCCACGAACGGATCGGCCGGCGGTCTCGGGCCCGATTCCGTCATCGGCGTCATGCCCGTGTAGGCCTGCAGGAGAATGTCCATGCCCGGCTTGCCGGCCAATGGACCCCTGGGGCCAAAAGCGGTGTTCTGGGCGTAGACGATGCGCGGGTTGGCGCAGGAAACCGTCTCGTAGTCGAGGCCGAGCTTCTCGCCTTGTCCGGGCCGGAAGTTGACGATGGTGACATCCGCGCTGTGCAACAGGCCTTGGACGACCCGCGTGATGCGAGGGTCCGAAAGCTGCAGCGCGATGCTGCGCTTGCCACGGTTCTTGTTGAGGTATTGGCGCGCCTCGGTGGGCGAGAACCGCGTGCCATTGCGCCTCGCGTCGTCGCCGACCAGTGGCTCGACCTTGATGACGTCGGCACCGCCGTCGGCGAGCAGTTGGCCGCAGTACGGGGCGGCGATGAAGCGGCCGAGTTCGACGACCTTCAAACCGGTGTATGGACCCTGCACGGTTGCTCCTTTGGGGATCGATCAACACGGGACGCCACAAGGGCGTCCCCTCCCATGGTACAAACGCCAAAGGGAGCCTGCGACCGTGGCGTTTCATCCATGGGCAGTTCGGCGTGGTTGGGCCGGAGGCGGAGGCGGCGCACAGCGAATGCGAAGCGCCGGCCCGGCTCTGGGGCGCTACGGGAGGTTCTTGGCGTGGCTGTCCAGGAGCGGCAGCACGACATCCGCGCCTGCGGACGGGACCGACAGGATGGCGCGGTCAATGCCGGCTTCCCGGTAGAGATCGAGCACGGCGGCATCCGACGGCGCGCCGAACACGTTGATGGACAGGGTGGCGATGTCGCGTTCCGCGGCGTCGGCCACGGCGCGCAGTCGAGCGACGCCTTCGTGGGGATCGAATCCGCCCCGGGCACGGGGCAGCCAGCCGTCGCCGTAGTCCACCACCCGCCGTAGGGTGTGGATCGACTCGCCGCCGATGAGGATCGGCGGATTGGGTTTCTGCACCGGTTTCGGGTACGACCACACCGGGTCGAAGTGGGTGAACTCGCCGTGGAACTCGGGTTCCTCCTCGGCCCACAAGGTCTTCATCACCTTGGCGCGTTCGCTCATCACCCGGAACCGCGTGGCGAACTCGGTGCCGTGGTTCTCCATCTCCTCCGCGTTCCAGCCCGCGCCGATGCCGACGTCCACGCGTCCGTTGGAGAGCAGGTCGAGGCTGGCGATCTCCTTGGCGGTGACGATGGGGTCGTGTTCCGGCAGCAGGCAGATGCCGGTGCCAACCCGCAGGGTTGTCGTCGCTGCGGCCGCGGCCGTCAAGGCCACGAAGGGATCCAAGGTGTGCCAGTACTCCCTCGGCAGGTTCGGTCCGCCTGGCCATGGGCTCCGGCGGCTGGTGGGAATGTGGGTGTGCTCCGGGACGAACAGCGATTCGAAGCCCCGCGTTTCCACCTCCCGGGCGAGGTCGTCGATGCGGATCGCGTAGTCCGTTGCGAACATGCAGATGCCGATTTTCACGGTTGAATGGCTCCTTGTTGGTTGATCGCGGAACGGGCGACGACAAGCGTCGCCCCTACGGTGAAACCGTCCGTTCCTTCAATGTTCCATCACCGCGCCGCCGTCCTGGTTGATGGACTGGCCGTGGATCCAGGACGCGGCTTGTGTACAGAGATAGGCGACGAACTCGCCGACCTCGTCGTCGCTGCCCCAGCGGTTGACGGGATCGCCGGGGCGCTTTCGCTCGGGGCGGTCGTCGGGCCTGACGTCGTCCATCCGCGACGTGTCCACCGCGCCGGGGCATACGCAGTTCACGTTGACGCCGCGCGGGCCGAATTCACGGGCCATGGACTGGGTCATGCCGATCATGGCGAAGTTGGCCGCGTTGTAGGCCAGGGTGTTGGCACTGCCGCGCTTGCCGGCGATCGACGCGATGTTGACGATCTTGCCGCCCTCGTCCTGGCGGTAGATGTGCCGGATGACCGCCTGGGTGCACAGGAAGGTGCCGCGGACCTTGACATCGACCACGCGCTGGAACAGGCCGGCATCCAGCGTTTCGACGGTGGTGCGATCCGCGCCCCGGGCGATGGCGGCGTTGTTGATGAGGATGTCGATGCGGCCGAGTTCACTGACGATCCGGTCCACGGCCGCGTTGACCTGCTCCAGGTCGGCGACGTCGAATACCAACGGCAACGCCCGGCGTCCGCAGGCGCGAATCTGCTCCGCGACGCTCTCGACATCGCGCCACCCAAGGGCCTTTTCGTCGTCCGGAAACGTTGCGGGATCGCGGCCCGTGCCGCTGATCGCCACGTCCGCACCGAGACGTGCCAGCGCCACCGCTGCAGCCCGGCCGATGCCGCGCAGTCGTCCCGCGCCCGTGACCAGGGCTACCTTCCCTTCGAGTTCCGTCACGATCAGGCCTCCGTTCCAACGACGCCGGCTTCGACGAGACCGTCGATCTCCGCACCGGCGAGGCCGAGATCCGATGCGAGCACCTCCCGGGAGTGTGCGCCCAGGAGCGGTGCCGCCTTCATCGGCACCTCGCTTTCGGACAGCCGCGCCGGCCAGCCAAGCAGCTTGATCGGTCCCGCGACCGGATGTTCGAGTTCGTGCACGAAGCCGCGCTCGACGAGGTGCGGATTCCGGTACAGGTCGCTGGTATCGAGTACCGCGCTGGCCGGGACACCGCCTTCGGCGAGTTCGCGCATGGCGTCGTACTTGTCCCGCTCAATCGTCCACTTCGCGATTTCGGCCTTGATCGCATCGCGGTTGCGATAGCGGTCCCGGGGATCCTGGTAGCGCGGGTCGTCGAACAGGTCCTCGCGACCGATCACCCGGCACAGCGCCTCCCACATGCGGCCGGTCACCGCCATGATGTAGACGTAGTCGTTGGCGCCGTCGCCCTTGCAGGGGTAGAGGCTCATGTTCGGCGTCGCACCGTTGCCCGAGCGCCCCACGGCCCGCTCCCCATAGCGGCCGCTGGCGGTGGCGGTGCGCAGGTAGTAGGTCATCGCCTCCTGCATGGAAATCTCGATGAGCTGACCCTTGCCGGTGTTCAGCCTTTGCACGTAGGCGGACACGATGGCGAGCGCCATCTGCACGCCGGTGCCCGCATCGCCGGTGGTGGGCCCAGGCCGCATGGGCGGGCCGTCGGCCTCGCCGGTGATCGAGAACGCGCCCGCCGCCGATTGCGCCACCATGTCGAAGCACTTGTAGTGCGACCACGGGCCGGACGTGCCGAAACCCTTGATTCGACCGTAGATGATGTCGGGCTTGACGGCCTTGCACGCGTCGTAGTCGATGCCGAGCTTCTCGACGACGCCGGGGCCGTAGTTCTCCACGAACACATCGTAGTTGGGCAGCATGTCGAACAGCAGTTGCCGCCCACGCGGCTTTGATAGGTCGAGCACGACGCTGCGCTTGTTGGAGTTCCAGACCATGAAGTATTCGCTGCTGCCGCCGATGCCGCGACCGGGGTCGCCGTGACCGGGACGTTCCACCTTGACCACGTCGGCCCCGAGCCAGGCCAATGCCTGGGTACAGGATGTGCCCGCTTCGTATTGCGTCATGTCCAAGACGCGCAATCCGTCGAGTGCTGGCATCGGCTGGCTCCTTGGTTGTTCTACAAGCGGTTCGCGAGATCGTCTGCGATCTGGGCCGGTGTCACCCGGGGTTCGTAGCGGGCCACTACCCGCCCTTCGCCGTCGACGAGGAACTTGGTGAAGTTCCAGGCGATGTCGGGGTTGCCATCGGATCGCGGCTGCTCGGACTTCAGGAACCCGTAGAGGTCGCAGGCACCGTCTCCGTTCACCTCGATCTTGGCGAACATCTGGAAGTTGGCATCGTAGGTCGAGCGTGCGAATTCCAAGATCTCTTCGTTCGTGCCGGGTTCCTGACGACCGAACTGGTTGCAGGGGAATCCGAGCACCTTGACGGCACCGTTTTCTTCAAGGGTACGCAGACCTGCGTACTGACGCGTCATCCCTCACTGACTTGCCAGGTTGACCACGAGACACGCGGCGCCCTTGTACTTCTCGAAGCCGAGCGGCTCGCCCGTGATGGTGTCCATGGTGAACTCGTGGAAACGCGCCATCCCGTCACTCCCCCCTCTGCTAGCATGGGCAACCGGTCGATTATTGCGAAGTGGAGTGGGTTAGCAAGTCATGGGTGCCACCGAACTCACCCTCGAGGAGAAACGACGCTTCCTCGCCGACGGTTTCATCGTTATCCGCGAAGCGGTACCCCGGGAACTGACCTTCCGGGCGCGCCGCGCCGTCAACATGCATGCGGCGCGGGAAGGTGTGCGCCGGCCCTACCACGACCTGGCGGGGGACAGCCCGCTTCCCGATCTCATCAACAGGAGCCGCCTGGGCGAGATCATGCGCAACACTATGGGGCCGTACGATCCGCCGCAGAGCGCATTCGCCGCCATTCTCTATCCCCAGGCGGAGACCAAGATGCCGAACTACGGCTGGCAACCTCACGTCGACGGCATGTGGTACTCGCCGGATCTCCCGACGGCGGACGAGGTCGACTCCTGGGAGGCGCCGCGAACCCGCCATTTCGGCAAGGGGGACGCCACCGAGATGGGCGCTAACAAGACACCGTTCTTCCAGGATCCCGAGTGCAACCTGGCACTCGGCAGCTTCACCGCCTTCGTCGGCGTCGCGCTCAACGACCAGACCGAGTTCGGGCGCGGCAACCTGTGCCTCCTGAAAGGCGCCCACGAGGACGTCGAGGCGTTCTTCCGCATGCAGCGCGACGCCGGGGGGAATGTCGGCCCCGAGGGTCCCGGCTGGCCGCGGCTGGCACCGCGCAAGGACGGTGGCGTCTCGCTGACCCCCATGCCACAGCCGGTGCGGGAGAAGTTCATCGCCGATGCAGAGGTAGTCGACGGTGTCGCCTGGCCGGAGCCGACGCCGATCCTGCTCGATGAGGGCGACGCCGTGATCGCCTTGCACGCCTGTCCCCACGGCGGCAGCGTCAACGCCGGGGCCGACCCCCGCATGAACGTCTACTTCCGGCTACGCCACGAACGACCCGGCGGCGCGACGGTTCTAGGCGACAGCGACCATCCGGACCGGGGCTGGGAAGGCGAGTTCCTCGACTATGCCGACGACTACGATCCGTGGCGGGTCGCCGTCGACGCCATGTGCGACCACTGGAGCGAGTGGGACGGCATGAGCGAGGTGGTGGCGGAAGCCTGCGGCGACCGCGGCCCAAGGACCCGCTAAAGGGGTCAACCACTACTCTTGTTCGCCACTGCGACCAGCTCCGTCCAGTCGAGACGCGAAACGACGCTCTGGTCGAAGGTATATAGCGGTGCCTCGGCTCGTCGGCTCGCAGCGACAACCATCAAGTCACGGAAGTCGGCAATTCCCTGCCGATACAACAATGCACATCCCAGAACGTCGTCGGTGGTCTCTAGAACAAGCTCATCCGTGACGAACATGTCTAGCAGCGTGCCCGCTATCTCGTCCCTCGAGAAACCGTAGGAACTCTCAAGCACCCGCACGAGTTCGACAAGGACCTCCCGGCAGACGTAGCCGGGCTTTTCCGACGTCAACGCGTCCGCCAGCCTTTGCGCTGCTTTCGACTGCTCCGCATGGTCGCCAACCAAGTACCGCACCAAAACGCCGGTATCGAGAGCTATCATGCGTCGCGCGCGCCTTCCTTCACGGCGCGCTCCATGTCGGACAGACTGATCGGCGGGCCTCCTATCTCAACGTGCCAAACAGGCGAGAAACGGGGCGCACAGGAAGGATCCGTACTTCGCGACCCGAAATGACGTATCGGACCCGGTCCCCGGGCGACACGCCCAAATGTTCACGGATCGGTTTGGGGGAGCGTTGTCTGTCCCTTGGATGTAAGAACTGACTCGATCATCGTGGGAAATTCACAACATTTCCTTACGTTGGGACACAATTCCACACCAGATTGGTTTTAGCAAGGTTGCAGTGACGGAGCCACGTTGGTTGGGCCAGCCAGCTAATGAAGTACGCTTCATGGCCGACGAAGATGAGTCAAACAAACTATGAGCAGCGGTCTCGCGGTCAATCTCTTCCACGCCAACTGGTTCCTGCGCAACCAACCCAAGCTGGATCTGACCGACGAGGAACAGGCGTTCATCGTCGCGGCACTCGGTCAAGAGCCGAAGCGTTGGGATGGCGAACCCGACCCGTCGCGCATGGTCGAACTGCTTGCCGACGACGGCGACCTTCTCGACAGAATCGGTTCCCGCCTACTCAACGTCGCCATCGGCATGCGCCGCTGCGGGGCGACGGTCAAGCTGCTCATCGAGCGCGGCGTTGAGTTGGATATCGACAGGTCCGCCTACAACGTCCTCCACGAAGCGGCCTGGGCCGGGGCGACGGACACCCTGGCGGCGGTGTTCGAATCGGGTGCGTCGGATGCGACACCGGTCTCAATGAAGAAACCCCACGCGGGTTGGCCGGACAATGTGTCCCTCATGTATTGGGTTGCGTGGGGTGGATATCCCGATCTCGCGAAACTGCTGATCGCCCACGGTGTCGGCGTCCACCACGAACTAGCCATCAAGGGAAACGGCGAACGCGGCACGACGTCGCTACACGAGGCGGTGGCACCCGGCCCGTGGCAGGACGACAACGCACTACGCTCAAACACCGGAAAACGTGCGGTGGCCCAGATCCTCATCGAGGATGGCGCCCACTACGACGCCTTTGCCGCGTGTGGGCTCGGCGATGGCAAGCGCCTTCGTACGCTCATCGCCGCCGATGCAGATGTCGCTAGTACTCGTGATGCCTACGGGATGACGCCGCTCCACTGGGCGGCCCGGGCGGGAGCCATCGACTGCACGGGTCTGCTGCTCGAGAACGGTGCCAGCGTCGACGCGCCCAACAAGGCGCGACGGGCACCGCTGCAATTGGCCGCGGAGGCCGACCAAGCCCAGATCATCCGCCTGCTCGCACGGCAGGGTGCCGACCTCAACACCCAGGACCGCAAGGGCCGCACGCCGCTGCACCGTGCAACCTACGAAGGCCGGGTGGCGGCTGCCGAGGCCCTGCTCGAGGTGGGCGCGGACCCCATGGTGGTGAACAAGCGCGGCAAGAACGCCTTCGAAATCGCGCGCAAGGATGCCAAGTATTTCAAGGACCGTGCTTGAGCCCGAGCCCTCTGCGAACTCGCGCCGCATAGACGCGTAGGGAACGGGCTCGTCCGTCCCGCCACCCGTCGATGTGGCAAGACCCACACGAAAGTCGACTCCCACGCATCGGCGGGCCTGTATGATTCGGCGGCTATGGTTACGCCGGTGATCGACGCCCAGGTCCACGCCTACGAGCGCGACCGACCCGAGCGGCCGTGGATTGGTTTTCTTCACGGACCACCGGAAGTGACCGGCGATCAGATGGTCGCCGCAATGGACGAGGTAGGCGTCGATGGCGCGATCCTGGTCTCGCCCTACAGCATGTACCGCTTCGACGCGAGCTACGCATTGGAAGTCCGCGCCAGGCATCCCGGACGATTCGGCCTGGTCAAGCCGTTCGACCCCGGTGCCGAAGATGTCGCGGAACAAGTGGCGGAGTGGGCACGCCTGGACGGCGTGGTCGGTGCGCGGATCATGCTGCCGGACCCGTTCGCGGTGGAGGCCGACGACCCGGGTCTCAACCGGATACTTGCAGCGGGCGCCAAGACCGGATTGGCGGTAAACGTCCTGTGCTGGGGCAATGCGCCCCTGCTTGGCGGTCTGGCCGAACGCAATCCCGGCACGCGAATCGTGCTCGACCACCTCGGACTGCGCCAGCCGTTCCAGCCGCCCGCACCACCCGAACCCTTCGCCGATCTGCCCAAGGTGCTGGCACTCGCCCGATACGACAACGTCGCAATCAAGATCAGCGGCGCCTGCACCCTGTCACGCGAACCGTTTCCCTTCGTCGACATCTGGGATTCCCTGCAGCGCATTGTCGATGCGTTCGGCATCGAGCGCTGCCTTTGGGGAACGGATTGGACGCGGGCGGTGGCGCTGGTGAGCTACGCCGAGGGCGTGAACGCGTTCCGCGACACGAGCCGTCTTAGCGACTCCGACCGGGCCGCACTCATGGGCGGCAACGCGGTACGTCTATACGGATGGCAACCGACGCGGTAGGACCCGATGAGGGAATTGACGATCGACTAGAATTGACGACAAGAGGGAGCAAGGGAGGAAAACATGACCCATTCGCTGACGCTGGAACAGAAACAAACGCTCTACGACGACGGCTACATCGTTCTGAAGAACGCCGTGTCTCGGGAACTCGTCGACGCCGCCATCGACCGAATCCGAAATCCCGAAGAGGGTGTCTACGCCGGCGGCACCAAGGAACTCACGGACCTGGTGAACGCCTCCACGGTCACGCCCATCCTTCACGAGGCGATGGGCTACTTCGATCCGCCCATCGTCTGCCAAGTGGGCGCGAACCGGGTGCGAAAACCCGGAGACCACTTCAACAACCTGGGCTACCGGGACAAGGACCAGCCCTACTACGGGGCGGAATCACACATGGACGGGCTGTGCACCATCGGCGTGCCGCGGGACGTCCAGACAGGCACGCCGGATGAAATCTACAACCACTACATCACGTCGGGTCCCAAGGGCGACATCGGGCGCAGTCCCGAGGTGATGGGCCACAACAGCGTGCCGTTGTTCGAAGATCCCGATATGACCTTGGGAATGGGTAGCTTCACGGCGTTCGCGTTTGTTTGCCTAAGCGACCAGACCCGGGAAGGTTGCGGCCAGACCGCGCTTTTGCGGAGCGCTCATCACGTCACCGAGAAGTTCTTCCAGTGGCAACGCTCCGTCAACGACTGCATCGGCCCCGAAGGTCCAGGCTGGCCCCGTCTCAACTACAACGCCACGAACCGCTGCGGACACGTCTACCTTCCGGAATCCGTCCGCGAGCAGTTCCTCGACGACACCTCCGAGCAGACCCCCGACGGCGTGCGCTGGCCGAGACCCACGCAGGTGCTGATGGAACCGGGCGACGCGTGCATCACTCTCTTCCACATTCCGCATTCCGGTACCCGCAACGAAGGCACCGAAACCCGCATGAACATCATCTTCCGGATCCGCAACAAGAAGCGGCAACCGGACAAGATGGTCAACGGCATCTCGGACCACCCGGACCGGGGCCAGCGCGGGGAGTGGCTGGAATACGAGGAGGGCAACAATCCCTGGGAGCGTTCCAAGGATGCGCTTTGCGACATGTGGGACGAGTGGGAAGGCATGGGCGAGGTGGTCGAGGAGCGTCGAGGATCAACGACTTGACCGAGACTCGGTCTCGAAAGTGAGCCGCTGGTCGGCGTCCAGCTTGCGTATTGCCAACGAAGCAACCGCAAAGGAGCTGAGGAAGTTGGTACAAGTGGAAAGATTGGCCGTCTATTGCGCTGATATCGGTTCGATCAAGGCAAAGCCCACGAAGTTCGGCTGGGCTGGAGTGCATGACAATCAACGCCCGGAGGGAAGTTGCATCCACGACCTCGTAGACGATGTCGCCACAAGCCTACAAGCAGGACATAAGGTGGCGCTCGGATTCGAGTGTCCTCTTTGGGTCCCCGTGTCGGATGAACCGTTCGATTTGACGTCTGCACGCGCCGTGGATGGAAACAAATCCTGCTCGGCAGGAGCCGGGGCATGCGTGCTCGCAACCGGACTCACGGAGAGCGCATGGATTCTCTGGAGGGTGCGCCAATGCCTTGCCGAAGGCGAAGCCGCGACTACGCGAGCGTATCTGGACTGGCATGAGTTCGAGGATTCGAAGGCCGGGCTATTCGTCTGGGAAGCGTTCGTAACGGGCGAGGCGAAGTCCAAATGCCAAGACAAGACGAAGCGCCATATCGACGACGCGCGGAGAGCATGTGACGAGTTCATCGAGCGGTTGCCCGATCCGACGTCAGAATGCGTAGAGGAGCCCACGGAACCCATCCGCTCCCTGATAGGTGGTGCCTTATTGTGGGCGAGGTGGAGCGACGAACCGGCGCTGCTACGTACCGGGTGCCTCGTGGTGCGACCGGACGCGTAAGGTCTGCGTCCCGTTGCCCCAAAGACGGATGGGCCACCTGCACGCGTGGCAGGATTCTACTCGCCGCCTGCCTCAAAGATGCTACTGGCCCGCCAATGCGAGGAGCGAGTGGTACGTGCCCTCTCGGTCCTGGTCGATCCGGGACGGCGGATACGGTAGGGAATCGGCATAGTGCTGCGCCACGGTCGCGCCGCGTCGTCGGAAGCCGTGATACCCCTCGACCAACCGGCAACCGATGTCGACGGGAAGCGGCTGGCGGCGGGACCGGAACCTGCTGGCGAACCGGGTCACGGGCGTGTGTCTGCGGACCCCGTCGATCATTTCCACCAATACAGGAAAGTCCGAGCCGCCCCGGTTGTCGATCAGAAGGGGTGCAGAGTCGTATGCGAGCGGCATCTCCCTCGGTTGCCAAGTCGCTTCCACGAACGAACCGTGGTGAATCATCTTGACCGGCGGCGTGACGTGGACGAGCCGAACCTCGGAGTCGCCGCCCTGCGCAAACGCCAGCCTGCACCCGTTCAACTCCTCCATCCTGCGCGGGTTCATCAGGTTACGCCGATGGCAACCGGTGCAGCCGAAGCTGCCGAACTCCCATAGCGGATCCGCGCGCGGATCGTTGTGGCGCCTCGGCTGACGCAGCATGACGACAACCACCCCAGGGTCGTTCAACATATCCGTTTCCGGCGGTTCCCGCGAGATCAATGCGAGAGCGCTCCGAAGCCACTGAACGGCTTCGGGACACCCAGTGGCATCGGCGACGAACTCCTGCCCCCGCGCCGCCGTGCGAAGAACGCCGCAGGACTCCCATCTGGTCGGGTTGCGGTGATAGCTGAGTCCGGTGTCCGAGAGCCAGGCGGGTACCGCCCAGTGGCTCACCGGGCCGTCCACAAGCGACAGTCGCAGGCCGGGATCATCCGTTGCGGCTGTATCGCCCGGTCCCGTGTAGATCGTATTGTTAGCGTTCCATTGGCCGATGGTATGCGGATGGCGACGCCGGAAGCCGGCGGGCTGATCCGAGAGCGTTGGCGTCATCCCAGGCTTGGTCACGTCCGCGACCTCGAGGTAGCCGTAGATACGGTGATGGGGCTCGCGGCCGTCGGGCTGGGAGAACAGACCGAAGAAGAGGAACACGTCGCCGATGCCGACTTCCTGGTTAGCGAGGTGGCTTTGCGCCGCACCGGTCTGGCCGAAGGCGCAGCGGCCCGACTCGAACACGGGATCGTCGTGGCAGAGATCCGCTGCGGTGAGCCGACATCGGGTTGCTCGCTCGACGATTTGGCCGAGGCCGAGGTCGCCGTAGGTCGTTTCGGACCGGGGATTCCGAACGGGAATGGGGATGCTGATGGGGCGACCGTCGATGATCGGCGAGGGTGCTCCGCCGGACGCGCTGTCGAACCCCTTGCGGCTGAAGACGATCTTCATGGCCGGGCATCGTACCAGTGGAGGCGAACCGACGTGGTAAGCGAGATCCCGACGGGAATGGCAACTGAACAAAACCGCATCGTCGCAGCGCCTGCCGGCCCGCTAGTCGCATGATTGAAGTCCAGGCTTAGCCACTGCAGGACCAAGCTGGCGAGACTCGGATCGCGGCGACGGTCACGCTCGTCACAATCGCAGCGAGGATGCCCAAGCGTCGGCAAGTCATGGAGGATGGGCTGGTCCGTACGCTAGGCATTCCAAGGCATTGACGACGGCGCTGCGACGCGGAACATGTCGAAACCAACTCTGAATGTCAACGAACGAACAGCCTTCCCACGTGCCTCGCGGGGCCGTGTTGTCGATCTCGTCATTCTCCTAGACGAAGCGCGGCGATTTGGGAGTACCAGTACCCAGGTGCTGCAACAAACCCAATAGACTCGACCCGACTTCTGCTACTCTTGAATCGATACGGCTCGTTTCTATGGATGTCGCGAGTCGGCCTGCGCATCTTGCCATTCTCCACACCAGTCTCCCGGCGAGGTGCGGGGATGTGCCTGCAAAGTGAAACGATCTGCGAGCGGGGTTGGTGGATAGCGGTGGCAGAGGCCAGGCGTTCTTTCGCCGACCCGATCCGTCGCCTTCAGGGGTGTGTTGCCAATACCGGCACGTTCGGCAGGACGGAGGGTTGTTCTTCATATCGCAGACCAGGTGCATTTGCTTAGGAATATCTTGCTAGCTGATCCACGGCCGGGCAACCGGGTGCGGAGCGGTCAACGTCCAACGGTGCCCCGGTTGACTTGACTCGCCACACGACCGTTTCGACGACTGCCCGGAATACACCGTGGTGAGGACATCGAAGGCAACACAGCGACTGTCTGCCAACCAGCTATCGTCCCGGGGGGTTCGACCGAGGCCCTAGCGTGCAGTAGTTGCCGCAAGCTCATCCTTGACGACAGGAACGTGCCATACCCGGACACCGCCGACATTCCGAAGCTCTTGAAGTTGCTTCGCGGTGAGATCGACATCATGCCCCAAGGTATCCGTGAGAACGCAAGCCTCGAACGGAATACGCGACGTGCTGACCAGCCTCGGGAAAATAACCCATGCACTCGGCCCTATACGCAACGCCTACGGGAAAGGCCACGGGAGGGACGGAACTTCAAGGATCTAGAACCGCGGCATGCGCGATTGGCCATCGGATTCTCGACGCATGTAGCCTGGTTCTCCTCCGCGTTTGACAACACTTCAACGTGAACCAATCTTCGCTACCATCGCGCCCCATGCCCGTCCGTTGGACGTTCGAGGAACTGCAACCAGCGCATGTCGCGGCAGGTCTCGGCGCAGCTGACCGTGAGTTCCTGTCGGTCTGCCTTGGCATCTTCGACGATGCTGCGTTGATGAATCAGCTGAAGTTCGCCGCCAAGAAGGGGATCGAGTTCGCCAAGCGGCGCGGGATACGCTTTCCGGACCTCGACACGGACGTGCAGAACGCCGCGAACAGGTGGCGCCAAGACCGAAGGCTAACCGTCAGCCACCTCCGGGCAGTTCTCTGGATCAGGCTCCAGAGCGCCTTTGCCATCGACCCGCATGCCACCCGATCCGTGCGTGGATGCGAGCGACTCGCGGACGACCTAGTCGCCGCCGCCTTGAGGGTTCCCCCGGACGGTCTGTCAAGAAAAGTGCGCAAGGGGATCTCGACATCTTGCCGCTGGGCACTGGACAAGCTTCAGAGGAACTCGGGCAACTCCCGAAACCCCGCCGCGAACGAGGAAGTGCCAACTACCATTGGAGCGCTCGCAGCCCCTTTGTTAGTGGGAATGTTCGGAAACGCGTTGGGCAAGGATTCCAAGATGGCGCAGGAGGACCGGGACCGCTTCGTCGCCGAGACCGCCGCGAGGCTCGGCGAGGACGAAAGACAGGAGTTTCTGAGTGAGCTCAGTGGTCCCGACTTCGATCGCGCGCTGAGGAAGTGGATTGCCGCCGGCGGCGTCTACGGCGCAATCGGCGGAACCGTGGCCGTGTCCGGGTTTGCCCCCTACATCCTAGCCGCACAGGCCTCGGCCTTCGTGCCGTTCGTCAGCGGCCCTGCGTTAGTCTCTCTGCTCTCCGTTCTCACCAACCCCCTGATCATCTTGGCAGTGGTCGGCGGGGTCGGCTACCACTGGGCACAATCTGCCAAGCGACAGGCCGCCGCCAAGGTCGCGCTGCACGTGATCTCGCTCCTCGCCTGCGACGGGATCGGGCGTTCTCGCGGTTCCCTTGAAGAATTGGTGGCGAGCTTCGCCACGATACCCGATCTCCCGCAGGACGCATTCGTGAGCCCGCGGGAACGGACAAGTTGGCTGTCGCGTTGTCGTGAACTCGACTCGGTTTCCCAACTTGCTCCCACAAGCAAGCGTCCTGTCGTCGCGGACGACTGGGAGAGTACCGGTGTCAACCGCGACAGCGTCGGTGTCGCTGCCGTATCAGTGGGCGACCTCCTCTACTCCCTTGCGGCCATCGACCCCGATGTGGTTGCCGCCGCAGACTTCTCCAGCAGCGGCGAAGTCGACGACTCCTTCGACTTCGCCGTGAACCTGTTGGGACAAATGGACGATCAGTGGCGCGGTCGGGAATCGCTCGACGGACTCGTCGAGAGCCAGAAGGGCTATCTCATGGAACAGTTGGCGGCGACCAAGCTGGCCGCCGACGGTCACGTCGTCGAAGTTCCCGACACCGCGAACCAACCCGGGTGGGACTTGATCGTGGACGGTCAACCCTTCCAGGTGAAATGCCTGGTCGACTCGCGCGGTCTGGCGGATCACTTCAAGAACTACCCGGACATTCCCGTGCTCGCGAACAGCGACCTGATCGGGGACTACGAAAACTGGCCTGCAGACTGGCAGGACAACGTCTTCTCCTGGAAGGCCACACAAACGAGTTGCTCGCGCACGTCACCGAGCGATCATATCTGGAGGCCAAGGACCTAGCGGACAACGACGTTCCGGAGATAGCGTTGGCCTACGTGGCTGCACGACAGGTGTGGACGCTTAAGACGGGCGAGGTCACGGCATCGCAGGCGGCGTCCCACTTGTTGATCGAGGGGTCGGCCAGGGTCGGATTGGCTCTTACGGGAGGCGTCGTGGGTACTTCGATCGGACTCCTGGTGCTCGGTCCCGCCGGTGCGCTAGTCGGGGGTGCGCTTGCACCGATCATTGCCCAAGCCGGAGCCGGTCGGCTGGCTGCCTGGCTTCGGGAAGTCGGCGGTCTTCAATCGGAGACCTACAGGGAGATCGAATCCAAGTCCAACGCGCTCCTGTTAACCGTCCAGAATGCGATCAACGAGAAGCTCGCGGTTCTGCGGGTCAAGTATCGCCAGGCGGGAAACGGCGTTGCGGGTAGGTACGTTCGCCATCGTATTGCCGACGAAGGCCGGCATCTGCACGAGTGCAAGAGCGAGGTAGTGCGGTTGCGTGACAACGAAAAAGGGAAACTTGACAGTGTCGTCTCGATCATTCGCGTAGCTCTGCGTTCGGTCCATCCATCCCGTTACCAGGCACAGTTCCGGGATCTGCTATACCAAGGACCCTCTTCGTCCTACCGTGTTCTGGAGCAAAGGAAGAGGGCGGGCGACGCGCGGCCGGCCACCAACCCTCCATCCTCGACTCACTTCCCCGTCGTTTGGCTGAAGAGTTGGTCACAAAGCGCTCCGCCAATAGACGGGCGGCGAAGGTTAACGATGTGGCGCTTCTGCCCGCTGCGGCGCGCTACAGCGGCACTCTGTATCGGGAAGCCGGCCACGCAATTGACGGCCTGCACGCAGCAGGAGCCCACTCGCTTATCATCTCCGGCGGCTACGGTGTCGTCCTCCCTGCCGAGCCGATTGGGTGGTACAACCAGGAATACCGGAACGCGATGTGGCCGGATGCTTTGGTCCCGCGATGTCTCAGCGCCTACGCGGAGGCGACCAGGGCGAGTAGTGTGGTCGGTTTGCTTTCGGCGACAACCCAATATGCCCGGGCGTTCCGGGCGGCCCGCTGGCCGGTCGAGATCGAAAATGTCTTCTTTGCTTGTCCGGAGCCGAAGCCCGGGGCCATGGTCAAGACCCCTCGTGCTATAGGCGAGGCGTTGGTAGCGCTCAGTCGAGACCACCGACTTCGTCCTGGTTGGAAGAGCAGCGACGGCCTCGCTATGCAGGTGGCGAAACTGAAGTGAATCGTCGTTCCGCGATTCAAAGAGTCGCGTCATTGCTTGCCGACCAAACCCGGTCGGAAAGCCCGCGGGAGTTCCCAGGGGATACGGACGGCGCTGCCAAGGCAGGACTCTACTCCTGGTGGGCGGACGGGGAAGCCCGCGAACTGTTCGAGAGTGTAGGACGGGCGAGGGTCGGGGCGCTGGTCTACGTCGGTCAAGCAGGCGCGAGATCCGGGCTCTCGGGCAAAGAGTCAACGGCTACTCTAAAGAGCCGAATACGGAGTAACCACATCCGGGGCAATCTGTCTTCTTCCACCTTTCGGCTCACGATCTCGGCCATGCTTCGTGGGCCGCTCAACTTGCGCCTGGAACGCCCCGGTAAGCTTGCGTCGGCGGAGAACCATCGGGTAACCCAATGGATCGAGAGTCACCTGCGGGTCTCGATTGTCCCGTGGAACCACCGCGATTCACTCGGCTGTGTCGAGCAAGCTGTCCTCGACGTGCTCGATCCCCCGTTCAATCTTGACGGGCGACCCCCAACCGCGCTCCGTCAGCGCCTTACGGATCTTCGCCGCGCGATCACACAGGGGAAGTAGGAATGGCGGGTGGCCGGTAACACCGTGGGGAGGGATGGGCTTCCCCTGCCCGCCGGTACTATATCCGCACTGCTGCAACGAGTAACGGGCGACCACAACGGTCGCCCCTACGGCCGTGGCGAAGGGCCCAGCACGAACAGCTGAACGGCGACCGCAGGGTCACCCCAGGGTAGCGCCTACGGGCCGGTGACGAAGGGGGCGCGGACAACCTTCACGGTGTAGTTTCTTCTCGCCTCGCCGTCTTCGCCAGTCACCTCGATTTCGAGTGAGTTCATCCCGATCGCGAGATCCATCTGGTGGCCATCGACGTTTGCGTCGGCATCGTCCGGGCCGATTGCATACGTAGCCCCTGCAGCCGCCTCCGCCGATACCGTCGTTCGTGCGACCTGCGGCCCCACGGTCGCCTCGTAGTCGGCAATGTCGGTGTTGAACTCCAAATCGATGCCGCTCAGTTCGAGTTCCATCAACATGGCGTCGCGCGATAGGACGACCGGCTCGTCGCCGATCGAGAAGCTGACCACAAGCGGCTCGCCCGAAACGCCGCCAAGGTCGTTCCTCGTATAAGGCGTGGCTCGCAGTGTGTATTCGCCTTCCGGCGAGTCACCGAGGACGTGGAACACGTAGGGTGCTTCGTTGTCGGTGTGCGTGTCGTCGGCACCATCGACTGTCAAGCCCACGCTGCGTACATCGTCCGGTTTCCTGACTTCGACTCGAATGCCCGTGTTGCCCGGCACGGCATCCGTGGCGAGTCGCATGCCATCTGTTATCGGCTGCAGGTCTTGCCCGGGCGCGTCGTCGAACAACGCGAACCCCGTGACGGCCATGCCGTCTGCATTGATGTCGACGACGAGGCGGTCGTCCGAGAGGGTGGCACCGGTGGGCGACGACAGGCGGATCTCGAACTGTTCCACGAGTTCTTCGTGGTTGTCCTCCACCAACGGCACGACGATGGTTCGCGCCGTTGCGTCGCCGTCCGCCCAGGACAACTGACCGGGTTCGACTTCGACGTAGTCCGAGCCTGGCACGGCGGACAACGAGCCGACCTCGTACTCGACCGACACCTCACCCAATGGACTTCCCAAACGCCGCACCGTCGCGAGCAGCCGTTTGGCGGTCTCGTCGATCGCAATCCGCGTGTCGGCGAAACCCACGGATGCTCCCTGGCCGGGATCGGCAACAAACAGGTACGCCATGTTGATGTCCGCCAGCACGGCACCGCCAGCGGGATTGCTGAGTCGGACGAAGGCGCGCTCTATGGGCTCGGCCACGTCGTCGCGGAGTAGGGGGACCGACAGGCTCTGTACATCAACAGAATGGCCGTCCGTGGAGGGCCAGTGCAACGTTCCCGAGGAAGTCGTCAAATCCGTCATCCCCGCCGAGCCGGCGAGAACGGTGTAGTCCACCGAAACGGCACCGCCGGCACCGCGGCGGACAACCTCGATCGACAAGTCCTCGCCCTCTTCACCGCCGAAGGTTGGTGATGCGAATCCGACTTGGATGTGGTCCGACCGCGTGCGATCCCCTACGACGTAGAGGCCACCCCGGATGTCGCTGATCAGGATGTTGCCGCTCGGCAGGAAGGGGTAGACCCCCCAAGCGCCACCGTAGTACTTGTCGTCGGAAGCCGGATGGGTGTCGAACAAACCGACCTCGATGGGCTGCAGCGGATCGGTGATGTCCAGCACCGTGAGACCCCGCGAATACGTCGACATGTAGTAACGATTGCCCCGTACATAGCCGTTGTGGTCGATAGCTCCCGTTGGGCCCGTCCATGTGTGAACGAGTTCGGGGTTTCGGAGGTCGGCGAGATCGAACACGCGAACCGTGGTATTGAGATCCGCATCGCGCTCGTCGAACTCGTCGTGCACGAACAGGAACCGGCCGTCCTCGGACCACCAGCCCGAATGAACGTACCCCGCGTCGTCATAGGTCGTGGAACTCAGTAGTTCGGGTGCGTGCTGGTCGCTGTAGTCCCAGATCTCGATGTCCGTTTCGTTGAAGTCCAGCAGGATCTCGCAGACATCCTGTTTCGCCTTGCAGACAGCGGCGCGCTCGTCGGACACCCACATCGAGGTGGCATCATGGCTGTAGCCGCCGCCCGTGGCGGCGACCTGCCGCACGCTTAAGGGGTCCTGCACGTCGAACGTCCGGGCCGCACCGCGATCTACTGGACTTCCCAGGACCTGCAAAACCGGCGGTGCGCGAGACTCGTCCAACGGCACGCCGGTGGTGTAGTCCACGTTGCTGACGTAGACGTTGTGGGCGTGCGTGTCGGAGCGGCGGGCGAGTCCCACGTGGTTCGGCAGTCCCGTGAGATCGACGACGACGAGCCGGCCGCCGTATTCCGTGCTGACGTACGCGTAGGTGTTCCAACGGTCCTCGCCACCGTCGTAGCGTTGCGTCACCTTGACGTCCCGCCAACCGGAGAGCGCGCCCGGCACGGTCCCGACTTCGAACGGCGTCGCCGGATCGGTGACGTCGACCACTGCGAGACCGTTCATCATGCCGAGAAGCGCGTATTCCCGTTCGGTGTTGAGATCGACGAATCCCCAGACGTCCGCAATGCTGGCCGGACTCGACGACAGATCGCTGCGCGCCAAATGAGAGAGCAGGTCGACGTCTTTGCACGGGTACTCGCCGGCGGCATCGTCTCGACAAGGTGTGGCGCCCTGGCCGACCTGAGTAACCTGGAATCCGTCGATGGCGGCCCTCGCGGACGCATCGATCGTCTTGCGGTCGGCGACGACGTGGAAGCCCAGCGCCTCCAGATGGGCTCGGAAGGCGACCGGTACGCCAATCAAGGATGTTCGGTTGGTCGACGGAGACTGCTGCAGGAAGTGGTCGAAGCGATCGAAACCGCCCAGCACGTCCACCGTACTCCCGACGATTGCCAAGGCGTCGCCAACGTCGGACAGATGATAGGCGCCCCCCGCCACGCGCACCTGATCGCCTTTGCCGGCCACGGAAAGGGCATATTGGATGGTCAGGCAGGGCCGCACGGGCAGCGAACAGTCGCCGCGGTCCTCGCCTTGTTGGGCGACATACCGGGGTATAGCATCATCGCCGCGTGCGACGTCAGCGAGCAGTAGCAGGACGAACCAAGCTATGACCAGAGCGCGGGTCACGAATACTCCGGCAACCCGTTGATGGGGTCGCAAACTACCACAACGGCACCGACTACGCAGCTTCTACGCGGCACGGAGGTTCGATCCTGGACCCGCCCGTGCCGTCACGTCGTCGGTTGGATGTTGGCAACGATCTCGCTGGGTCTCGGCGCTTGCCATCCACCCGAGACCCCCGTCCGGCTCGCGTTCGAGATGCGCACGACGCATGCCGAGGATGCCCTGATGCGTTTCTACCTATCGGACCTGGCGATGATCGACGCCCAGGGTCTTGCCGTGCCGGTACGCCTCCATGCGAACGAATGGCAGGACGACAGCACCGCCCTCGTCGCGCTCGGTGGCAGTAAAGAGAACCGCGTGATAGCCGGCCATGTCGCCAAAGGGCGCTACGTGGCCATCGAGTTTCTTCTCGGGGTCCCTTTCGAGCGGAATCACGGCAATCCCTTCGCCGTCGCGCCACCCCTCAACGTGCCTTCCATGTTCTGGACGTGGCAGTCCGGCTACAAGTTCGTTCGCCTCGACATCGGCAACGCCTGGTCCTTCCACCTCGGCAGCACCGGGTGCGTTTCCGCTTCCGCGGTGCGCCCGCCCGGGGAGCCGTGCCGGGAACCCAACGCCGCCCGCATTCGCCTGGCGAGCGATGCGCCGGAGGCCGGGACCATCGCCGTGGACCTCGATGCCCTTCTGGCGCACATCGACACGACGGTGGATGACAATTGCATGGCGGCCTACGCCGAGAGCGAGGCATGCCGGGGCCTGTTGGCCAATCTCGGTTTGGATCCTGCCACCGGGCGGTGCCTCGACGGCTGCGGTGCCCAGACGGTGTTCCGTTTCGCGCCGTGAACGCCATCCGTTTCACCGCCGGATCGGCGTTGTCCGTGACGTTGATCTGCGGTGGCTGCGGAACCCCCGACGAGTATGCGTGGAACATCCCGGAGGGGTTTCCGAAGCCCGCAGTGCCCGAGAACAACCCGATGACAGCCGCCAAGGTCGAACTCGGCCGCCACCTGTTCTTTGACACACGGCTCTCGGGCAACGGCACGCAGGCCTGCTCGACCTGCCACCGACCCGAGTTCGCCTTCACCGAACCGCGCAATCGAGCCGTGGGTTCGACCGGTGGCGTCAATCGGCGCAACACGCTCGCACTCGTCAACGTGGCCTACAACGACACCCTGATGTGGGCGCATCCGGGACTCACGACAATCGAACAACAGTTGTTGATCCCCATGTTCGGCGAAGAACCCGTGGAACTCGGCATCGCCGGCCACGAACGCGAGGTCCTCGGGCGTTTCCGGGAAGATCCCGTCTACCAGCAGCTCTTCACCGACGCCTTCCCGGATGGCGAACCCTTGCAGTTCACCCATATCGTCGACGCGCTCGCGTGTTTCGTCCGATCACTGGTCTCCTTCGAGTCGCCGTTCGACGCCTACGCGTACGCGGGGCAGGACGACGCCCTCGACCCTGCGGCAATCAACGGACTGCAGCACTTCTTCTCCGAACGATTCGAGTGCCATCACTGCCACGGCGGGTTCAACTTCACCCAGTCGAGCACCCACGAGAGCGTCGCCATCCTCGACAAGGCCTTCCACAACACGGGGCTCTACAACGTCGGCGACGAAAACGCGTATCCCCGAGAAGACCAGGGATTGCACGACCTGACCGGCGACCCTGGCGATCGCGGCGCCTTCCGGGCACCGACCTTGCGCAACGTCGCCCTCACGGCGCCTTACATGCATGACGGCAGCCTGACCGATCTCGGCGCGGTACTCGACTTCTATGCAGCCGGTGGACGCAACATCGAGACCGGCGAACACGCGGGCGACGGCCGGACGAACATCTACAAGAGCCAGTTCGTCCAAGGGTTCGACATGACGCCGACGGAACGCGCCGAGCTTCTGGCCTTTCTCGAGGCCCTGACGGACCCGACGTTCGTGTCGCGAGCCGAATACCAAGACCCGTTCCCAACAGACCGTTGATTTCCGAGGCGGTCTAGCTATTGTCGGCTTGAGCGACGAGAAGAAGCGGAAACACCCATGAGCGCAGCCGCCGAACCCGCCCCCAGCGAGCTTCTCGGTCATCCCACGGGACTCTTCATCTGCTTCGCCACCGAGATGTGGGAGCGGTTCAGCTTCTACGGCATGCGGGCGCTCCTGGTGCTCTACCTCACGCAGCATTTCCTGTTCGACGATGCGGTCTCGGCAGGTGTCGTCGCCACCTACGGTTCGCTGGTCTACCTGATGCCGATCATCGGCGGCTTCATCGCGGACCGGTATCTCGGGTTTCGCCGGGCAGTGACGTGTGGCGCGATCCTACTCTGCTGCGGCCACGTGCTGATGGCCTTCGAAGGGGAACCGGCCAGTGTGGTCGACGGCGTGCTGGACCGCGACGACGGGGCGCTGTCGATCATGTACCTGGCGCTGGCGTTCATCATCATCGGCGTCGGCTTCCTGAAACCGAGCATCTCGACCATCGTCGGCCAACTCTACGCCGACGAGGATCCGCGTCGGGACCAGGGTTTCACCATCTTCTACATGGGCATCAACCTCGGTGCGCTGGCCGCCATCCTGCTGTGCGGCTGGCTGGGACAGGCCTACGGCTGGAAATACGGCTTCGGCCTGGCAGGCATCGGCATGCTGGCCGGATTGTTCTGCTTCCTTGGTGGCCAGCGACACTTCCACGGTGCGGGCGAAGCGTCGGAGCCTGCGCGCTTGGCGAGCCGGGTGGGGGGCATCACCAAGGAACACTGGATCTATGCGGCCAGCATCGTCGCGGTGGGATGCGCCTGGTGGCTGATGCAATGGCGGGATTTCGTCGGCGGCCTCTTGGCTCTCTCCGCTGGCCTGGCCGTCCTCGGCATCGTTTGGTACGCGCTCGCGAAGTGCACCAAGGTCGAACGCGACCGCATGTTCGTCGTCTTGATGCTGACCGCCGTGTCGGTGGTGTTCTGGACGCTCTTCGAGCAGGCGGGGACCTCGATGGTGCTGTTCACCGAGCGCAACGTCGAGACCACCATCGCCGGGGTCGAGATGCAGGCGGCCCAGATGGGTTTCTTCAATCCCGCGTTCATCATCCTGCTGGCACCCGCCTTCGCCATGGTCTGGGACATCCTGTCGAAACGCGGCATCGAACCCTCGACGCCCATGAAGTTCGGCCTCGGCGTGTTGCAGGCGGGATTGGGGTTCCTGGTGCTGGTCGTCGGCGCATCGTTCGCCGACGGCGCCGGGCAGGTCGCCGTGCTCTGGCTGGTGTTCGCCTACTTCCTGCACACCACCGGCGAACTCTGCCTGTCCCCGGTGGGCCTCTCCATGGTGACCCGCCTTTCCGCCGTGAAGGTGGTGGGCCTGATGATGGGCGTCTGGTTCCTATCCGGTGCGGCCGCGCAGTACCTGGCTGGCTGGATCGCGGGGTTTGCCGCCATCGACCGGGTACCCGGCGCCGAGGTCGATCCGGTCGTGTCGCTACCGATCTACACCGACACCTTCGCCACGCTGGGGTGGTGGGGCGTGGGGATCGGCGTCGCGGTCATGGTGGTCGCGCCGTTGGTCAATCGCCTGGTGCACGAGGGAAGCGCCGCGACGCCCGACCCGTAGCGGTCAAGCGCCCTTGGATCGGCGCAGTTGTTCCTCCAACTCGGCGATGCGTTTTTCTGCTGCTTGCCGCGCTTCCCCTTCAGCTGCGGCACCCACTCGGGCTTGACGGTACATGGCCACCGCCTCGTTGTAGTCGGGGAGATCGAGGCCTGTCGCCGGATCGTGCAGTCGCAGCAAGGTACCGTCGACGCGGACGTCGAGACCCAGGATCGCGCTGTGCCCGGTCATGCCGTCTCCCTCGACGTGGTAGCTGCCGATTTCGAGGCGTCGCACGAGGAGCGGCGGATCATCGCTGAGACGGTGCTGATCGAAGGACCAGTACTCGGCGATGCCAAGCGCTTGGTACAGGCCCGGTTTGACGCGCAGATCCTTCCGCCAAGTCCTGTGCGATAACACCTCCACGACGAGGTCAGGCGGCTTGCCCTCCTCCCAGATCTTGTAAGACATCCGGCTTCCGCCCTCGACCCCGAACGCGACGAGGACATCCGGCACGACAAGGGCCGATCGATTGCCTTGTTCGAAATAGAGCCCCAAGTCGGCGTCCACGAACATATCGTCCCGGTCGGCGTACCGCTCCCCCACCACGTACTTGATGTAGCCCGACACGATGTTGTGGTCCGAGTTGTCCACCATCGCGGAGTCGTCGCACGGATAGCCGTCGTCGTCACAACCGACCGGCGGCACCGGTTGGTACAGCGCCGCGGCGTGGACTACCGACAGGGGTTCTGCAGGCGAGCGACGAGGACCGCTTTGTCGCACACCTGTGGACGGGGTGTTCGGGTGGGGTGTTGGCATGGAACTTACTTCCGTGTGTTGTTCGCCGACGGCGCCGACGAGCGACCGTGGAACGATCGCGTTGCGCATGGCCGAAACGTACCACAATTCAATCTCTCGGCACCGTGCCAATGGGTTGGTCATGGTCGCCATCGGCGTTCCCCAGCGGTAGCGAAAAAACCGTTGATGACGTGCGAATCGGCGGAAAATGCCGTGCGATATTTCCTACGGCGGGTTATTCGACTCGCCGTGTAACGGCATGTGTCGATCCCCCGAACGTGGGCAGGACAGCCGAGTGGCGTCCCGCGCCCCCCGCCACCAGCACGATCAGTTGGTCCGGATCGGTCAGGAACCGCACGCCGTCGGCAGCGCCTTCCCCCAGTAGCTGCGCGGGATTGCGATCCTCAACAGCATCGACCATGGCGTCGGAGACAACGGCGCGCGGCACGATCGCGTGATCCCTCAAGAACTGTTTCACGTCCATCTTGGAGAAGCCGTCGGATGCGATGACTTCGGCGTGTTCCGGTCCGATGACGACCACGGGTTGCCCGGCTAGGTAGAAATTGTTCGCCCCCGGCGACGCCAGGGTGCCCGCGATGGTCAGCAGGATTTCCTCGCCGGTACGGCCGTAGTGGTCGTTGACGTTGTGGGGACCCTCCACGCCGAAAACCGTGACGTGGCTGTCGGCCGGGTCGAGACCCAACTCCTCGTGGTAGCAAGGCCAAGGGCTTGCCTCCAGGTTCTCCGCGAAGCATAGGGCGAACTTGGCGGGCGATCCCATGGTCGACCGGTCCAGCGCCCCGGGCGCGGCGCCGCCGATGTTGGTGAGCACAAGGCGGATGGCGCGACCGATCGCCGCGTTGGCCTGGCTGCCTTGGCCGAACGCGTTGTACGACCCGTTGACCTCGAGTTCGTCCGTTACCGGTCCGCCCACGAGGCACGCCACGGTGCACGGATGCGTGGTCGACTGCAGGGCCTTGAGGTTGAAGCTCTCATCGATCATGGCCCGGACAGCGGCGAGAACGACGGCGAAGTGCGCTTGGTCGCAGCCCGCCATGACCGCGTTCGCTGCGATCTTGGCCAAAGTCGCCCGGCCCAGCCGGGGTTCGACGAGCCCGGCCAGCTCGTCGGGATTCCGCTCGGCAAGCATTGCCTCCACGCGCCCTGGGGTTGGCGGCAGCACGGGCAATCCGTCCGTCCAGCCACGCCGGTAGAACACCCGGTTCATGGCTTCGATGGAATCCGGCCCGCTGAAGGTCGGCGGTGCATCCGGCGAGTTGAACTCGCTCTCGAAGAGCGACCGGTAGCGACGCCGGCTACCCGCCGGTACGGTCTTTTCGCGGTACTTCGCGGCCAGCAAACCGGGATCGGTGGTCAGCGCTTCCGCAATCTCCCCGAGCACGCCCGCTGCGAATTCACTGCACTCGCGCGCGTTCCGTTTCGCCAGGGGATGGGGAACGACCGCGAGCGGCAAACCCGGCATGTCCCAGCCCATCGCCTCGGTCTTCGCCAAGGCGAAGAACTCGTCGGTGCACACGGCCGCCGTCGGGATGCCGCGTTTCTCGAGTTCGATGCAGTCATGGATACACCACGACGTGCACGATCCTCAGTCGCAGACGGCACCCACCACCGCGTGGCATTCGGCGATGAACTCGTCCGTGAACGCCGCCGGCTGGGTGGCCTCCTTGCGGAACCAACGGAACCGTTCGACGCCGTGGGACTCCCGAAGCCCACGCCCAACGTGTTCGAGAAGCACATCGGCGTTCTTCTTGTCGTTTGCGAAGAGACCGATCGTCGCATCCGGACCCAAGTCGACGCGCGGTGCGAGCGGGGTCGACTTGACGTCGAAAGCACCGCATGGGTTTGTCAGTTCCATACTGTCCTGCATCTACTAGACGACACGCCGTTATACCACCAAGGGGTTTGCGCCGCAGACGCCTCCGCGGCCCGCTGGGGGTTGAGGGCCCGGTACACGCGCACCCAGTCCGGCTCGCCGCGCATGTTCCTGTTGAAGAACTCGTCGGCGCAGCATTCTGCGAGACGGTGGAAGCGCGCGTAGTAGACCGTGCTGACCGCGCAGCGGAGATCCGATTCGAGCGGTCTCCCCGGGCTGACGGGGACGAGGTTGTCGGGCCGAGGTCAGGAGGTCAGACGGTCTCAGGCGAAAGATCCTTGGCGTCCGCCTGCGCGACGAGGTGCGTAAAACGGGGAGGCGTCGAGCCCCATGTTCCAGAGAATGTCCTGGATTAGCGTCGCAAGGCTGGGCTTGGCCGGTGCCGCGAGGTCGGCGATGTCGCCCTCGTAGACCGCCCAGACATCGAGCATGTCGCTGCCGCACCACGAGGTGCGGGGTTTCAAACAGACGTCGGTGAACACGACGCCTGGATGCGCTAGCGCAAGAGCGTCCCTGATCGAGGGCTCGATCTCGCGAATCAACTGATCGGTGCTGCCGGCGGGTTGCACGTCGGGGTCGTGTCGGTTGCTCTCTGGTGGGGATTAAAGCAGTGCCGGCGCAAACGGGCAAATCGCCGAATCGTCGGCACCCCCAGGTGATCGCATACAGGTTCGGCGGGTGGACGTTGAGCTAGGTGATCTTCCACGCGGTGTCGTACGCGATGTCGGCCAGTCGAGCCTGCCTATTCTCGATCTCTGCCTGGCCCCAAGAGAGGCTGGAGCCCCGGATCTCGTCGACGAGCACTTTGGTAACTGGCAATTCGCTCTTCTCGAGGACATCGAGCTTCGCGGCCAAGTCGTCGTTGCCGGCGAGGGAGTTGATTCGCTTGTCGACGAGTGTGAGGTTGCCGAGAAGGTTTACGAACGGCGCCACGTCCCGCTTCGAGAGACCCCATTTCTTGGCCGGACTCTGCGGGAGCACATGCTCGGTGTTGACGTTGTACGGATCGATCACGAGTTCGTTGGTCGAGGCCATGCCGGCGTTGACGGCGTCGAGGATGTACCTGACAAAGTCGCGCGCCTGCTGGGAGTTCTTTTTGTAGCTGATGGTCATGAAGGCTTCTTTGAAAACCTCCCGGGGTGGCACGAGAGCGATCAGGGCGTTCCTAAGGCTGGTCAGTACCTTCTCCACCGCAACGCGACGCTGCCCGGGATCCTGGACTTGAACGGCCTCGTGCAGTTGCTTGGCTTGTTCGCTGTAAACCTTCTCGCACTTGTTGATGGGTTGGCGGGAAACCGCGGAATAGAGAAACGTGAATCGCTCGATCGTCCGTACGACGGATCGGGGATTCAATCCGAGCCTAGGCAGGTTGCTGAACAGCCGGACTAGGAATATGTAGGAGATGGTGTAGTTCATCCGCTTGATGGCAAGGAGCGAACGATACGTGTCGGGATGGATGCCTCTGGCCATCCAATCGGCTTCGTTGCATTCGTACAGGTCGTTGAAGATGTCGGCATCGTGGCGCAGGTCGTCGAGAAGACCTTGCCAGTCGGTGGTAGCCCTCTTGATTTCGCGGAACAGTCGCTTTTCGGGGCAAGGTTTGTGCTTGGAGATCCAGTAGTAGCGGATGAATCGCTTGAGTTCCGTGCCCGTTTCCTGGATGTCGGCGCGCATTTCCTCCCACTTGTCCTTCGCCTCGTCTATTCCTTCGGAAACCCGGATCTTCTTGAAGATGAGGTTCTTGAGCAGATCTGCGACGGACAGGTCGACCCCGCGGGCGTTGGTCGTCTCGAATATCTCGTAGGCCTCTTCCTCCGAGTCGATGCGGACGTGGATGACAATCAACGTCTCCAGCTTCCTTCGGATGGCCTTCAGGCACTCGAGTTTCTGCTCGTTGGACGGCAGTCGGTCAAGCTCGGCGTTGACGCGCTGAAAGAAAAACGAGTAGTTGCCCTTGATCCGGCGCTCTTCCGCGGTGGCGGTTTTCGCGCTGCGGATGTTCGCGTTCCCCTTCTGCACGTAGTCGCCGAAGAACGGTTGCGTGGTGTCGCCGCACAGGATTCGGTAGTCCTGGTTTCCGTGGCGGTCCTTGAGGGCGATCTCGAACTCATGGATGAGTCGGGACAGCTCGGGATCGTACAGCGAGGTGACGTCCCTCAGCACAGCCTCAAGGATGGTGATGGAGAGGAGCCGTTGCTGGCCGTCGATGACGTCGATGTAGTTCTCGCTGCGCTCGTGCTCGTAGTTGAAGATCATCGAACCGATGAAAAGCGTCTCCTCCTGAAGGAGATCGTTCCAGAACTCCTCGACGTCGTCGTCGCCCCACGCATAGGGTCTTTGGTACCTGGGGATGCGGAATCGGACGTCGTTGGCAAAGAGGACGTCCTTCATCAGGCGGTCTTCGGCCTTGAACGTGAGGGTTCGGTTCATACTGCCCCTCCGACGGGGATGGCATAAGGGTGACGGTAGGCGGTGACTGCGGGCTTTTGGCGTGGCGGCGGTTGTAGGCGGGGGCGTGGCATGGGAACCAAAGCAGGATACCCCATGGCGGGCCCGGCTACCAATTGGGGGTCGGCGGGAGGTGTACGACAAATCCTTGGTGAGTGGGCGCTAAGGAACTTCTGACTAAGTCCGTTGTGGCAAAAGCAAAATCGCCGAAGGAACGGTGGGGAAGCCATGGAACAGGCGACGTTCGTGGAACTCGAGCACGACTCGAAGAAGCGCCGGACCCGGCGCGAGCTTTTTCTGGAGAAGATGGACGGGCTGGTTCCGTGGGCGGCTCTCGAGGCGCTGGTCGAGCCGTTCCATCCGAAGCCGGGCCGCGGCCGGCGGCCGTATCCGCTGCGGACGATGCTGCGCGTGCACTGCGTGCAACTGTGGTACGACCTGTCCGACCCGGGCATGGAGGATCTGCTCTACGAGGTGGAGTCGGTGCGGCGGTTCGCGGGGCTGCGGCTGTCGGGCCCGCTGCCGGACGAGACGACGATCCTGAAGTTCCGTCACCTGCTGGAGCGGCACGGCCTGGGCGGGGGGCTGTTCGAGGCGATCAACGCGCACCTGGCGGACGAGGGCCACAGCCTGCGGCGGGGGACGGTCGTGGACGCGAGCATCGTCGACGCGCCGACGTCGACGAAGAACGCGAAGCGGGAGCGGGATCCGGAGATGCACCAGACGAAGAAGGGCAACCAGTGGTACTTCGGGATGAAGGCGCACATCGGGGTGGACGCGGAGTCGGGGCTAGCGCACGGCCTGGCGACGACGGCGGCGAACGTGTCGGACGTGGCGACTGTCAATGCCGGGTCAATACTCCCCAAAAGTGCCGATCGAAGAGTCTCCACTTTGGGTTGGATGGCCCCGGGTCCGCCGCTAGGGAAGATGGGGATGATCGTTCTGAGGGAGGTTGTCATGATCCACGATTTGAGACGTCAGGGGCTCGGCATAGCCGCCATCGCGCGCCAGACCGGTCTCGACCGCAAGCCGTGCGCAAGTGTCCCGAACACGGGCTGCGAGGTCGAGGTGGAAGTAGCTGGAGGCCCCGACGTGCTTGCCCGACCGGTTGCGGCCAGCTCGTTGCGGAGGTGCGAGACGTCAAGGTGCGGAGGACTGTCCACCCCGTAACGTCCTACTTCAGGGCGGCCATATCCTCGAGGGAGCGCAGATGTCCCATCTTGTGCAATCCGGTCTCGATGTGGCTGGCGATGACGAGGCCGGGGTCGCGCTCGTCGCTCGCGGTTTCGGCGTAGCGCACCAGCAGCAGCTCGTAGAGTTCCTGATGCTCGCCGAACAGCGTGGGCGCGTTGAATTCCAGGCCGGCGAGGTCGCCGGGCCCGTGCGCGAGGCGGCACATGTCACGCGCGGACAGCACGAAGGCGAAGCGGCCCAGGATGTTGGGCGTCAAGCCGGTTCTGGACTTCAGGTATCTCAGGCGACCGGTTGCCCGCTCGGAGACTCGTACTCGATGGGGGATCATCCCGCAGCCCAGGTGCGCGACCGCCAGAAGTAGCCTTCGTGGAGGCTGGAGGCCTGCTCGGCTTTGTCGTATCGAATCTCGAAGGCATGGCTGACGCACGGGGAAAGCGTCTTGTAGAAGGACTCGTCGACCTCCACGTCGGTCGATAGCAGGATGACCTGGTGGCTCGCCCGGGGGAAGTAGCTGGTGACGAGGTTCGACCGGTGCTGGGAGTCGAGACGACCGAGTGGCGTGTCGATGACAACCGGAAGGCGACGACCGGATGTGCGTGCTAGTGCGTCGAGCATGGCGATGGCGTAGATCTGCTTCTCCCCGGCAGAGAGCTGCGCCTTGCGCAGTTCGCGGCCCTCGCGGTTGAGCAGCTTGACGGTGAAGTTCAGCGGGTCGATCCGAGCATTGGCCAACAGATCGTCCTTGCGGGCGAGTTCCTGGAAGGCCGTCCCGAACTCGTACTCGAGCTCCGCGATCGTCCGCTGCGCCTTGGCGCAGCGAAAGTCCTTGAGCAGCCGCCGGGACCGCTCCGCGTATTCCAGTGGCTGGGCGATCTCCTCTTGGGCCGACCGAGCGGTGTGCCTGTCGCGGAGCATGCGGGCCTTGTCGATTGCGAGTCGGTAGCGGGTCTTCAGCTCGCGCTTGCGGACGGCGACATCGACGGCGGCTTCGTGGGTCTCCTTGGCGAGTTCGGCCAGTTTGGCGACGTCGTCTGCGAGCGCCGCCTCGTCCGGGGCCTGTTCCATGCGGAGCGTAACGACGTCGAGTTCGCCCTGGGTAGTCTCGATGTTGCGGAGAAGGCGTTCAACCCGCGCCTCGGATTCAGGAATGGCGTGCCGAATGGCTTGTTCCATGCGGCCAAGCGCCCGGTGGCTGACGTCGAGCCGCGTTTCCGGGGACTGTACCGGCCTCAAGGCAGCGTCAAGCAGGCGGTCGATAGTCTCGCCAGCGGAGCCGCCGAGCTCGCCCTTGAGGGTCGTAGCGAAGGACGCAAGCAGGTCGTTCGCGTCGGCCTGGGTGCGGGTGCCGAGGCTTGCGGCGGCGGCCTCGAAGGCGGGGACGAGCGCTTCGCGGGCCAGGCCCAGGGGGTAGATGCCGGCGAGTTCGTCGCGAAGCTCGCGTTCGGTCGTCTCGAGCGCGTCCGTCAGCTCGGCGGCCTTGGCCCGCCATGACTCGCGGGAAACGCCCCAGTCCCCCCCGCGTTCGCTGAGTCGGAGGTCCAGTCGGTCGTGTTCCGCGTGGAGCGTGCCGAGATGTTCTTGGGCGCGAGCGAGTTCTTCCTGTTCTGTGTCGATCCCGCGGAGCGAGTCTTCGTAGTCGGCATGGATGCGGTCGAGTTCGTCGCTCGCATCGTGTTGGGTGCCATTGGCGCTCTGGCGCAGCATGTAGACGCGCAGGTCGCCGCGCAGGCGTTCGACGAGGTGCAGCCCCAGGAGTTGCTGGATGGCGTCGCGCAACGCACGGCCAGTCTCGTCCTCGGCGAGCTCTGCGATCTTCTCGCCGTCGAAGAAGAACAGCTCGGAGACGCCGATCGGCACGAGTTCGTTGAGGAAGCCTTGGCAGGCCTGCGCGGACAGCGAGAGGGGCTGGCCGTCCTGGAGAACCGACAGCTCCTCCTGCACGCGGCGTCCGCCGGTGGACCAGGAGCGGCGCACAGTGTAGTGGGAGCGGTCGCCTAACTTGCCGTAGACGAAGTCGATTTCGACGAACGCCTCGTCGGAGCGGATCATCAGGGCGGACGAGGCGTGGACGCTTTCGCGCAGGAACAGGTCGTAGGCGCTCTTCGACGTACCCATGCCAAGCGCGTGGCGCCCGTAGAGCGCCAGCTTAATCGCGAGCATGAGGGTCGTCTTGCCGGCGCCGTTGAGACCGCCGAACAGGATGATCGGCCGCTCCGCCCGGTATCGAACGCGGGGCGACAGTTCGATGACGTGGCGGCCCCGGTAGGCCCGGAATTCTGAGAGGGTCAGGCGTTCGAGGATCACGTGTCGTCGCCGTCGTCGAGCGCGGCCAGCGCTTCCTGAAGCCGGTCGATCTCGTCCTGGAAGCCGCCGTCGCGCACGCGCTCGCCCTGTTCGAGGACCACGTGGAGCGGCTGCCACTCTTCGGTCAGGATCGCGCGGATGCGGTCCGGCATGCCGCGGCGCCTGGCGAGGCCGTCCATGGACAGTTCGAGGTCGAGGAGCTTGCGGACGAGCGTGGGGGGCACCGCGTGCTGGACGCCGAGGTCGGCGAGGATTTGCTCGTCGGCGGTGGTGAAGGTCCCGGCGTCGTGGTGCGTCCAGTCGAGGTCCTCGCCGAAGACGTGCCGGTAGATCGCCGGCAGATGGTCGGTCCAGTCCGGTTCGTTGGGGTCGTTGAGCCACTCGCGCCGGATGTGGTGGAGTTCCTGCTCCGTGACGAGTTCGATGTCGTGGCCCGCCGCCTGCAGGTCGCGCTGGAGGACGAGCAGGCGTTCCAGCCACTTGCGCCGGTAGCGCATCCAGTACGGGCCGGGGACGTGTTTCCAGACCCGGTTGCCGTCCCCGTCGTCCTGGATGCCGCCGCGGGCGAAGGAAACCTTGCCCGTGCGCCGGCGGTGGTTGCGGAACTCGCGCTTGCGGTCGGGCCGGGTGGTCTCGGCGAGGAGGTTGCGGAATTCGAGCAGGGGCTTCATCCAAACCTCGCCCTGCTCGACGAGGCTCTCCATGGCCTTGTCCTTGGTGACCACGGTGCAGGTCCAGCAGCCGAAGCGCGAGTTGCCGCACGACGGCGTGCTGGTGTCGATGACGATGGGGCATTCGCCGGCGTTGGAACCCCGGTAGAGTTCCAGCAGCGCCCGGTTGTCGCCGCCCCACGGGCGCGGCGCCGACATGAGGTACTCCCACACTTCGTCGGCGGTCCAGTCGTCGATCGGAGTGTAGACATAGGCGTTGGGCAGCGAGGTGTGCCGGCCGAGGCGCGAGCCGTCGACGCGGTGCTTGGCGATGACCTGGGCGCGCGTGGCGCTCTCGGCGCTGCGGGCGCCGAGGACGACGACGGCCTCGCCGTACTCCGCCACCTTGTCCAGGATAAAGGCGTTGACCGGGTTGATCTTCATGCGCTCGGTGCACCACCGGAACGCCTTGGTCGGTGCCGGGTAGCCCCTGCCGAGCAGGTTCACCCAGAAGGTCTGGCTCTCGGCGGGCGTGACCTGATGCGCTTCGAGCGGAACGCCTGCCGTTGCCGCGGCCTCGTCCAGCGTCGCGAGTGTGCGGCCCAGGAGGTCGACGACGACGGGCGTCTCGACCAGCGTGTCCGAGGAGACGACGAAGATGCGCTTGTCGCGTTGTTCGGTGGGCAGCGAAAGCACGGCAGCGTACACGAGCTGCAACACGGCAGTGGAGTCCTTGCCGCCGCTGAAGCCGATGACCCACGGTCGGTCGTCCTCGAGGTAGAGATCGCTGATTTCGCCGATCAGGTCCTTGAGCGGGCGGCCTGCCGGCGCGAGCGCATCGGCCTGCTCGCGGGTGGACCCGTAGAGGAACACCTCAGCCACCGTTCGCGGCCATTTCGCGTTCAAGGGCCTGCTCTTCGGCTGTGAGGGCGAGGTCCATGCGGTTTTTGAGCAGGATGGCGGTGAGCCGGATGCTGGTCTTGGCCTTGCTGATTCTGCCGTGCTGCATGGCCCGACCCTCCCATATCTCCTGGTTGCCGCGCGACCAGTCGACGCCCGCGAGCCTGCGCAGTCGGGAACGCCAGAGCTTGGGGTGGGCGGCCACGAGATCGGCACCGGCGGCGCCGATGGCGGAAAGGGCGACGCCGTGGGCGTGGACGAAGTCGCGGCGGAGGTCTCCGGGAGCGACCTTGTGCTCCCTGGCGAGGTGCCAGTCCGGCATGGCATCGCAGACCGTGGACCAAAACGCGGCCGCGAAGGCCCGCTCATCCGGTGTGATGTCGTCCTTGCGCCCCTTGCGCAGCAGCGCCCGGCTGGCCGATTTGATGCTGCTGAGCGTGAAAAGCTTGGTGCTCCGGTTCGACAGGCTCGAGCGCTCCATCTCCGTCATGCCCTTGAAGCCGTCGACGGTGAAGACGAGGTAGCGAGCGAGCTCGGAGCTGGGGTCACGGCGGTCGTAGAGCGTGCTCAGCGAGTCGCTCGGCCGGATGGCGTGCTTGTTGAGGTCGGCGAACATCTGCTGGCTGCGCTTGAGGCCGCGGTCGACGAAGAAGATGACCGGAACATGGTCGTCGCGCAGTTCCGGGCACTCGGTCAAGGCCTCTTCGACGGCCGCACGGCGATGCTGGCCGTCGTTGATGAGCAAGCGGGCGTCCATAGGGAGTTCGAGGGTGCCGACCGTCTCGCGACCGTTCCCGTTGCCCATGGGCGTGAAAGCAACGGACTGGTCGACCGAGGCGGTCAAGGCCGAGACGACGTAGTTGGTTCGATTCTGGACCAGATACCTGGCAATCTCGGGCACGCGGTGGCGGTTGAGCGTGCGCTGCGCGCGAAGTTCGGGCGGGACTTCGTCGTCGTCGAAGACGAATAGCTTGGGGAGCAGGCGCATGGGACACATCGCCACGTAGAACTCGGCACCGGCCTGGGCGCCTCTCAATGCCGGGAAGGTGTGATTGAAGCCGTCCATTGCGCCGGTGGAAGTCACTTTGGAGAGGAAAATAACGTTCACGCCGCCTGTATGTCAATATTTTCACGTCCGCGGTTGGCGCTCAGGCGCAAATGGTCAGCGGGGGCCCGAGCGGGATGGGCAAATGCGGAGACGGCGTGTAATGTGCGGCACTGACCCGTCCACAGGGAGCACGGTTGGCAACGGAGACGATAGGCGAGTCGGCGAGTACGGTCACGCCGGCGGGTCTCGCGGCGCTGAAGTCCCACTACCGCAGCGGCGTGGACGACTTGTCGGCCGAATTCTTCGCGCCCTGCCTGCGGGAGGCCAGGCTCTATCGGCGGGCGGCGGGCTACTTCTCCAGCACTGCCCTGCTGACCTGGATGGAAGCGCTTCCACGGCTGGTTCAGGGTGACGACGTGCAGGTCCTGTTGATTGCCGCGCCGGAATTGAATCCACAGGACAAGGCGGTGCTCCGGGAACTTGCCGCCGACGAGAGACGCGCGGAGTACCGCCGGATGGTGGTCGAGCGGATTCTCGAAGAGATCGTCGTCCTTGCCGAGAACCCGGCGGACGACGGCGCGAGGGCGCGCATTTTCGCCTGGCTCGTGGCCAACGGGCGTCTGGACATCCGGTTCGCGTTCGCGACGCACATCGAAGCGCCGGGCATCTTCCACGAAAAGATGGGGGTGTTCGACTTCGCTGACGAAGCCCGCGTGGCGTTCACGGGCTCGGCCAACGAGACGCTCGGCGGACACCGCCTGAACTACGAGTCGATCGACGTGTACCGGAGCTGGGTCGTCGGGGACGCCGAGCGCGTCGGGACGAAGGTCGCGCAGTTCGACGAGGCCTGGGAGAACGAAGCCGAGGGGCTCGACGTCGAACGGCCGGGCGCCGAGACGGTGGCGAGGCTGCGCGCGAGGGCGCCTCGCAAGCTGCCGCGCGGCCGCGGTTCCCGGTCGAGGGAAGGCTCGGAGGATAGGCGCTGGCGGCACCAGGAGGAAGCGGTCGAGGCGTTTCTCAAGAAGGGGGCTGGGGTGCTGGAGATGGCGACCGGGACCGGCAAGACCCGGACGACGTTGAAGATCCTCCAGCGGCTGATCGATTCGGGCGAACTGAAAGGTGCCGTCGTCGCGACGGACGGCACGGACCTGCTGGACCAGTGGGCCGCGGAGCTGGACGGGTGGACGCTGCGGTCAAAACGGCCGTGGCTGGTGTACCGGCAGTACGAACGCCACAGGGAGATGGGCGAGTTCGCCCTGGGTACGGACGGCGGAATCCTCGTGATCTCTCGCGCGCAGCTCCCCAAGGCGCTCCGGCGCATCCCGCGCGGGGCGATGGGGAACATGGTCGTGGTGCACGACGAGGTGCACGGCCTCGGGGTGCCATCTCTAGTCGGCTCTCTGAAGGGAAGGCACCGGCCGTTCGGCTGGCGCCTGGGGCTGAGCGCGACGCCCGAGCGCAGCTACGACGAGGACGGCAACCGCTTCATCCTCGTCGAGGTCGGGCCGACGGTCTACGAATTCCCGCTCGAGGCGGCGATCGCCCGCGGGGTCCTGAGCGAGTTCGACTACGCGCCGCTGCCGTACGAGTTGACGGACGGGGACCGCAAGCGGATCAGCGGGGTGTACGCGCGGCGCGCGGCGCGCAAGCGCGAAGGGGATCCGATGTCGAACGAGGAGTTCTGGAACGAACTGGCGAAGGTCTACAAGACGGCGGAGATGAAGCCGGTGGTGTTCGCCAAATATCTGGAGGACCACGCCGACCTGCTGCGCGACTGCATCATCTTCGTCGAGACGAAGGAATACGGGAACGGGCTTCTGGAGGCATTGCACGGACACACCACGCGGTACCGGACGTACTACGCGGAGGACGACCGCGAGCATCTCGAAGAGTTCGCCCGGCGCGAGATCGACTGCCTGGTGACCTGCCACCGGATCTCGCAGGGCATCGACCTCCGCTCGCTGCGAACGGTGGTGCTGTTCGCATCGGCGCGGTCGAAGCTCGAGACCATCCAGCGGATCGGGCGCTGTCTGAGAGTTGATCCCGACAGTCCGGCGAAGCGCGCCTTGGTCGTGGACTTCGTTCGGGACGCGGGGCCGGACTCGGGCGGCGACCAGATACCGAGCGCGGACGAGGAGCGGCGCGAGTGGCTGGCGTCGCTGTCGAGGGTGAGGAGGACCGAGGATGCTTGACGGGGCGCTCGAGGAGTCGCTGACGGAGACCGTGCGGGAGGCCGGGCAGCCGGAGACGGTGGCCCGCCGGCTGACGGCGTGGCTGCGGCAGATGAGCCAGGGACCGCTGGCGAAGGAGGACGACGCGAGGTTCCTGATGGCGGTTTGCGACGTGCTTGAGCTGGAGGACGACGATGCGGATTGAGATCGCGGGTTGGGAAAGCGAAGGGCTTCGCTGCCCGGATGTCTCGGTGGATCTTCGCCGCGACGGGCGCGTGCCCCCGGTGGCGCTGGTCCAGATGCCGAACGGCACGGGCAAGACCACCACGCTCGAACTCCTGAACGCGGCGCTGAGCGGTTCGGCCCAGAACTGGCGACCCGAGCACGTGCGCGGGTACCGCAGGGGCCGCGAAGGCTCGGTGGGACGATTCAAGGCGAATCTGCTGGCGGACGGCAAGCCGTTGTCGATCGAGCTCCTTCTGGACTACAGCACGGGGCAGGCGAGCTATCGGTCGACCAGTCCGGGAAGCGGCGGCGTGGTGCAGGTGTATCGCGTTCCGCCGTCGATGGATCGCTTCTTCAGGCCGGAGTTCCTGAGACTGTTCATCTTCGACGGCGAATTCGCCGGGCGGCTGCTCGACGGCGGGCAGGCCGAGGCGGACCGGGTCGTGGACGCGCTCTGCCAGGTCTACCTGCTGCACGACGCGGCGTCGTTCGCGCGCGACTACTGGGAAAGGGAGTCGAGGGCGACGGATACGACGCGGACCGAGGCGGGATTGGACAGGTTGCGGGTCAGACGAAACAGGTTGTCGGGACGGGAAGCCAGGGTCGCGGAGGAATTGGACCGGGCGAAGGCAGAGATCGGGACGCTGAGCACGGCTATGGGCGAGCTTCGCGAAAAGATACGGAAGCGCATCGACAGCGTGGCGGAGACGAGGGGCCTGCGGGACGAGGCCGAGTCGGAGCGGGGGGCTGCGCGGAGCGATGTGGCGGAAAGACGGGCGAAGTTGATGACGGCGCTGCGGCTGCCCCACGCGATTCATCCCGATCTCGCCGACCGGTTGGTCGAACTCCGGGACAACCTGGACCGCGTACGGCTGCCGGAGAACACGTCGGCGCAGTTCTTCGAGGAACTCGTGGAGGAGGAAGACTGCATCTGCGGCAGACCAATGGACGAGGCGGCCAGAGAGCAGATCCGGGCGAGAGCGGAACGGTACCTCGATGCGGACGACTCGGGGGTCATCAACGCGCTCAAGCAGGACATCTCCCGCTACACGGAACAGCCGGAGGACGGGGAGGAGGACGCGGGGTACGCGCGGGTGGTTCGTCTGCGTGCGGAACTGACCGAGGCGGTGCGGCGGGAACGGCTGGCCGACCAGCGGTTCCGGGTGCTGATGGACCGTCTGATCGACGCAGGCGACAAGGAACTCGAGGCCTGGCAGGCCGAAGTCGAGGAGAAGGAGGAACGGGCAAAGGAGCGCCAGCGGCTGGTCGACGAGATCGAAGGCCTGGGCGTCGGTGACCCGAGAGCCGAGACGTCGAAGAGCCTGCGCGTCATCCGCCGGGAGATCGGCAAGCTAAACGACCGGATCGCTCAGATCGAGGGTACGGTGCGGTTGCGCCGCCAGACCGAGCTGATCGCTTCGCTGCTCGACGAGGCGGGCGAGCGGGCACGGATGACGATCAAGGCGGAACTGCTCGACGAGTGCAACCGCCGCCTATCGGTGATCCTGGAGAACGACCCGCTGACGATCGACAGGATCGATCGTTCGATCCGCCTTCGCGGCCAGCGCGGCGCGAGCGCCGGGCAGACGCTCGCGATCGGCTATACGTTCCTGATGAGCGTGCTGAACCGGGGGCAGAACGACTTCCCGCTGGTGGTGGACAGTCCCGCCGGTCCGATCGACAAGGGCGTGCGGCGGCGGGTCGGCCGGCTGCTGCCGACGCTGTGCAGCCAGTTCCTCGGATTCACGATCAACACGGAGCGGGACGGATTCGTGGACGCGCTCGAGTCGAGGGTCGACGACATCGCCTACCTCACGCTGTTCAGGAAGACGTCAGGAACCCGGCGCATGTTGGAGGCCGTGCCGGAAAACGGATACACGGAGACGCGCAACGCCGTGCTGGTCGACGACCGGGACTATTTCTTCGGGTTCGACATCGAGGAGGAGGAAGAGAATGCCGTTCAGGCTTCGTGAGGATGCCGAGCGCTGGTTCAAGGAGCTTGACGGCAAGGAGCCCGCGAAAACGAAGTTCGACCTCTACTACTTCTGCCTGATGGCGGGCCTCGCGAGCGGGCGCACCAGCGACCCGGCCGCCTTCGGGGCGCGGGAGATCATCGACGAGTTCATCCAGGACTACCAGCCGGCCCAGCGCTTGTTGATCGGACTGCTCGTGGCGGCGGAGGTCCGGCGAGGCGGCATCGACCTCGGCGAGAAGACAGCCGTTCGGGCGGTGTTCAGGCGACTGGTGACGCCGGAGTCGAAGACTCAGCTCACCGACGAAGGGATGCGCTGCATGAACGCGTACGCGAGCGGCGGGTATGACTATTTGGCCGAGTGTAGAGATAGTGCGCCGGCGTCGCCGGAGGAGTTCGTTCGGGATTTCGTGAGCCTAATGGCAGATGCCGTAGAAGCTGGTACCGCGTCCTAATGCATTCGTGAAGTGGAGAGCCGTATTCTCGTATTCGCGTTCTGGAGGGTGGTAGAGGCTGCCAAGTAGGATATGTGGTGATGTGCGGTGCGCCCGAGGCGGTCAGGTGGTTGAAATACCGAGAGCAAGGAGACGGAACTAGATATGCCCGATGAAGACGACAGAATTGAAGCCATGCCGACCAAGGCGTTCTTTGTGAATATGCTGGTTCGGGATATTCCGTTAGAGAGAGCCGTACTTGATCTTTTGGATAACTGCATTGATGGCGCGAAGAATGTCAGGCCCGGGGACGAGGCCGACTACACAGGTCTGTTCGTCAAGATCAGAATGAACGCTGAACGGTTCAAGATCCAAGATAACTGTGGCGGCTTCGATGTAAGGCAGGCACGGTACTACGCGTTTCGGTTCGGGCGGCCGGACGACGCGGACTCAACGCCGATCGCCAAGCTGCCGCCGGCGGTGCGGGCGGCGACCTCGCCATCTATGTCCGCGATGTCAATCTTGCCCCCGGCCGTCGTCAGATCGAGGTCAAAGCGTCGCGGCACCGTGATCTGGAACAACGGCGCGTCGTCGGAACGGAACCACCCGAAGATGCCGCGTTCTTTCTTGCGCGCACGAACGGTGATCGTCCCCTCCTGCTCGTCGAACTCCAAGGACTCGAGCTCGTCCGCCCGCTCGACGACGACATCCGCCGCATCGCGGTCCCAGGTCTCGACCTCGACCTTGCCCCAGTCGGCGTCGAGGACGAAACGTCCGCCCGCCGCTGCCTCGAACGACCGTTGTTCGGTCTCCGCCACCGCCCCTGTCGCCATCAAGGCGACCACCACGGTCGCTGTACAAGCATGAGCCTTTCGCATGGAAACTCCTTCGTTGGTGCTGCGTCCATACCGCTTGCTATCAAGACCCGTGCCAGAACGACAATTCCAAGATAAACAGCATCATAAGGAGACCACACTGGCAACTGATCGTGCGTCCGACCAACTCATGTGGCGAGATTAGCCACATTCAACACGATCGTCGCTCAGTTGAACCGACGAAGGAGCTCACGGGCAAAGGTGTCGCGGTACTGCCCCCTCGCCAAGCGGCGTTGGAACGCATCAAGCTTGGCGGCATCGAAGCCAAGCTCCGGAAACGCTTCCTCCAGGAAACGATCTCGGACGATACGGTGGCCGCATTCGACCACGAGGTTTGCGAGTTCGCACGGATCTTCGAGCATGTCATAGAGTTCGACCAGGCGGCGGGACGCGGAGTCCACCGTCATCTTGTAGCGGTCGTCGCGCGCCATGGAATAGTAGGACTCGACTTCGCTCCACACGTAGCGTTTGCCGGAATCGTCGTCAACGACCTCGGTGCCCGTGACGAACGAACGGCCCGGGCTCTCGCCGACCGCTCCGGCACCCGCCGCCTCGGTCAGGGAAGCACAAATGTCCACGTGGTCGGTTAGCTGCTTGGTGCGTCTTCCCGGGGTGCCGCCGGGCGGGCGGACGATCAGCGGGATCCGCGCCGCGCCTTCATAGAACACCTTCTTCTGCTTGAGCCGGTGGTCGCCCAGCATCTCGCCGTGGTCCGAGGTGTAGATCACCCAGGTGTCGTCGAGGATGCCCTTGTCGGCCAAGGCGTCGAGGACCATGCCGACGCCATAGTCGATCAGGGTCACCTTCGCGTAGTAGTGGCTGACCATCAGGCGGGCGTGGATCTCGGTCATGCCGTCGAGACGGGCCGATTCGAGCATCTGCGCCACCTGGGGCGAGACCGGATTCTCCGGGGCGGCGAGAATCGGTAGCGGCACCTCCTCCGGCTTGTACAAGGACCGGAAGTCCGGCGGCGCGTCGAACGGCGTGTGGGGACCCGTGAAGCACACCTGCAGGTAGAACGGCCGATCTCCCGGGTCGTCGCGAATCCAAGAAGCGGCCTGGGACGCGCAGTAGATGTCGATGTGCTCGTCGGTAGGCAGCGGCGACGGCGGGTCCTCCCAGGGCTGCGCACCCCGAAAGGCACCCGTCCACCATAGCCGAGTGTAGTCCTGGTAGACGCCGAGGCGTCCGCGTTCGGCGAGGAAGTCCGCGTAGTAGCAGGAGCAGCGTTTCGACGGCACGACGTCGCGCAGTTCGTGGATGTCCTGGTAGCCCCAGTCCTGGAGCTTGTGGGCGTGTTCCCGGGTATGGCCGTCGTTGCGGTGATTGGCGTAGAGGTGGGTCTTGCCGATGATCGCCGTGCGGTAGCCGGCGTCGCGGACGCTCCGCACATGGCTCGGTCCGTGGCGGTCGGCTTCGAGAAGGTTGTTGCCCCAGACGCCGTGGGCGTTGACCGGCAACCCGGTGATCAGGGAAGCCCGGGCGGGCATGCACAGCGGCGAACTCGTGTAGCAGCGCTCGAACAACACGCCGCTGTCCGATAGGCGGTCGAGGTTAGGAGTCTGCACGACCGGGTTGCCGTCGCAGCCCATCGCGTCGCCCGGTGCTGATCGGGAAAGAACAGCACGATGTTCGGTTTGGTCACCATGCGCTCTCTTCTTGCCTCACGGGCTTATCATCGCTCATTCCATCACGTTCCACGGGGGAGACATGCGGAACATCCACGTACTAGGCGCACTACTGGCGCTCGCTTCAGCTACATCCGCCGAGGAGGCGGACTGGTATCCATCCGTGCATGGCGAAGGCGATACGCTCGGTGCCATCAACCACCTGTCGCCGGACAAGGTCGTCGAGGCGGCCCGGTTGGTCAAGACCGGCAAGACCTATGCGCTCGGCGTGGTCACGGGCTGGGAGTCGCCCGCCTATCCGCCGCGGCACTACGCGATCACGGTCATTCAACCCGGCCAGGACCTCGGACCCACCATGGGCGCGAACCGGGCGACCGGCAACGACGACCTTCTCTACACCTGGATGGGCATCGGCAGCCAGCTCGACGGCCTAGGGCACATGGGGATCGACCACGTCTACTACAATGGCCTGCACGCCAGGGACTTCGTCACGACCAAGGGACTCACGGCGCTTTCCATCGAGAAGATCCCGCCGATGGTCAGCCGCGGCGTGCTCCTGGACATGACCCGCCACTTCGGCGAGAACCCGTTGCCTGCCGGCACCGTGTTCAACGAGGCCGAAATCAAGGCGCAGGCCACCGCACAGGGCGTCGAGATCGGCAAGGGCGACGTCGTGCTCTTCCACACCGGCTGGCTCAACCTCGCCGGGGTGGACAACGAGACCTTCATGGGCGGCGAACCCGGCCTCGGCATGGGCGGCGCCAAGTATCTCGCGAGCCTAGACGTGGTCGCGGTCGGTGCCGATACCTGGGGCCTCGAGGCGGTACCTCACGAGAACCCGGAACTGATGTTCCCGGTTCACCCCGAACTGCTGGCCAAGAACGGCATCTACATCCTAGAAAACATGGATGTCCGGGCACTGGCGGCAGACGAGGGCTGGGAGTTCCTGTTCGTGCTGGGACAGCCGCGCTTTGAAGGCGCGGTGCAGGCGGTCATCAATCCGGTGGCGATCCTGTAGCGCCCCAAAGCCAGGGCGGGGCTTGTCTCCGCCCGCGCCGGCCCCCAAGCGTGCGGTCATTACGATGGGCGGCCGCGGGCGCTCCAGCACGCGGGACGGGACAACGCCGCCAGACGGCTCGATTCCTCCCCGTCTGGCCCCAGCCCCCACCGCCCGTCCCCTACGAGTCCTCCAGCAGCTTCACGGTACCGACGTCGCCATCCACGGCGATCTGTTGGCCGTGCTTGATTCGCTGGGTGCTGGTGCCGGTCCCTACCACCGCCGGGATACCGTACTCCCGGGCGACGATGGAGCCATGGCCCAGGATGCCGCCCATATCCGTGACCAACCCGGATGCGTGCGCGAAGAGCGGCGTCCAGGCCGGATTGGTCATCGGGCAGACCAGAATCGAACCAGGCCGCATCTGATCGAACTCGGCCGGCGAGTTGATGAGGCTTGCGGGCGCCGTGATCGTCCCGGGACTGACCGGCACGCCGACCATCGTATCCGAGTTCGGGTCGTTGACGAACTGGGTCTCCTTGAATTTGACGCCCGGATCGGCGCTCGCATCGAAGGGCACGGTGCCCGGCGGATGCAGGCGTCTCCGCTGCTCCCTCAGTTCGAACCGCTCCTCGGCCAGTTGGCGGAGTTCGGCAACGGCGTTGTTTTTCTCGCGGGCAGCGACCGCCTCCTTCAGCTCGTCGAACCTGAGGTAGAAGACGTGGTCCCGGTCCGGGAGGGTGCCGACATCCGTCAGCCGCTGGCCCAGTTCCAAGGCCAAGGGCCGCAGTGCGGGCCAAGCCTGGTACAGGTAGAACATCACCTCTTCGCGGATGAAGTAGAACCGGTGGGTAAACCAATGGCGGAACCGGAACTGCCAGTATTGCAGACCGTCGAGTAGCTCGAGGATGTCCGCCATCGCCTTCTCGCGCTTCCTAGTTGCCTCCATCTCGTGGTTCTTGGGGTTGTAGTTCTCGTCGGAGACCATCGTCTTGAGCGTTGCCAGGAGCCCCGAGGGATCCTCGAGGGGCAACGGCTCCGCAAAGTCCAGGCTGTAGCCCAAGTGACCGTAGATGTCGAGATAGCCGTTGATCGCCTCGACGACCGATGCCGCCGCCGGGGTGGCCTCGAGAGTCTGCATCAACCGCTTGGCCGGCGTGGTGATGACCAGTTCCGACAGGGCTTCGTCCTCGCGGATTTGGCTCGCGATCGTAAACAGGTGCTCGTTGGCTTCCATGGTCTTGCCCTTGAATCCGGACAGGAACTGGCCGCTGGTGAAGTTGTGGTCGGGCAGCGCTTCGCGAAGGAACGCCTGCAGCTGATCGTCGGTCGACTTGGCCACACCGAACGTGTGGCCGCCGTTGCCGCTCCAGAAACTGCCGCCGGCGATGGCCAGTTCACGGATCCCTTCGAGCAATTGCTCGTCCGACGCCTCTGCGACGTCCACCTGCTCCCACTTTTCCCGGGTCGCCAGGATCATGGGTTTCGCCCAGTCGTAGAAGTCCTTGATCTGGTTCTCGTTGACCTGGGTCCGGTTGAACGCGCCGAAGGTCGGGTTCTGGCTCTCCGGCTTGGTGACGAGGGCAGTCACGTCGTTGAGGCCCGAAGAAGCCGCCCAGTCCTCGTAGGCCGAGCGGTCCTCGTCGGAGAGCGACTCCAGGAACAGGCCGATGTCGTGTTCGGCCATTTGGGCCTGTTGAGCTGCACCAGGCCGATGTGACGGTATCGCGCCGCCCTTCATTCGCTCGCTGAGCCTCTTCCCGGCCCGGTCCGTGCGACCCCGGTATCCCTCGGCCCCCGCCTCTTCCGCATCGGCCTTGATCTCGGCCGCGTCCAGTTCCGCCTCGGTCATGGCTTCGGTAAGCCGTTCCTTTCGCGCCTGGATGATGAAGGGCCAGTCGAAACGCTGATAGGCATAGCCGTGCATGGAGATGAACATCGGGCCGCCACCTTCCATGATGCTCTTTCGGGGCTCGCCGTCCTTCCCGGTCTCGAGACCCACCCACAGGTACATTTCGTCGAACAACGGCGTGCAGGGGTCCGGGATGTTCTCGACGATCTGCCTGCGCGCGAGGATCTGCGCGGGCGGCGGCGGCTCCCACTCGACCTCGATGGGTTGGGGCGGCAGGTTGGTGATGGGCCGCGACTGCAGCATGAAGAGCCTGCCGCCGGCGTAGGCCCACTCGATGTCCTGGGGAACCCCGTCGAAATGCGCCTCGGCTTTGAGGGCGAGAGTCACGAGTTCCTGGATGGCTTCGTCCGATAGGGAGGACTCGCCGCGTTCATCTTCGGCGATGTCCTCAAGCTTCGTGCCCTGGTCGCCATCGGCGACGATCTTCTGCTCCTTGGCGCCGATGATCGTGTCCGTGGCCTGCATGGTTCCGCGATCGACCGTGTACGTGTCGGGTGTCACCTGGCCGCCGACGACGGCTTCGCCGAGGCCGAAGCTGGCGTTGATGATCATCTCCGAACGCTCGCCGGTGGCCGGATTGGCGGTGAAGAGAATGCCGGATACATCCGACGAGACCATCAACTGGACAACCACCGCCATGGCGACCGCATCGTGCTCGATGCCCATCTCGTGCCGGTAGGCCATGGCCCTGGGCGTCCACAGGGATGCCCAGCAGTTTCTTACGGCCGCGACGACCTCGTCGGCGCCCCGTACATTGAGGTAGGTGTCCTGCTGGCCTGCGAAGGACATGTCGGGAAGGTCCTCGGCATTGGCCGACGAGCGCACTGCCACTGCGGGGTTGTCGCCGTCGATTGCTTGGTACGCGACAGTGATCTCCGCGGCCATCGTCTCGGACATGGCGTCCGATTGGAACAGCGCCTGGATCGCCTCGGAGGCTTGGTCGAAGGAGAGCGTGAACTCGCCGATGGTCGGTTTGGCCAGCTCGATGATCTTCGCCTGCAGGTCGTTGTCGGCGACGAAGCGCCGGTAGGCCGCGGTCGTTACGTAGAAGCCGCCCGGAACGGCGAGCCCGGCATTCGCCATTTCCGCGAGGGAACGGCCCTTGCCGCCGACCGCCTCAAGCGTGGCCTCGCGGGTATCGATGGGTAGAATGTTCGTGTTGGTCATGTAGCTAGGTCCTCGACCTTCTGTCAGTTCACTTGCAGTGGTTATTGCGTACTCGGGCCGAAGTCCGCGAACGGCAACGCCGTGGTACGCGCTCCAGCGGCGTTGGGACTTCCAGCGCCCACACATCATAGAGCACGGGCGATCCGGGTCGAAATCGGAGTCTCCCCAAAACCGCCGGCCCTCCGGTTGTGCCGCCTCCGTTGATCGAACTATGCTCGCCCGCTTGCCGGATTCAACGAACACGAGGTGACACATGGGCCCGATTCCCAAGGGCGGCACGGTTGCGGTAACGGGCGCCGCCGGATTCATCGGCGGCTGGGTCGTGCGACGGTTGCTGGACAAGGGCTACCGGGTGCGAGCTTGCGTCCGCGACGCCAACGACCCGGAACGCACCGATTTCCTGCGCGCCATGCCCGGCTACGCATCCGGCCGGCTCACCATCCATTCGGCAGACCTGGACGAGGACGGCTGCTTCGACGACATCTTCCCGGGCTGCCACGGCGTCGCACACGTCTCGCACGTGTCGAGCTACAGCGACCACGAGTACGTCAACCGGGTCTGCAACCACATCATCGAGAGCGTCAACAAGGCGCGGACGGTGCGCCGGGTGGTCGTGACATCGAGCGTCGCCGCCGTGATGTCCGATGCCGACATGAACGAGTTCGCTCGCCGGCCGGTGTTCTACGAAGACCGCTATCCGGACGAGTTCAACCCGAAACGAACGCCCGAGCGCCAAGGCTATTCGATGGCCAAGATTATCGCCGAGAACGCGTTCTCCGACGCGGCCGAGAAAAACGGCGACTGGGAGGCAGTCACATGCTGCCCCGCGGACAACGTCGGACCCATTCAATCGGCACACCAGAAGAACAGGGGTCCCTGGCAGCACAACATCGAGATGATGCTGCTCGGGGAATGCGCCCAGAGCGGGGCTTATCGTCCCTGGATGACCGTCGACGTGCGCGACGACGCGGACTGCCACATCGGGCTCCTCACGAGCGTCCACGTGAAGAACGGCGAGCGGTACATCGCCTGGTCCACGGACAAGGTGAACGTCGAAGACATCTGCGCCGGCATCGACCGGCTACTCCCGGAGCTTGGCCACGACACGCCCGAAGTGACCGACAACTTCCCCGACTACATCCGGGAACGCGAAACCAAGTACCGCGGCATCTGGGCAGGATGCGAACTGCGCAACGACCGCATCAAGGCGGTCACCGGCGTCGAGTTCCGACCGTTTGACGAGTCGCTGCGGGACTGCGTCGAGTCGTTGCTAACGGTCGCGAAGGTGAAGCCGAAGCTGCGGGAAGGGTTCGAACCCCGGGTCTAACGGCTTTCGGCGGCGTCGAAAAGAGCACCCACGTCGAGTGACAAACCATCGAACGACGGGGATGCGCCAAGGTCGCCCCGGGTGAACACGCCGTGTTCAACGAACGCTCCGTCGGCGAGTTCCAGGATCGTAACCATCTCGTCGCGCGGATCGACGATCCAGTATTCCGGGATTCCCGCCTCGGCATAGTCGACGCGCTTCTCGACGAGGTCGCGCGCCGGTCGGTCGGGGCTGACGACCTCGGCCACCAGATCGGCACCTAGCCAGTAACGGTCCTGATAGCGCTCGTCCTCGCGGTCCCGCAGCACGAGAAGGTCGGGTTCACGGTATTTCCCCTCGCGGATACGCAGCCTCAACGCGGCGAACATCGCGACGCCGCCGCGCGGTTCCAGGTAGCCGTGAAGAAGCCGGTAGAGAAACGCCAGAATTGCTTGGTGGCTGGACGTCGGCATGGGAAGTTCCTCGACATAGCCGTCGGTGAACTCAATGAGCCGACGGCATCGATCCGTGAGCCATAGGTACTCCTCGTCCGTCCAGTCTCCCTGGCGCGGAAGCGCTTCGCAGGCAATCTCGTCCAGCTCCGCTTGCGAAGTCCTATAGGTCGCGGGTTCACTCATGCCGGCAATCTTCCCACCTCGTCGGTTCGCTGCCAAATCCTATTGACTGTGGTTGCTGAACGCAGCGTAGACGAGTTCCTTGAGCTTCTCTTGGATCGCATTCGGCATGCCGATGAACTGGGGCATGAAGACCGCCACGAGTTCATGACCCGGGTCGATCCAGAAGAAGGTTCCGGCAGCGCCACCCCAGGAATAGGACCCACGGGGCGTCGAGCCGCCGTCCTCCGTGACGATTGCGAAGCCAAGGCCGAATCCGCTGTTCGGCCAGAGGCCCTCCGGCAACTGGTCGGTGGTCATCAGCGCCACGGTCTCCGGTTGGAGCACACGGGTGCCGTCGAGCGTGCCACCGTTCAGGATCATCTGGCAGAAGCGCACGTAGCTTTCTGTCGGCATCACCAGCCCGCCGCCGCCGGATAGAAACGTCACGTCGATGAATTCGGGGTCCTCGCGCGGGTTGTCCTGAACGACGAAATTGCCGTTCTTGAACTCGTGGTCGGTGCCGAACCGGTGCACGACATCAACTGGCACGTCGAAGTAGACGTCCTTCATGCCCAGGGGCCCGACCAGTCGCTCGTCGAAATATGCGTCCAGCGGCTGCCCACTGACCCGTTCGATCAGCTGGCCCAGGACATCGGTAGAGAAGCTGTAGTGCCAGCGCGTGCCGGGCTGGAACAGCAGGGGAATGTCGGCGAGCCTTTGCACCAGGATGTTGGTGTCGCGGACGAGGTAGTCCCAATCGTCGATCAGGCCGGCTTCGCGATAGGCCTTGTCGACCGGGCTATCGCCGTCGTAGCCGTAGGCCAATCCGGAGGTGTGCTGCAGAAGATGCCGAGCAGTCACGGGCGGGTCAACGGGAACGATCTTGTCGCCTTCGTAGGCGGTCTGGTCCTCCCACTCGGGAAAGAACCTCGTGACCGGTTCGTCGAGATCGAGCTTGCCGTCGTCGACCATCATCAGCGCGGCGGCGCTGGTGATGGGCTTGGTCATGGAGTAGATGCGGATCAGCGAATCCATCCGCATCGGCGCACCGGTCTCAAGGTCGAGGGTGCCGGTCGCATGTTCGAAGACGACCTGGCCGCGCCGCGCGATCATCGCGGTCATGCCCACCAGCTCACCGTCGGCCACCAGCCGGTCCATCTCTGCTGCGACGGCGTTCAAGCCTTGCTTCGTCATTCCCACCGCCTCCGGCTCGGAGCGCGGCAACTCCCCGACGCCGGCATTGGCCACCGCGGCGCAAACCAGCGCACCCCCAGGGAACAAGATCCACAACCCCTTGAACCACACCACGAGTTTGGTTGTAGCGGCGACCCTATCGCGCCCGAAGGGGCGCGCGGTCGCCCGTGCCCGCTGCGTCGGCTTCCCGAACGACGGGACGGGACAAGCCCGTCCCCTTCCATGGAACATCCGACGAAGGGCGCATCGCGCCCTTCGGAGGCGGTTCCATGTTCGACGGCGGGGCTGGGCCCGAGGCGACCCGACGCACAGCGGAGCGAAGCGTCGGGGCGGCCCTGGGGCGCTACGGTCCGTGTTCCCAGCACGTGGGCGCCCCGGCTTTCCTACGAGAAACCGCGGCGCGTTAGACTGCCGCCGAACATGACGCAATCGACGACCAAGCGCGCCCACCTGCTGATCGCCGGTCGGGTCCAAGGCGTGGGATTCCGCTACTCGACGGCGATCGAGGCCGATTCGCTGGGCCTCAATGGCTGGGTCAGAAACCTGCCCGATGGCCGAGTCGAAGTCGTTGCCGAGGGGACGCAGGCGGCGGTGGCACGCCTGATCGAATGGTGTCGCCAAGGACCGCGTTATGCCTGGGTCCGAAACGTCGATGTCGCCTGGGAGGCCCCCCAGCACGAGACCCGTGGATTCGGCGTTCGATAGCGCTTCGCCACGCGTCATCATTGGTCCTCCTCGATATCGTCCGACGAGACGTCCTCGAACTGTTCGCCCGGAATCCGGCGACGCTCGTTGGCCCAGTCGCCGAAATCGATCAACCGGCAGCGTTCCGAGCAGAACGGACGATGGCGGTTGTCGCTCGACCACTTGACCGGCTTGCGGCAGGTCGGGCAGGGAACGATACGGACCGTTTCAGTCACGTCGCAGCTACTCTTCGATCGTCACCGGCGCAGCATAGCCCATCCACCCCGCACGGGCCGCTTGTGGTTCAATCAACCGTTGCGAGGCCACCCAGCCACAGACCCGTATGCCCCAAGCCAAGCCACCGAACGTGCTGTTGTTCTTCACCGACGACCAGCGTTTCGACACGATCCGCGCGCTCGGCAACAGCGCCATCTCGACGCCGAACATCGACCGCCTGGTGGCCCGAGGTACGACCTTCACCCACGCCCACATCCCCTGTGGAACCCATGGCGCGATCTGCATGCCGAGCCGCGCCATGCTGCACACCGGCCGGTCGCTGTTCCACCTGCACGACTCCGGCAGCAGTATCCCGGACGAACACACCATGCTCGGCGAAGCGCTCCGGAGCCAGGGCTACCGAACCTGGGGCGCCGGCAAGTGGCACAACGGCCGGGCGTCCTTCAACCGGGGGTTCGCCGAGGGCGACGAGATCATGTTCGGCGGCATGGCCGATCACTGGAACGTCCCCGTGTATCACTACGATCCAAGCGGGGCCTACGACACGCGCCTGGCGTATATCCCCAACCCGCCTGCCTTCGGCAACAACGAGATCCACTGGCGGGAATGCGACCACATCCACGCCGGAAGGCACTCCAGCGAGATCCTCTGCGACGCCGCGGTGGACTACATCGGCCACCAGGACGGCAGCGTGCCGTTTTTTGCGTACGTCTCGCTGCTTGCGCCGCACGACCCGCGCACCATGCCGGAACGCTTCCGCACCATGTATTCGCCGGAAGAGGTCGCACTGCCGCCGAACTTTCTCGGCGCGCATCCCTTCGACAACGGCTCCTTGCGTATTCGCGACGAACTGCTCGCCGAGTTTCCGCGCACGCCCGAGGAGGTCCGGCGCCACATCGCCGAGTACTACGCGATGATCAGCCACTTGGACCACGAGTTCGGCCGCGTGCTCGATGCGCTCGACGAGCGGGGGCTCACCGACAACACGCTGATCGTTCTCGCCGGGGACAACGGCCTGGCGGTCGGGCAGCACGGCCTGATGGGCAAGCAGAACTGCTACGAGCACAGCGTGCGCGTGCCGCTCATCTTCGCGGGACCCGGCGTACCCGCAGGACGCCGGAGCGACGCCCACGTCTATCTGTTCGATATCTTCGCCACGCTTTGCGAGTTGACAGGGACGCCGCGACCCACCACCGTCGAAGGCGAAAGCCTGGTTGCGGCCATGAACGACTCCAACGAGAGAGTGCGCGACACGCTCTACTTCGCCTACATCTCGTCGCAACGGGCGGTCAAGAACCGCACCCACAAGCTGATCGAATACGCCGTTCGGGACCGGCAGCGGCAAACCCAGTTGTTCGACCTCGAAAACGATCCGTGGGAGACACACAACCTGGCCGAGGCTCCGGGTTCGGCAGACATCGTCGCGAACTTAAGGACGGAATTGCATCGATACCGGGACGACTGGGAAGCTGGCTACACGGGGCGGGGCTCGAGCTATTGGACGCGGTATGGCTGAAGCCTGCTGTGCGCCCGCGCGGCCCTGGATCCCGCGCACTTCGTCCGCAACCGTCGAGGCGCGTGGCGACCCGGTCGGCGCGCTGGTCGAACTTCCCGGCGGCACCTTCCTCATGGGCGCCGAAGATGCCGATGCCCGACCGGAGGACGGCGAGGGTCCCGTGCGGGAAGTGACCGTCGACCCTTTTCGCATCGACGCGACGACAGTCACCAATCGGCGGTTCGCCGAATTCGTCAACGCCACCGGCTACCGAACCGAAGCGGAGGCGTTCGGCTGGTCCTACGTGTTCCGCGGCCTACTGCCGAAGTCGAAACAACGCACGCTTGCCCGGGACGTCAAGGCCGTGCCGTGGTGGATCGCCGTGGACGGCGCGTTCTGGACGAAACCGGAGGGCCCGGGTTCGAACCTGAAAGGCCGGCACCACCATCCGGTCGTCCACGTCTCGTGGAACGACGCCAACGTCTACTGCCAGTGGGCTGGTAGACGACTGCCCACCGAGGCCGAGTGGGAGTACGCCGCCCGCGGTGGCCTCGCGGGCAGGCGACTGCCCTGGGGCGACGAGTTGACGCCGGGCGGCCGGCATCGCTGCAACGTCTGGCAGGGGGCGTTCCCGGAAATCAACACCATGGACGACGGCTATCTCGGTACGGCGCCGGCCGAGTCGTTCCGACCCAACGCCTATGGTCTCTACAACATGGCCGGCAACGTCTGGGAATGGTGCGCGGACTGGTTCAGCGCGGATTGGCATCTGAGCCACTCGCCTGACAATCCGACCGGTCCCCCGGCGGGCGAGGCGAAGGTTCTCAAAGGCGGCTCCTACCTCTGCCATGACAGCTACTGCAACCGCTACCGAGTCGCGGCCCGCTACGCCAACACGCCCGACTCCGCGACCGGCAACGCCGGGTTTCGGTGCGTCCAATCTTGAGCGCGCAGCCGAACATCCTGTTGTTCTTCCCGGACCAGCACCGCGGCGACTGGACGGGTTACCACAACACGCCGGGTGTGCGGACGCCCAGTCTCGACGGTCTCGCCGCGATGGGCCAGGCGTTCCGCAATGCGATGACGCCTTCGCCGCTGTGTTCACCGGCGCGCGGCTGCTTGGCGGCGGTGGCGCCCTACGACGCCCAGGCCGTGAAACACAATCTGCACGACGTGGATCCCAAAGACCCCAACCTCTACCGGGCGTTGCGCAATGCCGGCTACCAAGTGCTCGGCTGCGGCAAGTTCGATCTCCTGAAGGCTTCGATGAATTGGGGAGTGAACGGACGCCACGGCGACGGCCCCGACGCCGACCTTTTCCGCCTCGGCTTCACCGACGGCATCGACAACGCCGGCAAGCACGACTTCGTCGCCGGCCACAAAAAGGGTCGCAGCGAGCCGTTCCAAGCGTTCCTCGGCAAGCACAACTTGCTCGACATCCATCTCGAGGACTACGCTGGACGCACCGGAAAAGACCGCGCCAACTACACCAACACGGCACCCACGCCGCTGCCGGACTTCGCCTACTGCGACAACTGGATCGCCGCCAACGGGTTGCAGCTATTGGAAGCGGCGTCAAACGACGCGCCCTGGTTCCTGCAGGTGAACTTCAACGGTCCCCACGAGCCGATGGATGTGACCGCGTCGATGCAATCGCGCTGGCTCGATCCCGACCTCCCGTCACCGGTTGCCACGAGCGAGTACGATGCGGAGCAGCACAATGCCATTCGGGCCAACTATGCGGCCATGATTGAGAACATCGACGCGCACCTGGGTAGATACCTCGGCTACCTTGCCGATCAGGACATCCTCGACGACACCGTCGTGATCTACGCCTCGGACCACGGCGAAATGCTCGGCGACCACGACCGTTGGGGCAAGGTCGTGCCCCATGAGCCATCCGTGCACATCCCGCTCGTGCTGGCCGGCCCCGGCGTCGAGGCGCGGCCGCCTCGCGATGCGCGGGTCGATCTCGTAGACCTTGCCGCAACGATCATCCATCTCGCCGGAGCGGACTCGCCAAGCGGCAAAGGACAGCTATTGACAGACCCTGCGCTGGCGTCGCGGAAGACCGTCGGCCTCGGCGGTTGGCGCGCGATCTACGAAGATGGTTTGAAGTACGTGCACAACTTCGACCCCGAGTCCTGGGGCCGCATGTGGAACGGCGAGTTCGACCCGGGCGACGACGCACCGGCCGCTCTCTACGACCTTGAGACAGACCCACGAGAGTTGACGAACCTCACCGACGAACAACCCGAAACCGCCGCGCGTATGCACCGAGCGCTGTTCGATGCGCTGGAGACGAACGATGGCTGACCGCTACCGTCGAATCGAAGTCGAACCGCTCACGCCCGGGATCGGCGCCGTCGTGCACGGGGTCGACCTCGGGTCGCCTCTCGGGGACGACCTCATCGAGGAGATCCACGACGCCTGGATGCGGCACCTGGTTCTGTTCATGCGCGACCAGCACATGTCGCCGGCACAACACCTGGCTTTCGGACGACGCTTCGGCGAACTCCATATCCATCCGGCTGCGCCCTACGCCCACGACGACCCCGCGCTGATGGTCATCCACACCGACAAGGACTCGCGGCGCAACAACGGCAGCGGCTGGCACTCGGACGTTTCTGCCGACGAGGAGCCGCCGCTGGGCAGCATCCTGCACCTGCATGAAGTGCCTCCGCACGGCGGCGACACCTTGTTCGCCAACATGTACGCCGCCTACGAGGCTTTGAGCGAACCGATCAGGAACCTGCTCGACACGCTGACCGCCCGCCACGAGTCCGACTATGCCGGCTACTACGGTGACCACCCGCCGCAACGAGCCTATCCGCGAGCTTCTCACCCCGTGGTCCGCACGCATCCCGTCACCGGACGCAGGGCGTTGTACGTGAACGCCGGTTTCACCCGGCGCATCGAGGGGTTGCGCCGTTCGGAAAGCGCGGCGCTGCTCAACTTCCTGTTCGAGCACGTGAAGAACCCGGCATTCCAATGCCGGTTCCGGTGGGAACCCCATTCGCTCGCCATGTGGGACAACCGCTGCGTCCAGCACATGGCGATCTGGGACTACTACCCGGCGACGCGCAGCGGCCTACGCGTCACCGTGAAGGGGGACCGGCCGTTCCTCTGATCCGGGAATCCACGACATGCGCGACCGAACTGAACTCCACCTGCACGAACAACTGATGCTGCTGGCATTGCGCGACGAGAAAGGCACTTTGGAGTCCAAAGCGACGATGTACGCCTACGCCTTGGGCGGGGCGATGCTCGCCGAGCTAAGCCTCACGGGCAAAATCCGGATCAGCGACGAGAAGAGGGCCTTCGTCGACCTCGTGGACCGATCGCCGCTTGACGAACCGGTGCTTGACGAATGTCTCGACAAGGTCGCGACGGCGAAGCGGCGGGCACGTGCCACAACGTGGGTACGGCGCTTTGCGGAACTCAAGCGATTGCGGCACCGAGTAGCGGAGGGGCTCTGCCGGCGCGGCATCCTGCGGGACGATGAAGACAAGGTGCTGTTGTTCTTTACCCGCAAGTTGTACCCGACCATCGATCCGGTGCCCGAGCGTCGCCTCGTCGAACAGTTGAGGACTGTGATCTACGGGGATTCGACGTCGCCCGCCGCCGAAACCGTGATCGTCGTCGCCCTGGCCAACGCGACCGGGCTTCTGCCCATCCATTTCGACAGGAACGACCTGCGGCGCCGCAAACGGCACCTCAAACGCATCACGGAACGGAACATGGCGGGCGCTGCCGCACAGCAGGCGGTCCTCGCGGCACAGCAGGCCGCCGTGGCTGCAGCCGTTGCCGCAAGTTCCGCTGCGGCGGTTAGCGCGACGTAGAACCGAGGCAGATCACCACGCTGGCGGGGCCAATCGAGGCCATCATGCGCCCGAGGCGACCCAACGGTGCTATGCTCTTCGCAACGGCGCCCACAACAGGACGTGGCGGAGGCGCAATGTCTAGCTTCGCGGAGTTTTTTGCTGGCATAGGCCTAGTACGCGAGGCAGTCGAGCCACTTGGATGGCACTGCGTCTTCGCCAATGACATCGCGCCCGAGAAAGCCGAGATGTACCGGGCCCGTTTTGGCGGAGATCATCTGCTGGTCGCCGACGTCCGGGACGTTGCCGTCGACGACCTTCCGGCGGATATCGGGCTCGCTACCGCTTCCTTCCCCTGCATCGATCTCTCTCTCGCAGGCAATCGAGCTGGGCTTGCGGGTCAGCACTCCGGAACGGTGTGGCCTTTCCTCGATCTGGTGGCTGGGCTTTGTCAACAGGGTTCGGCACCCAAGGCGTTGTTGTTCGAAAACGTCACCGGGTTCCTCACTTCCCACCGGGGACAGGATCTTGGCAACGTTTGTACGCGACTCGCGAAGCTTGGCTATTGCCAAGACATCACACTAGTCGATGCGCGCTGGTTTGTTCCCCAAAGCCGACCGAGGCTGTTTGTCTTGGCGGTGCGCCACGACTTGCTACCGCATGCGTTGCCCCTTAGCGGCGATCTGACGAGGTTGCGTCCGCGAGCGATCCGCGACTTTCAACTGCGTCATCCCGATTTGCCCTTCGTAGAACTACCCCTGCCTGAACCACCCTTGCGTTGCAGCACCACACTTGCCTCCATCCTTGAAGACGTTCCCGTCGACTCGTCTTTGTGGTGGTCACCCGAGCGCGTTTCCGAGACGGTCCATGCAATGAACCCTCGGCATCGATCAAAGGTCGACGAACTGCGGCGAGGCTGCCGCGAAGGCGTCGGGACGATGTTCCGGAGGGTACGAAGCGGAAGAACCGTGGGCGAACTTCGCGATGACTGTATCGCGGGGTGTCTCCGAACTCCTCAGGGCGGGAGCAGTGTGCAGTTCTTGGTCGATGCCAGGCAAAGCCAGCTACGGATTAGGCCTTTGACTGGCTTCGAGTACGCACGATTGCAGGGTGCCCGCGACTACCCGATCAGCGTCGGAAGAAGACAAGCGCAATTGGGCTTCGGCGATGCGGTATGCATACCGGCCGTGCGATGGCTGGTGGACCATGCTTTCGGATTCCTCCTCGGCGAAAGGTCCCATCCCATCAGCAACCAGCTAGACTTTCCCCAACGGGTAGCTGCTTAGGACCGAGTGTCGTCGAACACGGATAGACACGGTTTGTCACTACCGAAATCCTTGGACGTGTATATGGCGATGGTGTACTTCCACGCCTACATGTACGGTCCACTGCAAGGCAAAGTGCGCCTTTACAAAGATCGTGGAATACCCGCTCGGGTGGCGATGTCCGAGGACTGGGAGGTGTTCGCGTCGATCCTCGTGCGTGACACGGGTACCTCCACCCCGTCCGGGCTCGACCTCGAAGGCTATGAGGTGAAATCGGCCAAAGACAGAGGTGCCTTCGAGTACCAGTACCACAAGAACTCGTGGAAACAGAAACTCGACGCGGATCGCAAGGCAGGCCACATCTTCATTTCGCATCGCGACGACCTTCGGCATGTCGACGTTCGCTATTGCGAAGGTAACCAGCTTCTCGAGTTTTTCGATCTTTGGGAGAGCGAAGAGCCTTATTCGAGGCCAGGCACTCAACGATTTCGCCGCTCTATCCCCTACGGATGGGTCGAGCAAAACGCGTCTCTCATATTGCGGATTGAAGACGGCGAACCAACCGTGCAACAGGACTAGCCCTCGCCACCGTAGGGAATCCGCTAGCGCAGGAACAAATCCACCGCCGGGTTACCGGTCTCTTCCCAATAGCGGTAGCCGATGCGATCAAGGTAGGTGGCGAGGCTTGCTCGGTCCGCCGGCCATGCCTCGAAGCCGGCGAGTACGCGTCCCCAGGCGGCGCCGTGGTTGCGGTAGTGGAACATGGTGATGTTCCAACGGCTCCCGAGACCGTTCAGAAAGCGCAAGAGCGCGCCGGGTCGTTCCGGAAACTCGAAGCGGTAGAGGAGTTCCGGCTTTCGACCGAACGCGCGGCCACCCACCATGTGGCGGACATGCAGCTTGGCGGCCTCGTTGTCGGTCATATCGGTGACCCGGTAGCCGGCGTCTGCGAGCCCCGCCGCAACGTCTTGCCGGGTTTCGCCCGGGCCGATCTGCAGACCGACGTAGACGTGGGCTTCCTCGTCCGATGCGTACCGGTAGTTAAACTCGGTCACGCCACGTCTGCCCAGGGCGCGGCAGAATCGGCGAAAGCTGCCTTTGCGTTCGTCGATGGTGACGCCGAAGATCGCTTCCCGGTGTTCGCCCAGTTCGGCACGCTCGGAGATGTGCCGGAGCCGGTCGAAGTTGACGTTGGCGCCGCTGACTACCCCGACGTACCGCTTGCCGGTCACGCGCGGGTTCTCTTCCGCGTACTTCTTCAGCCCCGCGACGGCGAGCGCACCGGCGGGTTCCGCGATCGACCGGGTATCGTCGAACACGTCCTTGATGGCGGCGCAGATCTCGTCGATGGAAACCGTCACGACCTCATCGACGTGGGCCCTCGCAATCCTGAACGGTGCCAATCCGATCTGCGCGACGGATACGCCGTCCGCGAAGACATCCAGCGCGTCGAGCGGCAGCCGTACCCGCCTGCCCGCCCTGAGCGCCGCCGCCAGACAGGCGGATCCCTCGGCCTCCACACCGACGATCCGCGTCTCGGGGCGCAGATACTTGACGTAGGCAGCGATGCCGGCAATGAGTCCCCCGCCTCCTACCGGGACGAAGACGGCGTCAGGGCCCGGATGCTGGTTCATGATCTCCATACCCACGGTACCCTGGCCGGCGATGACATCCGCATCGTCGTACGGATGCACGAGGATGTAGCCCCGGCTCTTGGCCAGCTTCGCCGCGTGGTCGGCGGCCTGCTGGTAGGTGTCTCCCTGGAAGACGATGTGCGCGCCCAAGCCCCGCACCGCATCGACCTTGATGCTGGGCGTGTTGCGTCCCATCACGATGTACGACTTGATGCCAAGCTTCTGCGCCGCAAGCGCTACTCCTTGGGCGTGATTGCCTGCCGACGCGGCCACGACACCCCGTTCCCGGTCCTTCGCCGACAGCCGCGCTATCTTGTTGTAGGCGCCGCGCAGCTTGAACGAGAAGACCGGCTGCAGATCCTCCCGCTTCAGGGCGACTCGGTGACCGAGACGAGCCGAGATGTTCGGGGCATCCTGCAGCGGCGTCTCGACGGCGATGTCGTAGACGCGCGAAGCGAGGATCTTCTTGACGAGGGGTTCGAGCATGGGAACGGCGAGGTGCGGTCTAGGTCCCCGGCACGGTCGAGGCCTCGATCTTGTGGCCGTCCAGGTCGTAGACGAAGCAACCGTAGTAGTCGCCGTATTCCGGACGCGGGCCCGGTGCGCCGTCGTCGACTGCGCCGGCGGCGAGTGCCGCCTCGTGAAACGCGTGGACCGCTTCCCGGCTCGGCGCGATGAAGCTGAAGTGGATGCCGTTGCCCGGATTGGCGGTGCCGCCATCGAGAGGCCGCTGTACCCAGAACTCCGGGAAGTACTTTCCGTAGGCTACGGCAACGCCCGGCACCTCGTGTTGGCGTTTGGCATCCACGGTCGCAAGCACGACATCGTAGAAGGCGAGCGCCCGGTCCAAGTCGTTCACGCCCACGGAGACGTGGCTCAAGATGCTCGGTATGTCCATCGTATTCCCGTACAGGGTCGTCGCAATGAAGCCGCGCAGTATGGGCCATAATGGTCGTTCGCACACTGATCGGAAGGAAGGACATGGTCCCTAGATTCGCGATCTTCGCTGCAGCAACCCTGGCGCTTTTTGTGCTTACCGCCTGCACCATGCAACCCCCAGGGCCCCCGCCGGATCCAACGATGGATCTCTTCACGGCCGCCGCCCGAGGCAACATCGCGGAATTGGCGGCGAACAAGCATGCCGGCTCGGAGCTCAGCGCCCTATCTCCCGATCTCCAGGTCACGCCTCTGACCATTGCCGCAGTCGGCGGCCAAGCCGAAGCGGCCCAATGGCTGCTGGACAACGGTGCGGACATCAACGGCAGAAACGGCGACGGAGGCACCGCCCTGAAAGCCGCGGCATTCCTTGGGCACGCCGGGGTCGCCAAGGTGCTGATCGACGGCGGCATCGACACCTCCGTACGGGATTGGGAGGGGAATTCGGCGGCCGATATCGCGCGCATCGACTGGGACTCGACGGAGTACATCCTAACTACGCTTGTTCGACCTGCTGTCGCCGCCCTGATGCACCTGGAGGTGGACCGGGAAACCATCGAGTCCGGACGCGCGAAGATCCTCGCCATGATGGCCGAGACGTCCGAAGCCTCGACCGGCGACGGCAGGGGGAACTCGACGACGCGATCTTGATGGACGATTCCGCTGCCCCCAAAGCAGCATGCGGCAGGTGCCGTTGCCCCTCGCGGGAAGGTCCGCCGCAGTATGGGGCATAATGGTCGTTTGCACTCCGACCGGAGAGGAAGGACAAATGGCCCCTCGAATCACGACCTGCGCCGCAGCTACGCTGGTGGTCCTCGTTCTGACCGCGTGCACGACCCAGCCCCCGGAGCCCCCGCCTCCCCCGCCGCCCCCGGCAGAGCCCACCATGGACCTGTGGACCGCCGCTTTCGAAGGCAACATCGCCGAATTGGCCGCCAACAAGCACGCCGGTTCGGATCTCGACGCGCAATCTCCCAATGAGATCGCGACGACGGCTCTGACCATGGCCGCTGTCGGCGGTCAGGCCGAAGCCGCCCAGTGGCTGCTCGACAACGGCGCGAACGTCAACAGCCTGAACGGCGACGGCAGCACCGCGCTCAACGCCGCGGCATTCCTGGGGCGCGCCGGGGTCGCCAAGGTGCTGATCGACGGCGGGGTCGATACATCCATCCGGAGCTACGAAGGCGCATCGGCGGCCGACATCGCGCAACTCGACTGGGATACCACAGAATACATCGCCGCCCTGCTGCAACTTCAGGTGGACCGGGAGACCGTCGAGTCCGGCCGCGCGAAGATTCTCGCCATGATAGCCGGGCCGTCCGAAGCCTCGACCCGCAGCGGATACGAGGAACTCGCCTATGCGATCTTGATGGACGACGCTGCGGCTGCGAAAACGGCGCTCGGGGCAGGCGCCGACGCCAATGCACGGGATCCCAACATAGGTGGTACGCCGCTGATCTTCGCCGCGTTGATGGGCCGCATCGAGATCGCCAAGATGCTCCTCGCCGCCGGTGCTGACATCAACGCCACGGACAACAACGGCACCAACGCGCTCACCGTCGCCGAACTCGATTGGCAGACCACGCAAGACATCGCGGCAATGTTCCAGATTCCCCTGACGAACCCGGAAGCCATCAAGAAGGGCAAGGTCCAGATCGCGAAGATGCTCCGAGCGAAAATGTAATGTCCGACGCACTGCAAAACGCCTACCAAGCGCTGACCGCGAGAATTGGTGAGGCGGGTACGCCCAGCGACTGGTTCGAGGTCACCCAGGATCGCATCAACGATTTCGCCGACGTGACCTTGGATCACCAGTGGATCCACGTCGACGAAGACCGCGCCAAGGCCGGGCCGTTCGGGACGACCATCGCCCACGGCCACCTGACGCTGTCGTTGATGGGACACCTGCCGCGCGCGGTAGCCGAGAACGCGCCCCGCCTCGAAGGTCAGAAGATGGGCATCAACTACGGTTTCGACCGGGTCCGGTTTCCATCGCCCGTCCCGGTTGGCGCTCGTATTCGCACCACCAGTACCTTGAGGCGCGTCGAGATCAAGGGCGGCATGATCGAGACAATGAACGAGGTCGTCATAGAGGTGGAAGGAAAGGACAAGCCCTGCTGCGTCGCGGAGAGCCTCGCGCGATTGGTGTTCTAGCATGTACCACGCGGAGGCCATGACCCTCCAGCAGAAGCGGGACTTCTACCGCGATGGCTACCTAGTCCTCAAGAACGTCGTGCCGCAGGCCATGGTGGACGCCGCCCATGTGCGCATCGAATCGCGCAAGGAAGGCGAGAACCTGGCCAAGGCCCGTGAGATGACCGACCTGGTCAATGCCACCGCCGTCACCCCGATTCTGAACGATGCCATGGGGCGGTTCGACCCACCGATCGCTTCCCAAGTCGCCGTCATCCCCAAGAGCCAGCCGGGAGACCACTTCAACAGCGTCGGCTATATAGATAGGGATATGCCCTACTACGGGGCGCAGACCCACGTCGACGGCAGCATCACGATGCCGGCGCCACAGGAGGTCCAGGAAGGCACCCCGGAGGAGATCTACAAGCGCTACTTCGCCACGGGTCCGAAAGGCGACCTAGGACGCAGCCCCGACGTCATCGGCATCAACATGGTGCCTCTTTTCGAAGACCGGGCGATGACCCTCGGACTCGGCAGTTTCACGGCCTTCGTCATCATCTGCCTCAACGACCAGACCATCGAAGGATGCGGTCAGACGGCGCTGTTGAAGGGTGCCCACCACTCGGTGGAGCGGTTCTTCCGCTGGCAGTACGAAACCAACGGCCACTTGGGCCCGGAAGGCCCGGGCTGGCCGAGACTCAACTACGACGCGCCGAACCGCTGCGGGCTGGTCTACATACCCCCCGCGGTGGCGGAGGAGTTCATCGACGAGACTTCGGAATCGACACCGGATGGCAGGCGCTGGCCAAGGCCCACCCAAGTACTCATGGAACCCGGCGACGTCTGCATCACGATCTACCAGATTCCCCATTCGGGAACCCGCAACGAACGCGGCACCGAGTCCCGTAAGAACATCATCTTCCGCATCCGCAACAAGAGCCGCCAGCCGGACAAGCTGGTCAACGGCATCACCGACCACCCCGACCGCGGCCAATACGGCGAATGGCTCGAATACGAAGACGGCAACGATCCCTGGGAGCGCTCCAAGTACGCCATGTGCCACATGTGGCACGAGTGGGAGGGCATGGGAGAGGTCGTCGCGGAAGCCGCGACCTAAGAGAGCCGCCGAGAATTCGGCAGTCAGTCCTCGTCGCGCTGTCGCGCAATCCCATCGGCGAGCATCGTCTCGATCTCGGCGTTGCTGAAACCGAGCTCGACGAGCACCTCGGTGGTGTGTTCGCCGATGCCCGGCGCGAGGCGGGGCGTGCGTTTCTCCGCGCCGCTCATCCAGAACGGACTGTTCACCGTGTAGGCGTAGAAGTGGTCGCCGGGTTCGACCTCGGTCAGCACGTCGTTGACGTACATCTGTTCGTCGTTGATGACTTCCGACATGGTTTGCGCGACGGAGTAGGTCACCCCGGCCGCATCGAGCCTCCCGCGCCAGTTATCGGCGGTGTCCGATGCGAACGAAGCGAGTAGTAGCTCGTAGAGTTCCTCCCGGTGTTCGTACCGGGCGATGCGGTCGACGAAACGCGGATCGTCGATCCACTCTTCGTGGCCGAGGACCGCCGCGAACTTCGGCCATTCCTTATCGGGATTGAGAATGCTGAGCAGGATGGTGCGGTCGTCGCTGGTCTGGTACATGGTGGCGAGCGGCGCCCGTGCCACGTCTTCCGGTGAACGCTGGTCCGACAAATCGAAGCCGATCAACGCGCCCTGGATCATCATGCAGTGGGACCAGGCGCCGTTGGCAAGTAGCGAGGTGTGCACGTGGGCGCCTTCACCCGTGCTTTGGCGACGATAGAGCGCCGCCATGATGCCGCCGAAGAGCGACATGCTGGTCGGGTGGTCGCCCATCCCCGGGGTCGACACGGCGGGTGCCACCCCGGGCCGGCGGACAGCGTCCATGAGCCCGCTTCGAGCCCACCAGCCGGTGGCATCGAAGCCGGTGCGGTTCGCATCCGGACCATCGAGGCCGAAGGAGTTGACCTGCCCGTATATCACCGGCTCGTTCAGTGCACGAACGTCTTCGTAGGTCAGCTTGAGGCGGGCGAGCAACTCCGGCCGGTAGTTCGTGATGACGACGTCCGAGCGTCGGATGAGCCGGTCGATGGCATCCCGGCCGGCGTCGGTGGTGAAGTCGATCGAAAGACTGCGCTTGTTGCGCGAGTCCTGGTCCCAGAAGAAGTTCGGGTACTCCGCCAGCACGCCGCCGAGCAATGTCCGGTAGGGATCGCCGTCCAACGGCTCCACCTTGACCACGTCCGCGCCAAAGTCCGACATCACCGTGGCCGCCGCCGGTCCGGCGACATACGAGCCGATGTCCAATACCTTGATGTCGTTTAAGAACATCCCGTGCCGTGATCCAAGACGATCGGGCGAGCATGGCCCCGCTCGCCGCAAAACGTATGACCTTACCGCAATCTGACAACCTCGCGCCGCATCGGTGAACTCGAATACCGCCGCTATGCAAAGCCCTCACGCATTCGCCGCAGGCCGCGTGATAGGCTTGCGCGCTCCGTTTTTTTCGACCTGCCGGAAACCGGCTTCGGAGCATCACCCATGAGATCGATCAAACCGTTCGCGGCGTTCGTCCTAGCGACGCTGGTTGCCGCCTACGCAACGGCAATCGCAGCCGAAGAGCAAACCGCCGTCGAGGCCAGTGCCACCAAGGTGGCGAGCGTCGAAGGCATCACCGAGTACCAGCTCGACAACGGGCTCAAGTTCTTGCTCTTCCCCGATCAGAGCAAGCAGCAGATCACCGTCAACATCACCTACCTCGTCGGATCCCGCCACGAAGGCTACGGCGAGACCGGCATGGCGCACCTGCTCGAGCACCTGGTCTTCAAGGGCACGCCGAACCATCCGAACATCCCCGCCGAACTGACCGAACGCGGCGCATCGCCCAACGGCACGACCTGGTTCGACCGGACCAACTATTTCGAGACGTTCCCGGCCACCGAAGACAACCTCGAGTGGGCGCTCGACCTCGAATCGGACCGCATGATCAACTCCTTCATCGCGGCAGAGGATCTCGAATCCGAGATGACGGTGGTGCGCAACGAGTGGGAGCGCGGCGAAAACAACCCCGGCGCCGTCCTTCAGAAACGGCTGATGTCGACGGCCTATCAATGGCACAACTACGGGAACTCGACCATTGGCGCCCGGGCTGACATCGAGAACGTGCCCATCGACCGCCTCCAAGCGTTCTACCGGAAGTACTACCAGCCCGACAACGCCGTCCTCGTCATCGGCGGCAAGTTCGACCCGGAACGCGCCATCGAATTGGTCGAAGAGAAGTTCGGGCCGATTCCGCGTCCCGAGCGCACGGGGGCCAACCAGCTGTTCCCGACCTACACCGCGGAGCCCGCCCAGGACGGCGAACGCAGCGTAACCCTTCGGCGCGTCGGCGATGTGCAACTGGCGATGGCCGCGTACCACGTCCCCGCCGGCGCCCACGAGGACTTCGCGGCTTTGGACGTGATGGCCTACGTGCTCAGCACCCAGCCGGCGGGAAGGCTCTACAAGAACGTGGTCGAGCCGGGCCTTGCGGCGGGCGCCGGCGCCTTCGCGTTTCAACTGCACGATCCGGGGGTACTGCTCGCCAACGTCCAGGTCCGCAAGGAAGATGACCTGACCGCCGCGACCGACGCCATGCTCGACACGCTGCATGGCCTGGTCGACGAACCCCCGACCGAGGAGGAAGTGGAACGCGCCAAGGCGAACTTCGCCGCGAACTTCGAACTCGCGTTCAACAATCCCAACAGCATCGCCCGGCAGATCAGCGAATGGGCATCCATGGGCGACTGGCGGCTAATGTTCCTCCATCGCGACCGGTTGGAGAAGGTCACGCCCGAAGACGTCGTCGCGGTCGCCGAAAAGTACCTGAAGCCTTCGAACCGCACCATCGGCTACTACTATCCGACCGACGCGACACCGCCGCGTGCACAGATAGACCCGACGCCGGATGTCGCCGCACTGGTAGGCGACTACAAGGGCCGGGAAGCCATATCCGCCGGGGAAGTGTTCGAGCCGACTCCCGAGAACATCGCTGCCAGAACCACGATCCTCACGTTGTCCAACGGCGTCGAAGTCGCGCTGCTGCCCAAGGAGAACCGCGGCGACGCGGTAACAGCGAGCTTCACGTTCCGGCACGGTACGGAGGCGTCGCTCGACGGCTGGGATACGGCCGCTGCACTGGCCGGGTCGATGCTCATGCGCGGGACCGCCAAGCGCTCGCGCCAGGAGATCACCGACGAGTTGATTCGTCTCAAGGTCGCCGGCGGCGTCAGCGGCGGCGTACTCTCGGTCGGGGGGTCGGCGACCACGGTGCGCGAGAATCTGCCCGATGCCATTCGGCTGGCCGCGGAAGTCCTTCGCGAACCTTCGTTTCCTGGCGAGGAGTTCGAGTTGCTGCGGGAACAGAACCTCGCGGGCATGGAGTCGCAACGTTCGGATCCCCAGGCGCTCGCTTCGAACGCCCTGAATCGGCACGTCAACGCCGCATACGGCAAGGGCCACGTCTTCTACTCCCCGACGTTCGACGAGCAGATCGAACGCTACAAGGAGGTCAACGTCGAGCAGGCCAAGGAGTTCTGGGCGTCGTTCTACGGCGCGGAGGGCGGCACGATCTCAATCGTGGGCGACTTCGACCCCGACGAGATCGTCCCGGTTCTCGAGAAGGCTTTCGGCGATTGGGAAGCCAAGGAGGAATACGCCCGGGTGGATCGTCCCTACGTCGAAGTCCCGGCGAAGATCCTGGACATCGAGACACCCGACAAGACCAACGCCGTGATGTTTGCCTTCCAGAGAATCCAGATGCGCGACGACCATCCGGACTACCCGGCGATGGTGATCGGCAACTACATGCTCGGCGGTGGGTTCCTGAATTCCCGGCTGGCCACCCGGATCCGCCAGCAGGACGGGCTGTCCTACGGCGTGGGCTCCCAGTTCGGTGCCAACGCGATCGACGAAGTCGGCACTTTCAACGGCTACGCCATCTTCGCGCCGGAGAACGGTGACAAGGTGGTCGCAGCGTTCAAGGAGGAAGTCGCCAAGGTCCTGGAAAACGGATTCACCGACGAGGAGGTCGACGCCGCGAAGCGCGGCTGGCTCGACGCCGTCCAGCGCCAGCGGTCAAGCGATTCGACGGTCGCCTCGATCCTGAACTCCAACCTGTTCCTGGACCGGGACATGTCGTTCATCGCCAAGCGGGAAGCGGCCGTCGCCGCACTCACAGCAGAGGACATCAACGCGGCATTCAAGCGCCACGTCGACCTCGACAACATGTCCTTCTTCCGCGGCGGCGACTTCGCCAACAAGCTGCCGAAGTAGGACTCGCCACGCTCGTTCCTGCGACGACCCTTGGGGTCGTTGCGGGAAGGAGTACGAACGGTAGGGGAGGGCTCGCCCCGTCCCGTTGCCCGACAACCGCGCGACATCCGGTGCGGGCGACCGCGCGCCCTAGCGGGCGCGACAGGGTCGCCCCTACAGCGTCGAGAAGTCGGGCTTCCGTTTCTCCCGGAACGCCGTCACGGCCTCCCGGTTCGCCGGCCTTCCCTGCAGTCTTCGTATGGTGGCGTTCTCGGTCTCGATCACGACTTTCAAGTGTTCCCGGCCGGGTCCGGTGATCAGCCGCTTGGCCTCGGCCAAGGATTCCCTCGGCAACGCCGCGAGTTTCGCGGCTTGTTGGTGCACATTGTCCAGAAAGCCGTCGTCCGGGTAGATGTCGAGTACGAGCCCGGCCGCCTTGCATTCGGTGGCGCTCATCCACTCCGAACTCATCAGGAACCACATCGCCCTCTGTCGACCCATGAGCGCCGGGAAGGTCACCGTGCTGCCGGCTTCGGCGACCAGCCCGAGTTCGGAAAACGGCGCCCGCAAGCGCGCGCTCTCGGCCATGTAGGCAAGGTCGGCAAGGCCGGTGAGCGTCGCGCCTAGGCCGACGCCAGACCGTTGACGGCAAGCACGAACGGCTTGGGAAAGTCCACAACGGTTCTCAGGAACCCTCGAATGCCGTGTTTCGGCGGGCCCGGCGCGCGCGCAGCGACGGACAGGTCGGCGCCCGCGCTGAATGCCCGACCGGTTCCGGTGAGCACCAGCACGCGACACGCGTCGTCGTACCCCGCCGCCAGCAGCGCGTCGGTCACCTCGTCGTACTGCTGATTGTTCCAGGCGTTCAGCACCTCGGGCCGGTTGAGCGCGACAGTGCGCACCCCGCCGTTGTCGTCGACGATCAACATGCCTGTGTCCCCCGTTACAGCGGCAGGTCGCCGACCGCGTGGTTGACGCTGCCGGTCTCATTGTAGGAACGCATGACCATCTCGGCGATGCGCATCAGGTGAACCTCGTCGGATCCGTCGGCGATCCGCGACCAGCGTGCCTGGATCAGCATCTGCGCCAAGGGCGAATCGTTCGAATAGCCCAGCGCACCGTGGACCTGCAGCGCACGGTCGACGGTCTTCCACAAGGTGTTGGCCACATGGTGCTTCGCCATCGACACTTCCGAGCGGAAGTCCATGCCGTTCTCGATCTTGTAGGCCGCATGCAGGACCATCAGTTTCGAGGAATAAAGCTCGAGGGCGCTCTCCGCCATCATCCACTGGATTCCCTGCTTTTCGGACAAGAGCGAGCCGTGGGCGTAGCGCTTCTGCGCACGGTCGACGAGCATCTCCAGGGCCTGCTCGATGGTGCCGAGCCAGCGCATGCAATGGGCGAGCCGGGCCGGGCCGAGTCGCACCTGGCCGAGTTTGTGCCCACCGCCCTGCTCCCCGAGCATGTTGGCGTGGGGTACACGGACGTCGTTGTAGCGGATCTCCGGGTGGCCACCTCCCCCGCCCATGGTCGAAATGTCGCGCACGATGTCGAAGCCGGGTGTGCTGGTCGGAACGATGAAGGCGCTGTTGCGCGCCTGGGCGATCTCGGCGTCGGGGTCCGTCTTGGCGATGACGATGGCGAAGTCGGCACCGTGGGCGCCGGATGTGAACCATTTGTGGCCGTTGATGACCCACTCGTCCCCGTCGCGGACCGCCGATGTCTGGATCTGGGTCGGGTCGGAGCCCGCGACTTCCGGCTCGGTCATGGAGAAGCACGAACGCATGGTTCCTTCGCAGAGTGGCTTGAGCCACTTGTCCTTCTGCTCGTCCGTGCCGAAGTGCAACAGGGTGTGCATGTTGCCCTCGTCCGGCGCCTGGCAGTTGATGAGATAAGGGCCCATGTTGGTCTTCACGGCTTCCGCCGACATCGCTGCCACGGCCGTCACGCCGAGGCCCATGCCGCCCCACTCCTCCGGCATGTGCGGCACCCAGAGACCTTGGTCCCGCGCTGTCTGGCGCAAGTCCTTGATGGCCTGTCGCCACTCGTCGCCCGATGCCCGGCGGCTCGACAATTCCGCCATCCTGGGCCGGGCGACGTCGCCCATGAAGCGCTTGACCAGTAGTCGCGCGTCCTCCACCTCGTCGGGGAAAGTAAAGTCGATTGCCATTGTTGCTTGATCCTGGAGTCGTTCCTCGTCGAGCATACATTACGAGTCGACCCCGACCACAAGCCGGGAAAATAGAGGAGCGAGATGCAGGTCGTTCGGGTCTACACGGGAGACGATGGACGCTCCCACTTCGAGGACGTGACGATCCCGCTCGCGGACACCGGTCCCATCGGCCGGATATCGGAACTGATCCGCGGGCCGGGGGTCATGTTCCGCGAAGTCGGCGGCGACTACGATCTGGACTTCCACAACGCGCCGCGCCGGCAATTCGTCGTGAACCTCTCCGGCGCCGTGGACATCGGGGTTGGCGACGGCACCGTACGGCGCCTTGGCCCGGGCGACATCCTGCTCGCGGAAGACACCCACGGTGAGGGCCATACCAGCCGTGCGGTGGACGGCAAGCCCCGGCAGTGCCTCTTCATTCCGTTGGACGACGATGTTGACCTTTCTAGCGGATAGGCATTCGTGTCCCTACCAGCCAAACGCCCCAATCATCACGTTTCCGGCTGTCGGGCAATTAGCCCCCGCCATTTCATGGCCACAACCGCCAGGACTGCCAAACCTTCGACCGCCACGATGGTGCAGGCCGTGCTGGCGCCGAACCAGGAAGCGAGCAGGCCGAGGTGGGCCAGACCGATGGGACCGCTGCCGATGCACACGGAAAGGATCCCCATCATCTGCCGCCGGTTCTCGAGCGGCGTGTTGAGGAGCACGAGTGCGCTCTGCATGGCCGCGAACGCCGCCATGGAGATGCCGAGAAGCAGCAGCAATGCGCCAGAGAGAACGGGCACCACGGAGTGCGCGAACACGGTCGCGGCTACCAGGTAGGTGAGTACCCCGAAGAAGTAGAGCAAACGGTATTGCCGATGCCGCGCGAAAGCCGCCAGTGCCAGCGCGCCGAGCAGCGAGCCGAGGCCCTCCATGCTCGCGAGGACACCCACTTCGAACGGTACCAGGAATAGCACGTCGGCACCGATCACCGGCACCATGGATATGATTGGGAACCCCCACACGTTGAACACCACGGTCACCGCGAGAACGCCCTGCAGCACGGGCACCCGGCGCAGGATCCGCAAGCCGTCCCGAATGCGGTGGGCGACCTTGCCCCCGATGACCGTCCCATGTCCGGCGATGGGTGGCAGGCCGATGAGAATGAAAAACGCGAGCGCGTAGGCCGCTGCGCTGAGCAGGAACGCCCCGGCCATCCCGGCCACGGCGTAAAGGGTGCCACCCAACAGCGGACCGACCATCCGCGTTCCTGAACTGGCGACGGTATCGAGGCTCATCGCGGGCCCAAGCCGAGCACTGCCGACGGCGTCGGCAAGTAGCGTGCGCCGCACCGGGAAGTCGACCACCCAGGCGAGTCCGGCGACGAAGGCAGCGAGACCGACCTGCCAAACGGCAAGACGGTCGAAGTAGGCGAGGCTTCCGACGGCCACCGCGACGCAGAACATGAGGACGAGCGTGGTCAAGAGGATCCGCTTGCGGTCGAAGCGGTTGGCGACCTCGCCGCCGAACACGCCGAACAGGCCCATCGGCAGCATGCGCAACATCAGCGTTGCTGCCACCAGTGCCGCGGACGCGGTCACCTCGAAGACGAAGATGCCCACGGCCAACATCTCTAGCCACCGGGCCGTAGCCGCAAATGCGCCCGCGAACCACAGGCGCAGGAAGTTCGCGTCCGCGATCAGCGGTCGATGCGTGGGGTGCGGCAAGCGGGTATCCGTCGAGCTCGGGCTTGGTCAAGCCCTTGGCCCGTGCATCGAGTCAATCGGAAGGTAGTGCGCTTCGACGCCGAGTTTGCGCTCGACCAATTCACCTCGGTTGACCGACAACGCATGCGCACCGACCCTTGGTTTGGTCCTCAGCACACGATAGCCCGTGACTTTGAACACGACCGCGCAGTGGTTGTCGATGCCAAGCCCTCGCCCGCCCTTGCGTTCCATCATGGCGCGAAAGTCGCGGCGGCGGGGAACGCCGTAAGTTCGCCCGTTGTAGTGCGGGCAGACCATCCCCTCAACGAGACCCAAGCCGGTCACCGCGATGTAGGCCCAATGGTCACGATCGTAGTAGGCCATGGAGTCGCTATGGCCCCGTTCGAACCAGCAGATCGCGCCGGCACTGACCCCGCAAAGTACCGTACCCCGGTCGAAGGCGTCGCGCATTAGCTCATCGACGCCTAGACGGCGCCATCGACGCATCATCTTGAGGGTATTGCCGCCGCCCACGTAGACGATGTCGGCACGCTCGATCTTGTCGCGGACCACCGCCGAATCCGGTGTCCGGCCAAGCAGTAGCAGCTCGTCGGTGACACAGCCATACGTCTCGCGGTAGGCGCGGTGGAAATGCCTGCAATACGTCGCGGAGTCGCCGCTTGCGGTCGGAACGAACAACGCCCGGGGTCTGGACGAGTTCGTCAGGGCGATGATCTCACGGTCGATGGGTTCGGTTTCGAGCCTGCGAATGTTGCCGCCACCGATCGCGACGATGGTCCCCATGTCAGTTGTCCGTGTTAGATGGAGGCGATAGAGTGCAGCAAGGACGTCGTCGCGGAAAGTTCTCGGTTTGGGGTAGGGGACAGTGTCGGCCCCGTTTGACATTGCCCACAACCGAGAAATCGCATGAGTGCATCCGCCAAGGATCTGATCATCGGCGCCGTCGCCCTGGTCCTGATCGCCTTCCTGTTCGCCGTCGTCGACCTGGTCGAGGTCGTGTTCAACCTGACCCGCGACGAGGAGGGCTGGAATCTCGACGAGATCGTCGCGGCCGTTCCGGCCCTGATGCTCGTCGCCGCCTGGTTCGCCTGGCGCCGTTGGCGCGAGAGCGCGCAGTTGAACGGCGAGTTGGAACAGACCGTCGCCGATCTCGAGGACGCCATCACCGGGCGTCGCGAGATGGAGGAGCAACTCCGGGAAGGCTACAAGATGGCGGCCATGGGCACGCTCGCCGGCGGCCTCTCGCACGAACTCAACAACGTGCTACAGCCGGTCATCACCCTCGCCCAGTTCTCCCTGGATCGCGACCACGTGTCCGAGCAGGAACGCAAGGCGGAAATGACCCAGGCGCTTAAGGCGGCCGAGAGAGGCGCCGAGATCGTCAAGAACGCGCTGGCGCTGGCACCGGGCGGGAGCCGCGAGACCGACGACATCGAACCCTGGGGCTACCTCGGCGAGGTCGCCGCCCGGGCGAGGCGGAACGTGGGGCCGAACATTGAGGTCGATGTGCGCGTGGGTACGCGCCGCGGCGAGATACGCGTCAACCGGGTGGAACTCGACGAAGCCTTGAACAACCTCGTCACCAACGCGGCGGAAGCGATGGAACATGCGGGCAAGATCGTGCTGGCCATCGAAACCGTCGATATGGGTAGAGACGATGCCCGGGCGCGCGGCATGGTGCCCGGCGGCTACGTCCGGATCACCGTGGCCGACAACGGCCCTGGCATGTCGACAGACGTGAAGCAACATGCCTTCGATGCCTTCTTCACGACCAAGGCCGACGCCGACGCCATCGGCCTCGGGCTATCAGTGGTCTACAACCTTGCGCGCGGTTGGGGCGGCGACGCCGCCGTGGAGTCCGAATCCGGCGAGGGCGCCACCTTCGAACTGCTCATTCCCAACGTCGCGAAGGAGGGCTAGATCCATGGCGACCCTATTGCTGGCCGACGACGATGCCATCGTGCGATACGCCCTGGCCCTTCTGCTCCGGAGCAACGGCTATCACGTTCTCGAAGCACCATCCAACGACGCCGCGCTTGCCCTAGTGAAGGAAAACCCCGACGCCATCATCACCGACGTCAACATGCCCGGAATGACGGCGCTCGAGATTCTCGAAGAACTGAAGAAGACCAATCCGGACATCGGCATCATCGCCTTGTCCGGCGGGGCCATGCACCAGCGTCCCGGACTGGCCGAGAGCTTCGCCGAGACCGGCGCCGCCAACCGGGTGCTGCAGAAGCCCGTGAGGAACGAGGTACTGCTCCAGGAAGTCGAGGCGGTGCTGTCGGGAGACTAGCCGCCTGCCCCAGCGGCAAAGCTGACAGCGCAACTGCGCTTTCCAGCTACTCCAAGCGTTGATCGGCAGGGCGAAGAGCCACGGCGCGACCGGATCGGCTTGCCCGCACGGTGGGGCATGGGGCGTCGGGCATCCCCATGCGGTGCCGATGCTCGTCTATTTCGGAGTTCAAGTCCGTCCAATTCGGAACGTAGCGTCGTCCAATTCGGAATACACCAACGTGTGATTCGACTCCCCAACGCCCGGCTCGCTCGCAGATCTACCTCATGAAACGCTCGTCAACCCGCGAGCTCTCGACTGCCCTTCGGCACTGACAGCTCCTACAGGAAGACGTTTGACTGGTGTAGGCAAATATGACAACGTGCATTCCCTATGGAGCAAGGTGCGCGGCCAATCGGATGGATCAGAGCTGCGCAGCGCGCCTACAGCGCCTTCCCGCCTCCGGTTCGGGACCGCATCAGCACGGCCTTGACCATCGCGGCACGCGGTAGCAAGGCCGATGTGGCGAAACCGATGAAGGGATTGGGCTCGGGTGTCATGGAGATCGCCGTTCGGTACCAAACCGATGCATGGCGCGTCGTATACGTCACCGAGCTATCCGGGTCACTTTGGGTAGTCCACGCGTTCCAAAAGAAGTCAAAAACGGGAACGCGGACGCCAAAACCCGAGATCGACCTCATCAAGGCGCGTATGAGTCGCCTCAGAAAGGAGCTGGAAGATGATCGAAGAACCTGAATTCGTACTCGTCGAAGGGACCGGAAACGTCTTCCGGGACTTGGGAGATCCTGATGCAGACCTCAAACATGCCAAAGCGATCTTGGCTGCCGACATTATCTCTGCTCTAGACGATAGCGGCCTAACGGTGCGCAAGGCAGGCGAAGCGACGGGCTTCGCCGCAGCCGACTATTCGCGGGTCCGCAACGCCAACCTTGGCCGTTTTACGATCGACCGCCTGATACGCATGCTAGGCGCGCTCCACCGTGCGGCAGGGACAGCCCCTCCGATGCCGTGGCGAGCGCCACCCGTTTCCGCATCGAACTCCACAACGCCCACACCGATCATCGTCGACAAGAGCTACGTACAAGCAGCCGGTTCCCTCTCCGAGATCCAGCGCAACTGGAGCTTGCTCTTTCCGGACGCTTTCTTCTTCGAGGTTGCTTCCACCAACCCATCTGCCCGTCAGTCCTGTCTTTCGAAACTCCGCGAACTGAGAGGCAATGGCGGCGTCTACGTCGTCTCAAACGTCGGCGAGCTATTTCGAAAGGAGATCCACGACCTAGTTTGCGCTGGTCAACCCTCTGAGAATCTCGTCCAAGGTTTGGACCTCGACGCCTTCTTCGGCGCACAATTCGATGACCTGACCAAGGCGAGACGAGACGCATTGGCGCTCACCGAGATCGAGTTCGATCAGGAGGTCGATGCGCTCATCGAGAAGGCCAACACACTCCATGGCCACATTCAGGGGACTTCCAACGGCTCTACTGAGCAGCGCAAGAAGGCGTACGGTTTGGCCAGGCAAGAAGTTGCGCAAGACAGGGACTTCATCGTCAAGTTTTTTGCGGAGGTACTCTGTGGCGGGGCCTACGCACCGCCGGGTGCGCGATTCCTAATGCAGATCGCGCAGACCGGCGCCTTCGGCCCGGAGTGGGCGCTCTACCGCTGGACGCAGGTGACCCTCCTCTACGCGCTTGAGTTGTTGGAGAAACACGGCCAATTGGCTCCCGAGAAGCTCACCACCAAGCAGCGCGAGAAGTTTCAGCATGACGTGATCGACATGCAGTATGTCGTTCTTGGCGTACTGCAGGGTGCGCTAGCTTCCAAGGACAAGAGAATGAGAGCAATGTTCAAGTTGCTCCGACCAGATGGCGCGGTGTTGCCCTAGACGCGGCCTCCTAGTTTCCCATTGAGTTCCCTTGATCTGAGGTCTCCGTGTGACGCTGCTTGAGACCGCTTCCAAGATAAACCACGTGCTAACAGCCAGTCCTGTATTCGTGCAGTGCATTTCTATGCACGAATACTCGATTTGTCTCGAGTTGTACGCCCTATCTGTTCAAATCGTGACAGAGGTCGAGATAGTGTGGGACGACGGTACCAAAGTCTTGGTGAGCGCGGACTACAGGCACCGGGCGGAACCATCGTTCTCCATTCTTAAGCTCATTGGTGGGAGAGTGCTGAGCTGTCGATTCGACGAAACGAAGAGTTTGTTGTTTCAGATGTCTGGGGGCGAGTCCGTCCGTTGTATCGCGGTGGACCCTGTAGAGAGCTACGTGGTCCAGGGCACAACGGATACGCCGCTTTTTCTGCCATAGCCCACAGGGGTCCGCGTCGCGGAGCGGACACGCCATTCCTTCCCAAGGGCCACGAGACCGATGTGCCGCACGCCGAGGGCGGCAGTGGGCCGCTGAGGCACTGAACGCGAGCCCGTCAGAACCCCAATTTCACGCCTAGACGAATCGACCTAGGCGCCCCGGGACCGAGGAAGCGGGGGTCGTCGCCGATGTCGTCCAAGCCGACGACTTCGTCCGGCTCCTCGCCGATCACCCCGAAGTTCTCGTAGCTGCCGTCGAACAGGTTCTCCACGAGCAGGAATGCTTCGAACCGATCCGTCCGATAGTTCGCTCGCATGTTGACCACCGCATAGCCGTCGAGCTCGTTGAGTTCGTTGGACTCGTCGCCTCGGAGATGGCTGCCTGAAACGGCGATCATGTCCGTGCCGATGGTGACACGCTCGGTAAGGGACCAGGCCAGGTTCGCCTTGAGCAGGTGCGCCGGGATGCCGGGGATGCGGTCACCCCGTTCCACCGGCCGGGTCGCCGGGGACTCGTCGTCCGCGTCGTCGTCGGCTGTCTCGTTGGCTGGATGGTTCGGGCTCAGCACGTCGAAGTCGTCGTCGAAGGTGGCGACGACGTAGCTGTAGTCGAGTTGCCAACGCCACGTCCCGCCGGCCTTGGCGATCGATGCCTCCACGCCCCGCCGACGGGTGCCATCGACGTTCCTGAACAGCCCGTGGGCCCGGGTCGCGCCGGTCTGCCAGATGATGTCGTTGTCGTTGTAGGCGTGGAACATCCCCATCGACCAATGCCAACCCGCCCGGTTCGTGCCTCGCGCGCCCAGTTCGACGCTCCTCGCCACAACCTCCTCGAGCGGCGGATCCGCGAGAAAGGCGTTGGGGAGACGACATTCTTCCATCTCCCCCGTCTCGGGATTGCGTGCCAGCGCTTCGCTGCAGGCCAGTTCGATCGGCGTCGGCAACCGGCTCGACTGGCTGTACGAGCCAAACAGGTCCCGCCTGTCCCATCGGCGGACGACGCCCGCGCTCCAGTTGAAGCCGGTAAAGCCGTGCGCGCCGTTCAATTGCGGCTGCTCCCCGGTGCGATCCCGGAGACTCACTTCGCTGTCGTGGAAGAAGCCGGCCAAATTCACGACCCAGGAATCGTCGAGCGAAAAGCCGTCGCGCAGGTAGACATGCAATCGCCGGACACCGGTGGCGATGTCGGTCCGTTCGTCGGCGAAACCGCCCGTCACCGCGTCCGGGGCGACGGTGGATCGCAAAGCGGGATCGAGCAGGGCGAACTGCACGCGGGAGTCGAAGCCGCTGTTACCCAGGTAGTAGCCAATCCCCGCGTTGACGTCGTGTTCGCTGCCCATGAAGTCGGCCGAGAGACGTAGTTCGACCACGCCGCCCTGGGAGTCCTGGCCTCGGACACTCAGGTTGTTGACGGCCGCGCAGCCCGTTTCCGCGACGGCTTCCTCGAAGGCGTCGTCGTCGGCACCGGCGAAGTCGAGTATCTGTTCGTCCCGGCAGCCGCTTGGCAGGGCCGCTGACAGGGCTTCGCTGCCGCCGAACCCATCGATCAACTCGTCGATGTCGTCTTCCTCCATGCCGTCGCCGTTGAAGGACGCGGTGTTGTTTTCCCGAACGTGCACATGCACCGCAAGCGTGGCGTTCCTACCCAGAACCGTGGTTCCCCCGATTCTCCAAAGTTCGGAGTCGTTCTCGGTGATGTCCGGCGCGGTGAAGATCGCGCCACGGTCGCGGGCCAGCAAGCCCATGGGAGACAGGCCGTTGCCGGTGAGATCCGACGTGCCCCGAAGGTGGTCGATGCGGAGCGTGCGTCCCCCGCCGCGCCAGCCGACGTTGCCGTAAAGGACTTCCGAAAAGGACGGCGACAGGTCGCGCCAGCCGTCCTCCCGAAACCGGTTCGCATTCACGTAGTAGGCCATCGACCCATTGTTGGCACCGCTTTCGACGCTGCCGATGAGCCGCCCGTGCGAACCCCCTTCGACGGCGACGGCGTGTCCGGCGTGGTCGAAGCCGTTCTTCATGGCGAGCACGATGGACCCGCCCAGCGTGTTGAGCCCGTACAAGGGATTCGAGCCGCCAAGCAAGCTCATGGCGGCAATGGCCCGGGTCGGAATCAGGTCCCAGTTGACCGCGTCCCCCAATGGCTCGTTGAGACGCACGCCGTCCTGGTAGACGCTGAGACCCATGGGAAGGCCGAGCAACGGCGACGCCCCGTAGCCCCGGTAGTAGAGATCGGACTGCAGCGGGTTTCCCTGAGCCGAGTTGATGTGGACGCCGCGGGCGTAACGCAACAGGTAGCCCGGAATGTCCCAACTACCGTTTCTCTCCAAGTCGTCGGCGTGGACCGTCTGGATGGTCCCGGGAAAGTCCCGGACGTCCAGATCCTTGTCGCTGGCGGGCGTGGTGCCCACCACGGTGATCGTTTCGATCTCGTCGGCCCAGGCAAGCAACACCCCGAGGTGCAGGCAGGCGACCGCCGCCCGCGCCGACACCTTCCTTGACTTCCGGGCCCTTTCGGTCATGATCGGAACATGGTTAGCAAAATACGATGTCGATTCCCGCCACGTTTCGACGCATGTCACGGGGAGGGTTTGACATGGTACTCGCAATCTCAGGTCGTAAACTCGCGACCGCTACCCTGATTTTGACGGCCCCAGCATGGGGCCAAGACACCGATACGGACGAAGTAGACGCCGACGGCGACTCGACGCCGGAGGCCGTGGACGAAGCGGATGACGTCGAAACCATAGTAGTAACCGGCTCTCGGCTGCCCAAGGGCGACCCCACGGCCTTCGTCTATAGCCTCACCATCGAGGATTTCGAAGCCCGGGGCGTGTCGAGCGTCGAGGAACTGATGCGCACGCTGCCTTGGGCCTATCATTCGATTACGCAGCAGACCTCCGCCATCGACAGCAACGCCCTCGCGCCGAGCGATGTGGACAAGAACCCAAGGAACGTCGACAACTCCTTGACGGGCCTCATTCTGTTCGAGGTCATCACGGGGTTCGGCACTTCGACGGCGAACCTGCGCGCCTTGGGCTCCGCCAATACGCTGGTTCTGATAAACGGGCGGCGTGTCGCAGGCCGGGCGGGGGACGAGGAAGGCTACGCCAACCTCCTGAACGTGCCGTTCTCGGCCATTGAACGGGTCGACGTGCAGTTGGACGGCGGCTCGGCAGTGTACGGCGCGGACGCCATCGGCGGCGTGATCAACTTCATCACCAAGAAGAACTACACCGGCCTCGAGGTGAAGGTCCGCTAGGACATCAGCTCAACCGGCGCCGACAGAACGACCGCCAGCGTTCTGGGCGGCTACGGTTGGGGAACGGGCCAGGTGACGGGAACACTGCAGCGAACGTCGCAGGATCCCATCATGAACGCCAAGACCGGCTGGACCACCAACGACAACCGCAGCTTGTTCGGTCCGGAGTTCGACGACCGCGACACCACCAAGGGCCAGCCCGGCGTGGTGCGTAGGATCTGCCAATTCTCGTGGGGAAGCTACCCTTGCGGCGACAGGCTTCAGCTTCCCACCGGCCACAGCGGCGAGGGCGCAACCGTCGACGACTTCACGACGGAAATCATGCCCGTCGACTACGTGCCGCCGCAAAACGGCGAAGACGCCAGCAATACGTCGCTGACGATGTTCGTCGAGCAATCTATCACCGAACACTTCCGGGTCTTCGCGGATGTCCTCTACTCCGAGCACGAGGCCTACCAGGAATACCGAACCGACTTGAGCGGCTACACCGTGCCGGCAAGCAATGCCCACAACCCCTTCGGCCAGGACGTCGTGGTGAACTACCTGCCCGAAGTGGAGGTGGAGGCCGGCCTGCTGCCCGGTGCCTATCACGAATCCAGGAACGAACAGCGCACCATCAACGCCGGGTTCATGTGGGACTTCGCGGACGACCACCAGTTGGAACTTCGGACGGGAAGCTCGGAATCGGAGAACTTCGGCTGGCAAGTGGCTTACGTCAGACCCAATTGGTTGGCCGATGGCGCTCCGTCGAAAGGGAGAGTGGAGGAAGTGCTGGCCAGTTCCGACCCCGCCGTGGCGATCAACCTATTCGGCGACGGGTCGGCCCAAAGTGCCAATCTCGGCCAACTCGCATCGTCCTGGATCGGGCCGCATCGGGGCGCCACCGAGACGAGTACCTACGACTTGCTCGTGCGCGGCCAGTTGTTCGCGTTGCCGGGTGGCCGAGTCGGCTACGCAGCGGGCATCCACACGCGCGAAGAACGCATCCGCCTCATCCAGCAGGACTATTCCGACCAGGCGGGGCGCCTCGAGACCAAAGGCCTGGAAGTAATCTTCGGGGTGGAAAAGCCCAAACGCGACCTCACGGCCTATTCCGTGGAATTCGCGTTCCCCTTGGTTGGCGAGGGCAACGCTCGGCCGTGGCTGCATTCCCTATTGCTGAACGTGCAGGCGCGGCATGACACCTACGACGCAACCGGTGCGGTTGGCGGCGTTACCCGGGTCCGCCAGAGCGGTATTTGGACGCATGTGGGCGAGCCCAATATCGTCACGCTGACCCACACGCACACCAGCCCCCGGATAGGCGTGCGATACGAGCCAACGGAGAACCTGGCGATCCGGGCATCCTGGGCGGAGTCGTTTCGCCCGCCGGTGTTCAGCGATACCTTCCACATCGTGGAGCCCCGGGAAGACACGGTCTACGTGCAGGATCCCTACGATGTTCCGGGCGGCCCGGTCTGTCTCGCCTTCGGGTGTCCAGTCCGCAGAGCGACGATCTACGGCGTCGGGGACGACTTGCGCCCGGAAACCGCAGACACCTACTCGGTGAGTTTCGATTGGACGCCCGATGCCGTGCCCGGTTTACGTTGGACCGTGCACTGGTCGAACGTCGACTTCACGGACAAGATCGAGTTTTCCTACAACCTCCTCTTCTCCGATCCGGAAGTTGCGTTCACGCTTCCTTCGATCATCGAGCGCGACGCGGAAGGCAACGCGATCAAGGCATTCGCCAGGTATATCAACCTGTCAGAAAAGGTCAGCGAGATACTCACGACCGAACTGGAGTACCGCTTCGTCAACGACTTCGGCGTGTTCAGGCCGCGGCTCACCTACACGCGGGTGCTCGACGAACACTTCACGATCATCCCGGGAGCAGCACCGGCAAACCGCGTGGGCACAGCGTGGGGGAGCAACGAATACGGCGTGGTGGGATCACTGGCCTGGTCGTCCGGCAGATACGCCGCGGATCTGTTCGTGCGCTATACGCCGAGCTACGAGAACGACCGGACCGGTACCTGCCTAGTGGTGGTTGGGCGTTGCGAACGCCTCTACGTCGCGCGGCCGTCAATGACCGTCGACTCGTACACCACCGTTGATCTCACCTTGAGCTATCGTTTCGAGAACGGTCTCAAGCTCCGCGGCGGCGGACGCAACCTGTTCGATGCCGACCCGCCAGCCACCCCGTGGGGAGGACGTCCCTACGATCTGACGCGCTACGACGCCCGCGGCCAGGTGCTGTTTGCGGAGGTCAACTGGGAGATGTGAGCCGGCGAGAAACCGGACCGTACAGGGGACGGGCCTAGGAGGTCTGCGCCGCGGCAACGGCGCGCAAGCGCCGTTGATGGGCGCGGAGTCCTAGGGCGGTGGGGGCTGGGGCCAGACGGCGAGGGCGCGCCCG
>JAPPND010000035.1 GCA_028818795.1 Gammaproteobacteria bacterium | reverse complement strand
TGGCATCCCCCTTCACCAGGCTTCGCCTGGCGCAAGACAAGCCCGTCCCCTACGAACGTGACCATCGAGTTTCAAGGCTTGGGGCGGCTATCATCGTTCAGCATCAGCCGGACCAGGAGCGCGAATGAAACTCGGCGTCGTATTTCCTCACAACGAGACCGGCACCGATCCCGTCGCCATCCGCGACTACGCCCAAGGTGCGGAGGCGCTCGGTGCCGACCACATCCTGACCTACGACCATGTGCTCGGCGCGGACCCCGACCGGCCCGGGGGCTGGAGCGGACCGTACGACAAGGACGTGGCGTTCCACGAGCCCTTCACGCTGTTCTCGTTCATGGCGGCAGCGACCCGGGAGATCGGGTTCTGCTCCTGCGTGATGATCCTCCCTCAGCGCCAGACGGCCCTGATCGCCAAGCAGGCCGCCCAGCTTGCGATCCTGTCCGGCAACCGTTTCCGGCTCGGCATCGGCACGGGTTGGAACGAGGTGGAGTACGAGGCGCTCGACGTGCCGTTCGCGCGGCGTGGTGCCCGGCAGGCCGAGCAGGTCGAATTGCTGCGGCGGCTGTGGACGGAGGATGTCGTGGATTTTCGAGGGGAATTCCACACCGTACCGAAGGCCAACATTCTTCCGAGGCCAACGCAGTCGGTGCCCATCTGGTTCGGGGGCGGCGCGCCGGCGCTACTCAAGCGGTGTGGTCGACTGGGTGACGGCTGGGTGCCGATCGGCGGTCCGAACGAGCAGTCGCGGCGGGCTTTGCAGACCATCCGGGAAGCCCGGGAAGCGGCGGGACATCCTTGGGAAGGATTCGGCATCCAGGCCCAGGCGCAGACGCGTGGCGGCGACCCGGAGAGGTGGAAGCGTCACCACGACCGTTGGCGCGACCTCGGCTGCACGCATCTTGCCATCGTCACCCACTACGTCGGCCACGGCAGCGACGTGGATGCGCACCTCGAGTCCGCGCAGACCTATTTCGAAGCAGTGCGTGGCTAGTAGCTGGTCGTCACGTCAGGCGTGACGGGAAGCACCACGGCCTCCACCGAGCTTGCGGACAACCAGCCGCGGGTGCCGTCCGCCAAGGCCACGCGAACCCAAGCGTCGCGCACCTCCACGATGCCGACCTCGGTTCCGGCCGGCAGGGGATTGGCGAAGGTGGGCGACGCCCCTGTGCTATCAGCGGACCGCAGCGCTACGCCGTCGGTGATCACGACGGCGTCGTCTGCGGCGTCACCCGTCAGGACCGCCGATCCCGCCGCCACAATCCATACGGCAAGCGCTGGCACGCCGACGACGCCCAGCCATCTCGGGCGGCGGGGCCACGGAGTCAACAGCAACACGCCGACGGCGAACGCCGCGCCGCCGAGCAGGTGAAGTTGGGAAACGGAGAAGCGATCACGCCAGAACAGGAGCGAGTCCAAGGCGCCGTCGGCGGCCGGACGTGGCAACCAGACCGGCAACCGGTCCCGCACCCAAGTCAGGTTGGCGAGCGCCCGCTCGTTGTCGGGTGCAGTGCTCAGCGCGCGACGATAGGCAAGCACGGCACGTCCAGCATCCTGCATGCCCAGCGCGGCGTTGCCCCAATCCACCTGCAACTCGGGAGCGTCGACATTCGCGGCTGCCAGCGGACGGAACGCCCGCTCGGCACTCGCGAACAGGCGAACCCGGCGTAGGCGGTCGGACTCCTCGATGGCGGCCCGGTACAGGCCCCGCGCTTCCTCGATGGCCTCGGGAGCTACCCCGGACGCCAGGGATTCAGGAGATTCAATCAGAACAGCCAATGCGACCAGCGAAACGACCGCAGCCGATGCCTTGGCAGAAGTGGGCGCTTGGGGCCGTCGTGCCCATTCACGGGCGACCCGACGCAGTTCCGCAGCCATCTCACCGGGCACGGTCTGATCCTCCGCGGTCGGATCGAACGCGCGGGTCTCGAGTCGTTCCACGATGCCGCTCGTCTCACGCGGGTCGTTGCCGGAGACATCCGCCAACCGGCGTAGTGCCGCAACGATCCCCGGCGCTGCCTGGCGCGCCGGCTGTCCGGCATCAAGGGCCTTCTCCAAGGCACGCAAGGCTCGCCGAACCGTCCGGTTTCGAGTCCGTCGCCCGCCGCTGAATGCCAAGGCGAACCCGACCAACGCGGCGATCATCGGCGCGCCGTAGAGGACGCCGAGCAGCAAACGGGAGTCTCGTGTTCCCCAAGGCATGGCAAGTGTTGCCGCCGGTGTGCTCAACGACATGTCCGCACCGACCAACGTCGCAATGGCCGCACCGCCGTCTGGTCGGTCTCCGCGCGTGGCCTGGCTGATGACCGTCGGCGCTGCCACGACGTCGGCAACCCCTACCAGATGCCCGGCACCAACCGACAGGGCGACCGGCTCGCTGGTCACGGTTCGGTACTCGCCGGTGGATGGGTCGAAGTAGGAGAACGCGATGGGCGGGATTTCGCGCACCTCGGCACTCTTCACCCGCACCGTGAACACGAATAGCTTGCTGTTGGTCTCCTCGTCGACCGCGCCGGCGACGCTGCCTTCGGGCACGCTGAAATGAGCTGCAAGCAAACCACCGGGACCGTCCAGGGGCGGCAGGCTCAACCCGGTTAGCGGTCCGTCGCCGCGCAGCCGGACAGTGAGCTCCACCGGTTCGCCCACCGAGACCACCGTGCGGCTTGCCTGCACGTCGATCGCGAAACCGCCGCCGATGGCATTCACGAAGGTCGGGGGTCGACCCGCCACCGGGAGCGGCCGGACCGTGAGCCGACGGGGCGCCCCTTCGGCGCGGAACAGCCCGTAGGTCGAACGCCGGAAGCCCCAGCTGTCGCGAGCGGCACCCGACCGCAGTTGCGCGACGACGCGCACCGGCGGCAAGTCCACGGTACCGGCTCGATTCAAGGTCACGCGCGCGTCGAAGGAGAGCCGGGTGTTGCGCTCCTCCAGGATCGTCGACTGGGACAGCGGCAGTTCGACCTGCCGCGCCCCCGCGTTGAACGAGACCGAGCGCCCGGTTGGAGCCGGCGGCCCCGGTGCGACCTCCGCGCCGTCCAGATTGAACAAGGGCACCGAGAACTGATAGTCCTTGACGTCTCGGCCCAGCAGCCATTCCACCGAGACATCGAACGTCTCGCCCACCCACAACGGGCGCTCGGGCAACTGCATCCGCACGCTCATATCGTCTGTCGCGGGCACTTCGTCGGCCTCGAACGACGCACTCCGGCTGTTCGCTTCGACCCCGGCCTGTTCCACTCGCAACGGCGGGATGGTGTAGCGCCCCGATTCGCCTGCCTGCACCCGCCACCGGTAGACGAAGGTGACCTCGCGCCACTCGGATCGGCGTCCGTTGATGATCTGGATACTCGACGAGACGTTGGGGCTGACCCCGAGGTAGGTGACCTCGCAGCCTTCAATGGCGAGGTCGGGCGGCGTTGGCGTGGGTTCCTCTTCGAAGCCCTTCGCTTCGAGGATAAGCGTGAACGGCATGTCGGCGTGGATCGCCTGCGACTCCACGGATAGCGACAACGTCGCAGCCGGTGCCGCTTGGGCGATGGTCGACAGCATCAACGCCGCCAACGCGGACCGGGCGTTCACCAGTCCTTCTCCACGGGCTCCTCCGAGGACTGTGCGGCGCGCTCCAACGCGCCGCCCTCGCCATCCAACAATCCGTATCATGGACTCACCAGTCCTTCTCCACGGGCTCCTCAAGGGACTGTGCGGCGCGCCGACGCTGGCGCTCGGCTTCCCGGTCCCGGATGGCCTGCAACCGCTTCAGCGCCTGTCGTTGGGACATCTGCTCGTCTTCGCCCGGCTGCGGCTGCGCCTGTTGTCCTTCATCCTGCTGTCGGTCACCTTCTTGCTGCTGCTGGCGCGGTTGCGGTGGCACCAATTCCCTGAGGGCGTTCTCGAGGTGCTCCATGGCGGCCAATTGGTCTTCCAACGCGGGCTCCAAGTCCGGCGACATGGTCGTGGCCCGGCGAGCGCCGTCGGCCAGCATGGTAGCAGCGCTTAGCATGCGGCCACCGGCCTTGCGGACTTCTTCCGCGGCTAGGGCAAGCCGTTCGCCGACCGCCGGATCAACCGATGCCGTGGGTGCGCCGCCGGCGTTTGGTTGTGCGCTCGCGGCATCCGCCTGCTGCGCCAGGGCAGCGGCCAATTGGTCGCCGACCTGGGCGTGGCGGTCTTGGCGGTCGGCGGCCATCCCGACCGCCGGCGCGAACTCGTCGCCCATCGCGGCCGACGACTCGGCCTGGAGTGTCGCCGTCCGGTCGTGCGTCTCTGCCTGGTCCGCAAGCAATGCGGCCACGTGCTCGACGATGGAAAAGAACAGGCGACGCAAACCCTGCAGGTGCCCGAGAGTCTCGGCGGCGCTCGCGCGGGCATCGCCAACGGCGCCGTCGTCCAGGCTGGAAGCCAGCCTGTCGAGGCTTTCCCCGGCGCGAACCCGCAGGTCCTCAGCCAGTCCGTAGCGTTGCTGCACGGCATCGCGGGTTTGCTCGTCCTGGTCAGCCGCCTCCGTAGCCGCCGCAGCCTCTTCCTCGAGCAGATCCTTCAACCGGCCGATGCGCCGCTGGTTGTCGGCCGTGAGTTTGCCGGCGCGGGCCACCCGGTCGGCCGTGGTCAGCGACTCGTCATCCGGCTCTTCGCCCGGTGTGAGCAACGAGACAACGCCCTGTTGGGCCCCGTAGGCGATCTCGATCAGGCTCTTGACGTCGGCGAACAACTCGATGGCCCGGGCGACGTCGGCGCTCGCCCGGTTCTGCTCCGGAAGTGCCGCTGCCGGGTTGGCGGATTCCAAGGCCGCAATCGCCCCGCGCATGGCAGCGAGGCCGTCGTCGAGTATGGGTACGGCCTCGATGGCTGCCGCCAACACACGACGTCCGGCGGCGTCTGCCTGCTCAAGCGTCGACGGGTCGCTTGCCGCGACGGCCTCGAAACGGCTCAGGATGCCGCCGGTCCGGGCAGCGATGTCCTCCTGTCGTTCCGCCAAGTGTTTATCGGTCAACCACTGAGGCAATTGGCGTTCGAGGTTGATGGCATCGTCCGCGTACGCGGCCAGCACACTCGTGTGGGCAAACAATTCCTGCTCGTCCCGGGCGACGGCCTTCAGTGTCGTGATCGGATCCTGCAACTGCTCGCGGGCCCTTTTCAGTTCGGCGAGCGCCGCGTCCGCACGCCGATGGCCGCGTTCACCCTCGAGGCGGCGCAACCGGCGCCGGGTGTCGCTCAAGGACTGCCTGGCCCGTTCCAGGTAGCTGGTCATTGCCGCAAGCTGATGGGCACGGCCTTGCTGGTCGGGCCGACGCTGCTCCTCCGGCGTCTGTTCGATATAGAGGCGTTCCTCCGCCGCGAGATCGATCACATCCCCGACCTCCGCCATCAGCACCCGTTCGCGGCTCGCCAAGGCTTCGAATTCGGTGGCGAAGCCGATCGGTTCGGTGCCCGCCTGTTCGACCATGATGTCCGTCAGGAGGCGACGCACCTGGTCCCGCAAGCCGCGCTGGTCGTCGATCAGGCGGTCGAGACGGGCTTCCAGTCGGTCGCCCTGGTTGAGCTGGTCGGCCAGTTGCAGGATCCATTTCGACACCAACTCCAGGTTGATCCTGGCGTCGTCGTCCCCCGGCGGGGCCAGGCGCACCGCGTCGTTGAACCACGCGGCGCTCTGTCGAAGGGTGCCGATGACCTGCTCCGGGTCGCGCGGTTCCGTTTCGCCTTGGGCTGGCACCGCAGGGGCCGTCTCGTCGACCGAGCCATCGGTGCTGAACTCCCCGAACCCAGCCTGTGCTGCCAGGGCCAATCCCAGGTTGAACGCGGCCCGGTAGCGCAACTCCGGGTCTGGTCCGGCGTCATCCCGGGCGGCCAGGAACTCCACCGCCGCCGCTTCATGCTCGCCGGCTTCGAAGTGCACAAGACCCAGGTTGTATCGGCCTCGGGCGGTCGGTTGGGGATCCTCCGGAACAGCCTCCGGTTCCGTTTCCTGTTCGAGCATGTCGGCCTCGGCCGCGAGCGCATCGGCGAGGGCCTGGTCCGGCGCGGACTCGTCCTCCGCCGCGACGCCAATGTGGAGCACCACAGCCGCCAATACCGCGCCGAAAACCGACGCCTTTGGGTTCCCGTTCACGCAGTCGTCCTTCTGACCCGCGCGGATTCCCAGGACGATGCGCGGAACGCTGCGGCCCAAACGGCGACCACCAGGCAGACAATGGCCCCGAGCACCAGCCAGAAATAGTGCTCGGTGGGCGCCCGGCGCTGTAGACGCGTGGCGGCGTCGGCGACCAAAGGCTCGATGTGAGCCTCGACGATGGCGTCGAGATCGATGGCCGACGTACCGGCGGGTACGTAGACACCCTCCGTGCGCAACGCCAGTTCGCGGAGCAGTTCGCCGTCCAACCGAGAGCGCACGACGACGCCGTCGCGGTCTACGAGGAGAGTCTTGGCACCGGTGTCCGGGTCGGTGAGCGTGATCTCGCTACCCGTCTCGCTGCCGAAGCCGATGGCGACGATGCGGATTCCCGCGTTCACAGCCTCCTCCACGGCATCCAGGGGATAGGAGTCGTGATCCTCGCCGTCGGTGATCAGCAGCATGACCCGGGACACACCGCGGTTGACGCCGAAGGTCGCCACGGCCTTGTGAATGGCATCGCCGATCCGCGTACCGCCACGCGAAACGGACGACGTGTCGACGCCCTTGAGAACGAGATGGAAAAAGCCGTAGTCGGTAGTCAGCGGGCTCATGACCGCGGCACGTCCCGCAAACGCAACCAGACCGACCCGGTGGCCCGCTACCCGGTCCACGAACTCCGCGATGTCCGCCTTGGCGCGGGCAAGACGATTCGGGGCGGCGTCCTCGGCGAGCATGCTCCTCGACACGTCGAGCACGACCATGATGTCGGCGCTGATCCGGCGCGCCGCGATGGCTTCCGTGCCCCCGGGCGTCTGCGGCCGCATCAAAGCCACCACGCCGAACAGCATGGCCGCCAGGATGAATACCAATCTCACGATCCGACGCGTCGTCGATGCGCCTTCGGCAAGGCGCGCCTGCATGTCCGGCGAAACGAAGCGGCCGAGCAGACCCCGACTGCGGAACTCGAAGTAGGCTAGTCCGGCGGCCAACGCCAGCGCCGGCCAAACCCCGTGCACCCAGTGCGGATCCGCGAACACGATACCGTCCACTTTCTACACCTGACCGCGGCACCGGGCTCTCACCCGAATCAACCGCCGATGCCGTATTGTCGTCATCACTCGTCCGTCCTCGGTGCCACCGCTACGGCACCCTCGCAAACACCGCAGCACGGCCGAACCAACCCAGCACCAGAAGCACGAGCCCTGCCAAGAGCGGCGGGGCGAACAGTTCCTCGTACTGCCTCGAACGCTCCTCCGTGATCCGCGTACGCTCCAGCCGATCGATCTCCGCATAGACATCGACGAGCGCTTCGGCGTTGTCCGCGCGGAAATACCGGCCGCCGGTCCGATCCGCGACGTCGCGCAGGGTCGCCTCGTCGATCTGCACCGGCACCGAGCGCAGGACGCCGCGCTGGTCGCGCACCGGTGCGATGCCCGTGGACCCGGCGCCGATCGTGTAGACCTTGACGCCCTGTGAACGGGCCAGTTCGGCGGCGGAAGCCGGTGATTCCACGCCAGCGTTGTTGACGCCGTCGGTGAGCAGGACCGCGATGCGGGACCGCGCCGGCGATTCGCGGAGGCGCTCGACGGCAAGTCCCAAGGCATCGCCGATCGCCGTGCCGTCCTCCGAGCGAAGTCGGGCGATCTCGAGGTTGCGCGCCACGGCGACGAGGTTCTCGTGGTCGAGGGTTAGCGGCACCGCGGTGTCCGCGTAGCGCGCGAAACTGACCACGCCGATGGCGTCATCCGGACGACCGCCGAGCTCCCCGCCACCGAGCACAAACTGATCGAAGACGTCCTGCACCGCCTCGAGGCGCGTCCGTTCCCGCTCCGGGGTCAAGAGATCAAGCGCCGCCATCGAACCCGAGGTATCGATGATCATCATGATGGCGATGCCCTCGCGCTGGACGCGGCTTGTCCGTTCGCCGATGCGTGGCCCGGTGAGAGCGACCACGAGGGCGACGAGGGACAGCGCGAGGATCGCGTCGGGCACCCAGGCCAGACTCGCGCGCCAGCCGCGGCCCCCGCCCGGCAACAGTTTGAAGGAGGAGAACAGGACGCGCCCCGGGGCTCGACGCGCCAACAGGAATAGCGGAACGGCGAGCAACGCCAAGGCGAGCAGCGCCGGATCCCTGAACTCGATCGCCAGCACGGTTGCCTCAGCCCGCCCCGGCTGCCTGCGAAATGATCGGATCGGCGATCCGCCGGTCCGGCTCCGCCGGTTTGTCGCCAGAGGCGGCCGTTTCGTTCAGGAACCGTTTCGCCACGTCCAGGGCACCCTGGGACTCGTCTTCGCCCGGACTGTAGCGGGCGAATTTCACGCGGTCGCAGGTGGCCAGGAAGGCGGAGAGCAGCTCCCGGTGCGTGACGGTCAGCTCCGGCGAGCGTCCGGCTTCGGCCAGGAACTCCTCGGTGGTGAGTTCAGGCGCCCGCAGCGCGAAGCGCTCCTCTATGTAGCGGCGCACGATGTCGGATAGTTCGACATACCAGGCGTCCGCCGCGTCCGCCGAGGGCAGGCCCCGCCGTTCCAGGCGGTCGAGCCGGGCCATGGCCCGGTCGAACGCGGTCAAGCGGGCGCGTTCCTCGGCGCGCCGCAGCCAGGCAACGACCCCGACGCCTACGCCTGCGAGAACCACCACACCAAGAAAGAGCCACGGCCAGTTGCGTTGCAGCCACGGTCCCCGAAGTTCCTCCAACGGGGCGCGTGCCGGCCGCAGTTCGATGAGCGCCTCGCCCTCCGGCAGGACCGACGCCACCACGAACGCCAGTTCGTCGGTGAGCAGTTCCCTCGCCCGGGGTTCGGTGTCCGGGTCGCGCTCGTCGAGAAACTCCAGGCGCAGCCGGGGAATCCGCTGACGGCCGCTCATGGGGGACTGCAGCGTGTAGCGCTGGGACAGCAGCACTCCGTCGTCGGTGACCTCCTCCCGGGGCGTGAAGTCGACGATGGCGAAACGGCCGAGCGCCTCGCCGAAAGCCGGCATCTCCACGGTAACACCCGGCTTCGCCGTCACGACGAGGGTCAGCACCAAGGCGTCTCCTAAGCGTGGCGTCGGCGGCGCCAGGGTGACTGTCGCGGTGACCGGACCATCCTTCGTCTCCACGGCGAGCGGTGTCTCCTCGTTTGCCAGCGACTCGTTGCCCTCCTCTTCGTCCTGCGCGGCGTCGGTGTCCTCCTGCTGACAGGATGCCAACACGATAGCGAGACCCAAGGCGAGCACGGCCCTCATCGGCGGTTCCTCTTCTCGCGCATGCGGAAGAAGCGCAGCAGCGGATCGACCACCGACTGCGCGGCATCGACCGTGATCAGGTCGATACCCACCCGGCCGAGCGCCTGTTCCAAGCTCTCCGTCCGCTGCTGCGACTCGGCCAGGACGGCCTCGCGAAAGGCCGCCGATCCCGTGTCGACCAAGCGCCGGGCACCGGTTTCCGCATCCTCCAAGGTCACGAGCCCGCCGCTTTCGATGGCCGACTCGCGGGGATCGGCGACGCGTACCGCCACCACGTCGTGCCTACGGTTGGCGTTGGACAGCACGTCGAGATAGTCCTCGTCGATGAAGTCCGAGACGAGGAACAGGATCGCGCGACGCGGCAGCACCCGCCGGCAGAACTCGAGGGCGGCCGCGATGTCCGTGGCACGCCGCTCCCCGCGACCGGTGCGCCTCAGCAGTTGCGAGAAACCGGCCGGGACACGCGGAAGGCTCTCCAACAACCGGCGTTGAGGCCGGTTGCCCACCACGGCGGTTTCCTCCCGACCCCGGGCCAGGACTTCACGCACGACGCGCAGGGCGTGCTTCTGGCCTTTTCGTGGCGGGATGTATTCGTCGACCCCGGCATGGAACAGCAGCAATCCCACCTTGTCGTCGTTGTAGATCGCGGAAAACGCCAAGAGCGCCGAGAGTTCCACGGCCGCTTCGCGCTTCGAACGATGCGCGGAGCCGAAATCAAGGGACGCGCTCATGTCAACGAGCAGCATCACCGTCAACTGCCGCTCCTCGACATAGCGTTTCACGTAGGGCGCGCCCACCCGTGCGGTGACGTTCCAGTCGATGGATCGGACGTCGTCGCCCGGGACGTAGGGGCGCACCTCGTCGAACTCGACGCCCCGGCCCTTGAATACCGAAACGTAGGCACCGGCCAGCACGTCCGCCACCTGACGCCCCGTGGTGAGCTGGATGCGACGGACCTGGCTGACGATCTCGGCGGGAAGCATGCCTCAATTGCCTTGTCGGAGCGGTGGCGTCTAGGGAACCTCGACGTGGTTGAGGATCGTGGCGGCGAGGTCGTCGGTGTCCCGCCCTTCCGCCTCGGCTTCGTAGGTGGCGACGATGCGGTGGCGTAGCACATCCGGGGCAATGCTCTTCACGTCGTGGGGACTCGCGTAGTTGCGTCCAGCCAACAAGGCGTGGGTCTTGGCCAGTTGGACGAGGCTAAGCGATCCGCGCACCGACGCGCCGTATTCGATCAGGTTTTCCAGTTCGGGCAGGCCGGCTGCCGCGGGATTCCGCGTGGCGGCCACGAGGGCGACGGCGTAGCGCTTGACCTTGTCGTCCACGAAAACCTGCCGCATCGCCAGCCGGGCGGCGAGGATCTCGGCACCGGACATGACCGGATTCGCAGTTGGTGCCGCGCCTTCCCCCGCCATTCGGTCGATGACGCGCACTTCGTCGTCGTTGGACAAGTAGCCGACCCTCAGTTTCATCATGAAGCGGTCGAGCTGTGCTTCCGGCAGCGGGTAGGTGCCTTCCTGCTCGATGGGGTTCTGTGTCGCCATGACCAGGAACGGTTCGTCCAGGGGAAAGGTCTCCTCGCCGAGGGTGACCTGGCGCTCCTGCATGGCCTCGAGCAGCGCCGCCTGGACCTTGGCGGGAGCACGGTTGATCTCGTCGGCAAGGATCAGGTTGCCGAACACCGGTCCCTTGCGCACCGAATAGGTGCCTTCCCGCGGGTTGAAGATCTGGGTGCCGGTCACATCGCCCGGGAGCATGTCCGGGGTGAACTGGATGCGCGAGAACCGGCAATCCACGGTCGCCGCCACCGTGCTGATGGCCAGCGTCTTGGCGAGACCGGGTACGCCTTCGAGCAGAACGTGCCCATCGGCGATCAGCGCGAGGAGCAGCCGGTGAACCAGATCGTCCTGGCCCACCAGCACCTTGCCGACCTCGGCCCTCACCGCATCGAATTGCGCCTTGATCGTCGTGGTGTCCAATCCCGCTCCCGCCACGTGCGTTCGCCTCCAACTCCCCGAAAGAACAGCGGATTTTACGTCAGCGCTGCGAGCGCGGGCCCCGTGTCATCGAACGACGCCCGACATTTGCCAATTGCCGCGCTGAAGCTGGATGGTGTAGGGAGTTCCCTCGGCCACGGCCCTCTCGAACTCACCAACACTGCCCACCCGGCGCCCGTTCACGGCCGTGATCACATCGCCGGACCGCAAACCCAGCTCCCAGGCGCGACTGCCCCGGTCCACTTCGACAACCTCCGCGCCATCTACGCGACCGAACAGGCGGTGTTGCCGTGAAAGGTCGCCGAATTTCGCACCGGCGACGGTAGGGGCCGGTACCGAACGCGGCGTATCGACCTGAATCACACGGCCAATCGTCGCTTCGATGATCCGCCTCTTGCCGCCACGTATGACAACGAGCTCAACGTCTTGGCCGGCAGACGCCAAGGCGATCCGGTTTCGCAGATCCTGCATGTTCACGACATCCTCGTCGTCCAAACGCACGATGACATCCTCCGGCTCGATGCCTGCGGCTTCCGCCGCCGAATCGGGCAACACTCTGTCGACGACCGCCCCCTTGTCGGACTCGAGCCCATATTTCTCGATGGCGTCCGGAGTAACATCGCCGATCAGCACACCTAGCCGTCCCCGGTGCACCGTACCATGCTCGACGAGTTGGTCGGTGACCGCACGCACGATGTTGGTCGGTACGGCGAATCCAAGACCCGCGCTTCCACCGGATCGCTGCGACACGATAACGGTGTTTACGCCCACCAACCTCCCCTCCAGGTCGACGAGCGCGCCACCTGAATTGCCCGGGTTGATGGATGCGTCGGTCTGGATGAAGTCCTCGTAACCCCCGCGTATGAAACCGCTCCGGCCCAGCGCGCTGACAATCCCCGATGTAGCGGTCTGGCTAAGACCGAACGGGTTGCCGATCGCGACGACCAGATCGCCAACCGCCAGTTCATCGGAGTCGCCGAGGGGCAGCGCCTGAAGGTTGTCCGCCGCGATCTTCAAAAGGCCGATGTCCGTGTCCGGATCGCTGCCGATCAACTCCGCTTCGAACGACCGTCGATCATTCAGCGTCACGGTGATTTTCTCCGCACGATCGATCACATGGTGATTGGTGACGACGTGACCCTTTCGCGCATCAATGATGACGCCGGATCCTGCCGATCCGCGATTCGGCCAAGGCCCTATCCTAGCGCCTTGTTCCACCTGAATGCTGACGACCGCAGGGATCGCCTCGGCTAGAACGGGGGCGAAAGTCAGCTTGCCGTCGTGGGCCACCGACGGCAGCGAAATCGCGATCAAGGCGGCACTCGTCACGCCCACGGCGACGGTCTTCATGGCGAGTCTCATGTGGTCTCCTGTCCGTTGATGCCGTAGCGGGCAATAGCGTCTTTGATGGCGGCGGCCGCCAAGAGTTCAAGACCCTGGCGGATCACCCTCCGCAGCGGGACGGG
>JAPPND010000191.1 GCA_028818795.1 Gammaproteobacteria bacterium | reverse complement strand
TGCTGGTGGGGACGGACGCGTCGGCCACGGGCTACACCGTGCATCGGGAAATGGGAGTGTTCGTGGAAGCGGGCCTGACGGCGTTCCAGGCACTGAACGCCGCGACCGCCGAAGCCGCCCGCTACCTCCGCAAAGAGGGAGAGTTCGGTACCCTGGTGCCCGGCGCGAGTGCGGACATGGTTCTACTCGGCGCCAATCCGCTAGTCGACGTTGCCAATACGCGCTTGATCCGGGGCGTCATGATTCGCGGCGAATGGTGGTCGAAGCAAATGATCGATGCCGAGATCGCGGCGATCCAGCGCGAGTACGCAGAGGATGCGGCACGACTGCGGCAACTTGGCATCCTCACGCCGGCCGAGCGCTGAACCGTCCGCGCGTCTGGCGCGAACGGAACCGCGAGGGCGCAAACGGTCGCGCGGAGGACCCGGCTAGTTGCTCAACACTTGCCGGGCATCCTCGGCGATCCGTGTCCCGTCGAAGAACGCCGGATTCGTCTTGCCCCAGAAGTGCACCGGGTTCTCGAACACGAACCGCCGGAATCCGTCGGCGTCGATGCGTTCGTCCTCCACCAACTCGTACGCCTCGGTCAGCACTTGGGACATGTCCTGCACGTCGAAGTGGCCGATATCCGAGCCGAACAGGGTCTTGATCTCTGCCCCTCCCGGGTTGCACGCGCGGTTGAATGCCCAGGCGTTGTTCGAGTCGTCCGCCTCGCAGCCGAAATAGAACGGTTCGACGAACAGCGCCTTGAAGTCTTCGGCGGAGTCGATCCGGCATGCCGCATAGTCGTCGAGTTCGTCGATGCCGCCGGTGGTGCGCGCACTGCTGTTCGTGCTGATGCCGTTGCCGGCGCGAATCGCGTCGACCATCTCGGGCGGCGCGTACTGCTCGGCGAGGGAAACCAGCATCGCGGGATCGAGATTGGCCGGGTTGACGTCCTCCAGCGCGTCCCGGTTGCGGATGTGCCAGTGGCCGATGAGGTCCGCGTAAAGCAGGCAGGCGAAACCGACGCCGCCTTCCAGGAAGGCGAAGTTGAGCTCGGGGAACCGGCGCGTGACGCCGCCTAGGAAAATGGCCTTGCAGACCGCCTCCGACGCGGCCGCGAAATGGCCGATGTGGTTGTAGCAGAAATTCGACGGCGACATCCGGAACGCCCTGCCGCGGGAGCCCCGGTGGAACGTCGGCGACACACCGAGTTCGCGGCACTTCTGCCAGACCGGATCGTAGTCGTGGGCACTGTCCAAGCCGATCATGTCGTACCAGACGGCGAGGTCTGCGGCGTCGGGACGTTCTTCGGCGACCTGGGCGATGGGACGGTCGATCATGCTGTTCAGCATCACGGCCTTGAGACCCAGTTCGCGCACTGCGTGCTCGAGTTCGGCGATGGCTTCCTCGGGATGGTGCATCGGGATCACGGCGGCCGGCGTGATCCGGTCCCGCAAGGGTTCGAACAGTTCGGCCTGGTAGATGTTGAACGCACGGCACGCGGCGATGCGTGCCTCGGCGTCGTTGACCCGGGGCAGGCCGAGCCCCATGGTCGGGAACAGGATCGCGAAGTCGATCCCGAATTCATCCAGGCGTTCGTAGAGCAGCCTCGGCATCATCGCCGTGGCGCGGTCCCGGGTGTTCTTGGTGGGCGCCCCCCAGAACGCCTCCTGGGCGACGTTCTCGCGGCGCCGCTCGGCGGGGGTCATATTGAGCGAACGTCTTACCCGACCGCCGTTGATCTGCATCGCGCGCACGGCCGCGTCACCGCCGATCTTGCGCATCGCGTCCCCCACCACGGGTCCGTATTCGAGCCAGTGACCGTCCGCGTCGATCACCGGGTGACCGAGACTCTCCCGCAGTCGCGCACCGTTGCTTGCCATCGCCTCCTCCCCTTCGGCCACGTGCAGGGTCTAGCTTAACCGACACTCGAGAGATTGCGTAGCGAGCCGCGGCAGCGCGCATTGACGTGGCTGACGCCGGACACGCATCATCCATCCGGTTTGCCGTCGGGGAGTTGCCCGAGTCGCGGCCGGGAGGCGTCGGATATGGAATTCGCGATACGATGCTCGGATCGATTGCTCAACCGTTTCATGGACGATGTGCGGTCACGCTGCGACAACGTCGTCGTTGCGCTTATTTTTCGATTATCTAGCGCATCGCGATGAGGAGCTTTTGGACACGCAGAAAAGCCATGGCAACTCGCGAAGGTTGCGTTTCTCGGTTCTGGGACCAGATTTAGGCCCGGCTCCGCGTTGGCCGAAAGTGAACACACTATGATGTCGCATCGACAATTTTCTATTTTATTGTTTTCTAAGATTGTCTGGAGCACGGTTTTTGTGCCTCCTTGCTCCGCAGCTATAGCCCGGTTTTCGTTCGACGAAAACAAATAAGGGACGACGATCACGCAGGCCTTACCGGTGTTCGGTTGGAAATGGATTCTGAATCGATGGAATTTCCGAGAAGCATGATTTCGTTGGATTTCGTGACGGGGAATCCGCGGATGATCTTCCGCTTCAGACAGATGCTGGTATGAATCGTGAGTGATCGCATCCGCAGCGACGATTCCGATCCGGGTCTTGCCCGGCTGACCGTCGACCTTGGCGCGCTGCGGGAGAACTACCGTCGAGTCGCCGACGTCGGCAGTCGCACGGCGGCGGTTGTCAAGGCGGACGCCTACGGCCTAGGTGCGGTTCGCGTCGTCGAAGCACTCTGCAGGGAGGGTTGCCGGGATTTCTTCGTCGCCACGGAGTCGGAAGGGATCGCGGTGCGGGCCGGAACCCGGGATTCGAACATCTTCGTGTTCTCCGGACCGCCGAACGACCGCAGTGCGGCGGCCATGGTGCGCCACGCATTGACGCCGGTGCTGAACGACGAGAAGCAGTTGCAGCGGTGGAGGGAACACCGCGAGACGCCGGTCGCCGTTCACGTCGACACGGGAATGCACAGACTCGGTTTCGACCACGCGGCCGTCTCGCGGGCGATGTTCGACGGATTCAACGTCGCGGTGGTGCTTTCCCACCTCGCCTGCGCCGACGATCCGGCCCACCCGATGAACAATCTCCAAGCCGACCGCTTCGAGGCCATCCGGCCGCTGTTCCCCAACGCGCTGGGCAGTCTCGCCAATTCCGCGGGAGCGCTTACTGGAATTGAGTCGGATATGGCCCGCGCCGGTATCGCGCTCTACGGCGGCAATCCCTTTTCGACAAGGCCAAATCCCATGTTGCCCGTTGCCACGCTGGAAGCGCTTGTCGTCGCGTTGCGCACGGTCCCCAAGGGCCAGCCGATCGGCTACGGGGGCACATACACCACGCCACAAGCGACGCGAATCGCGGTCTTGGGCGCCGGCTACGCGGACGGGATCCCGCGCGGGTTGTCCCCGGATGCCCGGGTCGCCTTCCGGAGCCATCGGTTGCCCGTCGTGGGCCGCGTGTCGATGGACCTGCTCCACGTCGACGCCTCGGGCGTCGAGGCCGGCATTGCGCTTGGCGATTGGGTGGAGGTGTTCGGGCACACGGTCGGAATCGACGAGACCGCCGCGTGGGCGGGAACCATCAGCTATGAGCTCTTGACGCGGTTGGGAAGCCGGGTACAGCGGTTCTACACCGGCCAGTGAGCTATCATCGTTGCCTTTGCGACTTGAGGACGGAGAAATGCCGACGATCAACCCCGACGGTCATCTTGCCGGGCAGGTGGCCGTGGTGACCGGCGCGAGCCGCGGCATCGGCGAGGCGATTGCCAAGCGCTACGCGATGGAGGGTGCCAAGGTGGTCGTATCGGCCCGTTCTGTCGCTCCCGAGGATCACTTCCTGCCGGGCTCGATCAACGAGACGGTGCGGGCGATCCGCGCCGCGGGCGGGGAAGCGACGCCCGTCAGGGCCGACCTGTCCCGGGCGGAAGACCGGCACAACCTGATCACCGCGACGGAAGCCGCCTACGGACCGGTCGACATCCTCGTCAACAACGCGGCGGTCACCTGGTTCATGCCGGTGACGCGTTTCGCCGAGAAGCGCTTCCGGATCATGATGGACGTGCAGGTCTGGGGGCCCTTCGAACTGGCCCAGCTTTGCCTGCCGTCGATGCTGGAGCGCGGCGCCGGCTGGATTCTGAACATCTCCTCGCATGCGGCGATCCATCCCACTGCCAAGGCGCCGGGCGGCCACGGCGGCACCGTCTACGGCATGTGCAAGGCCGCGCTGGAACGATTCACGACGGGATTGGCGCAGGAGGCATACGGCTCGGGTGTGGCGGTGAACGTCATCTCGCCGGGCTTGGTGGCAACGCCGGGCGTGGTCCACCACAAGCTGATCAACGAGTCCAACAAGGATCGCGTGACGCCGGTGGAGCACATGGCCGAGGCCTGTCTGCGTCTGTGCCACGGCGACCCCGCCGAGATCACCGGCCGCATCGACTACGCCGACCAGGTGATCGAGGAGTTCAAGCTGGACCCCGCCGACATCATCTGACCCATCGTGCCGCGCCCGGTTGACCCGGTAAGCGGGGGTGGAATAGCGCCGTGACACGCCTGCACAACGAGTTGGACCTCGGCCCTTATTGGTTGCCGTTCACCGCGAACCGCGCCTTCAAGTCGAAGCCGCGGCTGGTCGTTTCCGCATCCGGCACCCGCTACCGAACCGACGACGGCCGCGAGCTCCTCGACGGCATGTCGGGCATGTGGTGCTGCAATGCCGGCCACAGCCACCCGCGCATCGTCGAGGCGATCCGCCGGCAAGCCGCCGAACTGGACTATGCGACGGCATTCCAGGTCGGCCATCCGACGGTATTCCGACTGGCCGAACGGTTGGCCGGCATGGCGCCGGCCGATCTCGACGCCGTGTTCTTCACCAACTCGGGATCCGAGTCCGTGGACACGGCGCTTAAGATCGCGCTCGCCTACCACCACGCCCGGGGCGAGCCATCACGGACCCGGTTCGTCGGTCGGGAGCGCGGCTACCACGGCGCCGGCTTCGGGGGCATGAGCGTCGGCGGCATCGGCAACAACCGCAAGGCCTTCGGGGCGCACCTGCCGGGTGTCGTCCATCTCCCCCAGACCCACGACCTCGAACACCAGGCGTTCAGCCGCGGCCAGCCGACCTGGGGCGCCCACCTCGCCGACGAGCTGGAGCGGATCGTCGCGGTCAACGACGCGTCGACCATCGCCGCAGTCATCGTCGAGCCTTTCGCCGGGTCTGCGGGTGTCCTCGTGCCGCCGGTGGGCTACCTGGAACGGCTTCGGGAGATCACCCGCCGGCACGGCATCCTGCTCATCTTCGACGAGGTGATCACGGCCTTCGGCCGCCTCGGGGCGGCGTTCGGGGCGGAGCGGTTCGGCGTCGTGCCGGACCTCATCACGGTGGCCAAGGGCATCACGAGCGGCGCGGTGCCGATGGGAGCGGTTCTAGTCCGCGACGAGATCCGGGGCACGGTCGTCGCAAACGCGCCCGACGCCATCGAGTTGTTCCACGGCTATACCTACTCGGGTCACCCCCTGGCCAGCGCGGCCGCGATGGCGGCGCTCGATGTCTACGAAGCGGAAAGGCTGTTCGAGCGTGCCAGGAATCTCGAGCCCGTTCTCGAGCAAGCGCTGCACGCCTTGGCGGACAAGCCGAACGTGATCGATGTGCGCAATTTCGGTCTCGCCGGGGCTGTCGAACTGGCACCGCGGGACGGCGCGGCGGGAGCCCGGGGAAGCGAAGCCTTCGGTGCCGCTTTCGACCGCGGCGTTCTAGTCAGGGCCACGGGCGACATCGTTGCCGTGGCGCCGCCGCTCGTGGTGGCGGAGGAGGAGGTCAAGACCATCGCGGCGGTGTTGGGAAGCGTGCTGGACGAGCTAGGGTGACGGTCCGCGGACGCCTAGAACCGGGACCGTAGGGGACGGGCTTGTCCCGTCCCGTTGTCCGGGCACAGCGACTATGGCCGTCCACGGCCGACCGAGCGGCCCAGGGCGTATTGGGGTCGCCCCGACGTTTGATCATGCAATCCGGCAGGGCAGCTGATTCGCCCCGTGGGAGGACGCTACAACCAGCAAAGTAAGCACGATCCGCCACCGCCTAAATGCGCCGCGTCTCTGGCAGAACCACTTGGCAAGGCCCCCGCTTCTCCCGAATGCGGAATTTCCCTCTCTGAAAAGCTACTAGGGCTTGCCGCATCCCAAGCTGTCTGATAGTTTGACGGTCGAGGCCAGCGGTCGCTGCCTGCGTGCCTCCGTAGGTGGTTGCCCATAAGGAGAACCGGAGCATCGTGCTACAATCGGCGTATGCGGAGGAGGTGTTGGTTGGCGCATTTGGCGGGGGGGTGTCTGGACGTTCCATGCCATCGCCGCAATCGTCGCCCAGGACTGGGCGGGCGTCCTTCACATTGACCTGCCCCCAAGGCTGCAACGAACCGCTAGCGCGGATTGGATACGCGACCAGCAAGGCGTTGGCTGACCCGACCACATGACTGATGAATTGAATAGGCCCTAAGGAGGGCATGAACATGAAGAACTCCCCGGCGAATGTGACAGGCGGTGGGCGTTTCCGTGACGGGTCCCGCCTGTTGCACGGCTGCCTCCGAGTCCTGGGTGCGGCCCTGGTGGTCGGCGGCCTGATCTCGGGTGCCAGCGCGGCTGCACAGCCGACCACTCGCATCATCATCCAAGACGTCGACCCCGGGGAAGGCGTGGAGGGGGAGCCGGCGAAATTCCAGATCCTGCGTGCCGGCGACCGCAGCGTTCCGCTAACGGTCGACATAAGCGTGACGGAAACCGGGTCCATGATCATGGGAACGGTGCCGACCACGGTCGAATTCGGCGCCCACATTACCCAAGTGGCCTTGGACATCCCTACCGACGACGACGCCGTCGGCGAGGACGACAGCACCGTCACGGTGACCGTGGAAGCGGGCACGGGATACGTGGTCGGGCAGCAAACCAGTTCGTCCTGGCTCGTTGCGGACAACGATGGTGGTGCCGGCACGCCGCCGACACCGACCTTGACCATCGAGGCGGGTACGTCGCCGGTCGGCGAGGGGACGGCTGCGGAGTTCACGCTCACCCGATCCGATTCCGCAGGTGCCTTGACGGTGAATGTCAGCGTGACCGAGTCGGGGATGATGATAGACGGGACCGCGCCGACTACGGTGGAGTTCGCGGACGGCGCATCCACGGCCACCTTGAGCGTCGCGACCGATGACGATGACGTGGACGAGCCGAATAGCGATGTCACGGCCACGGTTGCGATGGGCACGGGCTATGACCCGGGAAGCCCCGATTCGGCCATGGTCACCGTAGAGGACGACGACGAACCCGCGCCCGGCGTGGTCAGCGTGACCATCGCCGCAGGCACTTCTCCGGTCGGCGAAGGCACGGCCGCCGACTACACGCTTACCCGATCCGATTCCATGGGCGCGCTGACGGTGAACGTCGACGTGTCGGAGTCGGGGATGATGATCAGCGGAACCGCGCCGATGACGGTGGAGTTCGCCGACGGCGACGCCACCGCCATGTTGAGCGTCATGACCGAGGATGACGCCGTAGACGAGCCGAACAGCGATATCACGGCCACGGTGGCGGCCGGCACCGGCTATGCTCCGGGCGCACCCGCTTCGGCCATGGTCACGGTAGAGGACGACGACGAACCCGCGCCCGGCGCGGCCCAAGTGACGATCGCCGCGGATGGCTCGCCGGTCTTCGAAGGATCGGCCGCGAGCTTCACTCTGACCCGATCCGATTCCATGGGTGCGCTGACCGTCAACGTCAGCGTGACCGAGACGGGAATGATGATCGACGGGACCGCGCCGACGACGGTGACCTTCGCCGACGGCATGGCGACCGCCGCATTGAGCGTTGCGACCGAGGACGACGATACGGACGAGGACGACAGCTATGTCACCGCGACCGTGGTGGCAGGTGGGGGCTACGAGCCCGGCGCCGGCCACGGCAACTCCGCCGTGGTCAGGGTCAGCGACAACGACGGGCGCCCGAGCAGCGTCAACACTGTGCTGATCAGGGTGTCCCTCTCCAATCGCGAAGTCGCGGAGGGTGCCGATGCCGTCTTCACCCTCTATCGGCGTCCGGCGTTCCAAGCCGACGCAATGACCGTTGTGGTCGACGTGACGGAGACCGGGGACGTCATCAACATGGCACCCGCCTCGGTCGACTTCGCCGCAGGCTCGACAACGGCAAGGCTTGTCGTGACGACCGTGGACGACGACATCGTCGAGGACGACAGCGTCGTTACCGCCAGGCTGATTCCGCAGGCGGGTTACGATGTTCCTCCTACAGATTCGGCAAGTGTCACCGTCACCAGCGAAGACACGGGCGACGACCCGGGCCCGGACCCCGGCGAACCCGATCCGAACCTCCCCAGCGCGCCGCGGTCGTTCGAAGCGACTCCGGGCGACCATCAAGTGGCGCTCTACTGGATTCCCCCGTCGGATGGTGGCGACAGTCCCATCACCGGCTACGAGGTCCGCGTCAACCGTATGGGCGATTGGACATCCGTCGGCGACAACACCACCCGCCGGCACACCGTCACGGGATTGGCCAACGGCCAGGCGTACACGTTCGAAGTGCGCGCCGTGAACGCCGGCGGTGGCGGTGCGGCGGCTGCGGCGCTAGCGACGCCGCAAGGACCGCAGACCGAGGCCGTGGTCACGACGACCACAGCCCAGGCCACTGAGGGCGACGACCTGGTATTCACGGTCGAACGGCGCACGCTCCGAACCAACCTCTTGCCGGAACGGCCGGTCAGGGTGTCGATCACCGAGACGCGCGCTGGTGTGGTGACCGAGACCGAACAGTTGGTCGAGTTCGCAGCAAGGCAGGAAACCGCCACGCTGACCGTGATGACCGAACAAAACGACCTTGACGAGCCCGACACCACCTTTACGGTGCGTGTGCTCGACAAGTTCGACCCGGGCTACGACGTGGGCAGCCCCGATTCGGCCACGGTCACCGTCATGGACGACGACCCGGCGCCGCATGTGTACATCGCCGGTGATACCGTCGCCGAGGACGCGGGCACGATCACGTTCACCGTGTCCTTGAAGGACGAGACCGGCATGGAGTCCGCGGCGAGCGCCTTCGAAATCACCGTCGACTTGGCGACGGGCGACGCGATGTCGGATGACCCCTTGAGCCTGGCGGTGGCCGATGTCGACTACACCGCGAAAAAGGAAGCCCTGACGTTCGCTCCGGGCGACACCGAAATGACGTTCACCGTCGATGTGTTCAACGACGACCTCGACGAGCTTTCCGAGGCCTTCATGGCGATGGTTACGGGTGCGGCCTCGGCCGGCGAGGACCAGCCGACCATCAGCGTCGGCGAAGCGACCGGTACCATCGAGGACAACGACGATCCGCCGGCCGTTGCGATCACCGAAGCAGCCCCGACTGTTGCGGAGGACGGCATGGTGATGCTGACGGTCATGCTTGACGCGCCCAGCGGCTTGCCGGTGGTGGTCGATTGGATGACCGACGACGTCGCCGGAATCGACATGTACGACATGGCGGTGGCGGACGTGGACTATGGGTCGGCCGGCGACACGCTCGAATTCCTGCCGACGGGTCCCGGAATGGGCACTACGACGTCGGCTGACATCAGCGTCTCCATCATGGCCGACGAACTCCACGAACACGACGAGCAGTTCGCGGTAACCCTTAGTCCCCAGATGGCGGACCGGGTGATGGGCGAGGCCGGCGGCGCCGTCGTTACGATTGAGGACGACGACACTGCGCCGACCGTCTCGATCGCCGATGCCATGGCCTCCGAGGCCGACGGCATGGTGACCTTCGACCTCACGGTGACGGGGCAGAGTGGACTGCCGTTCGATCTGCACGTGAATACCGGCGACTATGCGACGCCGGACGACCCCTATGGCATGGCCATGGCGGAAGGCGACTACGCCGACTACATGCCTGCTATGGATCACCCGATCGAATTCCGTCCCGAGAAGGCGGGCGGCGCCTCCATGGGTCCCTCGACCGTCATGGTGATGGTCACCGACGATGCGTTCGACGAGCATGACGAGAAGTTCCAGGTTGTGCTGAGCGCCCCGATGCCCGACTACGTCACGGTGGAGACCGGCATGGCCGTGGGTACGATCCAGGACGACGACGCGCCGCCTTCGGTCAGCGTGGCGGGCGTTAGCGGCGACGAAGCCTCCGGCTCGCTCACCTTCACGGTGAGTTTGAGCGGCGAGAGCGGCCTGCCGATCAGCGTGAACTGGATGACCGGCGACTCCCCGGCACCCGATGCCCTGGACAGGGCGATGTCGGAGGGCGACTACGCGGACTACGCTCCGGATGGCGGCATGCTCGAATTCAAGCCCCACGAGACCGCTCACATGGTGATGGTCGAGATCGTCGATGACGGGTTCGACGAGCACAACGAGGAATTCGCGGTCAACCTGAGCGATGCGATGTCGACCGGGCCGGATCACCATCCGATGATCGATGCCGCGCAGGCGATTGGGACCATCATGGACAACGACGACCCGCCGACGGTGAGCATCGCCGATGCCGTGGCGAGCGAGGCCGACGGCATGTTGACGTTCATGCTGAGCCTTGATGGCGAAAGCGGCTTGCCGATCGATGTCGACGTCAAGACCGGCGATCACGCCACGCCAACCGACGAGTACGGCATGGCGATGGCTGGTGACGACTACGATCCGATCGACGCCACCTACCGGCTCGACCCCCATACTACCGGGTTGCCGGTAGAGGTCACGCTGGCGACCGACGACCTCGACGAGCACCACGAGCAGTTCTCCGCCTCGTTGAGCAATGGGATGTACGTCAACATCGGCGATTCCTACGCCGTCGGTACGATCAGGGACGATGACGACCCGCCGATGCTGTCGATCAGCGATGCAACCGGCGATGAGAGCGCGGGCGAGCTGATGTTCACGATCAGTCTCAGTGGCCCCAGCGGACTCCCGATCAGCGCTCACTGGAGCACTGGCGATGCCGACACGATGGACGCCCACAGCGGTGCCACGGCGGACGTGGACTACATGTCTGCCAGCGGCATCGCCGAGTTTGCGCCCGGCGAAACCGAGGTGATGGTGGCGGTGACGGTGATGGAGGACGAATACGACGAGAACGACGAGTCGTTCGCCGTGACCCTCGGTGAGGGCTCGTACGCGATGCTGGGCGACGCCGTCGGCATCGGCACGATCATCGACAACGATGACCCGCCGGCGCTGAGTGTCGCGGATGCCACGGCTGCGGAGGGCGATGGTCGACTGATGTTCACCGTTAGCCTGGACATGGCCAGCGGCTTGCCGATCAGTGTCGACTGGTCGACGGGAGACATCGCGGTTCCCGACGGCAGCCACACGATGGCGACAGCGGGAATGGACTACACGGCAGGGAGCGGAGCGCTCGAGTTCGCGCCTGGCGCCACGGAGATGATGGTCGAAGTCGCGTTGTTGGACGACGGCCTGGACGAGATGGACGAGCAGTTCGCCATCACGCTGAGCAACGCCATGAATGCGACGTTCGCCGATGAAGCCGATGCCATTACGGCAATCGGCACGATCACGGACGACGACGACTCGCCGTACGTATCGATCGCAGACGCGCGCGACGATGAGGGCGCGGCCAGCCTGTCCTTCGCGGTGACCCTGTCGGCGCCAAGCGCGCTGCCTGTCAGCGTGGACTGGGCGACCGGCGATGCCGCCACGGACGACATGTACGGCATGGCAACCGCCGATATGGACTATGCGATGGGGAGCGGCACGCTGTCGTTCGCGGCCGGCCAGACGGAGTTGATGGTCTCGGTTGACCTCATGGACGACGCGCTGGACGAGCACGACGAGGTATTCGCGGTCATGTTGAGCAATGCGATGTACGCAATGCTCGGCGACGCCTCGGCGATGGGAACCATCGTCGACAACGATGCCGCGCCGTCAGTGTCGATCGCCGACGCAAGCGGCGGAGAGAGTGCTGGCGACATGATGTTCACGGTTACACTCGATGCCGAGAGCGCATTGCCGATCAGCGTGGACTGGGCGACCGGCGACATGGCGACGCCCGGCGACGCCTACGGCATGGCGACGGCCGATGTCGACTACGCGTCGGGTAGCGGAATGCTTGCGTTCGAGCCCGGCGATACCGAGATGTCGGTTGCCGTTGCCATCATGTCCGACGACATCGACGAGCATGACGAAATGTTCGCCGTGAACCTGAGCGGTGCCGCCTATGCGACGCTGGCGGACGGGTCGGCGACCGGCACCATCGAAGACGACGACGATGCGCCGTCGGTGTCCATCGCCGATGCAAGCGGACCGGAGAGCGTCGGGTCTCTGGACTTCGCGGTAACGCTGTCGGCAATGAGCGGCCTGCCGGTATCCGTGGATTGGGCCACGGCGTCGAATACGGCGAAGGCCGGCGAGGACTACGAGAACGATGACGGCACCCTGACCATCGCTGCCGGCGAAACCGGCGGCACGGTCTCCGTGGTTGTCGTCGCCGACGGCGTCCACGAAGCGGAAGAGACCTTCCATGTGAATCTGAGCGGCGCGATGTACGGGACCCTGGACGACGCCATGGCGGTCGGGACGATCACGGACGACGACGCAGCGCCGACGCTGGCGATTTCGGATGCAAGTGCCGCCGAGAGCGACGGGATGATCCACTTCACGGTGTCTCTGACCGGTGCCACGGCACTGCCCGCCTCGGTGAACTGGGCGACGTCGCCCGGTACCGCCACGGCGGGAGCGGACTACCAGACGGCAAGCGGATCGCTGACGTTCCAGCCGGGAGAGTCGCGCGACGCGACGGTCCAGGTGACGGTCGTGGCCGACGCGATCTACGAGGGACCGGAGTCCTTCACGGTCGGTTTGAGCGGTCCTTCCA
>JAPPND010000080.1:9867-85772 GCA_028818795.1 Gammaproteobacteria bacterium | reverse complement strand
GGGCCATTGATTCACGCCGGAGCTTTGGTCATGATTGCGCGCTGATTTTGTGCCTGCCGGCTATTCGAGGAGAGCGAGGTGCTGGCAACGCTCGACAGCTATGACCGGGTACCGCGCATCCTGCGGCTCAATCTATCGGGCCAACCCGTGGACTGGGCGACGTGGCAGGAAGCCGTTTGCCTCTATGCGCGCAACCTCGTGGTCTGGAAGCGCGGCGAGTCGATTCTGCGCCTGCGGGGCGGTCGCTCGCGGTTCGACGGCAGTCGGACGACGATGGACGTGCACAGCATCATCGCCTGCGGTGGGCGTATCGCCCGGCACGGTCGCAGCGTTCCGCCACTGACCAACCATGCGCTGTTCGGCCGCGACCGCAACCTGTGTCTCTATTGCGGCGGCGTATTCCCGGATGCGTTGCTGACGCGGGACCACGTGGTCCCGAAGTCGCGCGGCGGTTCGGATGCCTGGGACAACGTCGTGGCCTCGTGCAAGCGGTGCAACCACCGCAAAGGCAACCGGCTGGCGCACGAATGCGGCATGGAACTTCTGGCGCTGCCCTACGTGCCGAACATCGCCGAGTACCTGGCGTTGATCAACTCGGGAAGGATTCTCGGCGACCAGATGGACTTTCTCGCCAGCCAGTTCGGGCGCGCCAGCAAGGAACGCGAAAGCCTCATCATGTAGGGGCGGCCCCGCCCCTGCGGGGGCTCCGTGTGGTCCAGCACGGCGTCGGTCCGTCAAACCCGCACCGCCGCGATGAGCGTCCCCTACAGGTTCTTCTGCCGGGCCATTTCTCCGAGGAGATGGGCGACGCATGCCGTCACGTTCTTGCCCGTGGCGATATCGAGGAACTCGTTCGGGCCGTGGGCGTTTGATTTAGGGCCCAGTACGCCGGTGACGGCGAACTGCACGTTCGGGTAGCGGTCGCCGAGCATCTTCATGAATGGGATGGTGCCGCCGCAGCCCATGGTCTTAAGCGGTGCCCCGAAGTGATCTCGGGATGCCCGGTCGATGGCGGTGGTCAGCCACGGGGCTTGGTCGGGTGCCCGCCATCCGGTCTGCGGATGTTCGAGGTCGAACGACACTTGGGCACCATGCGGCGGATGGGCCTCGAGGAGCGCCTTGACCCGTTCGCCTGCAGTTTTTGCATCGAGGGTGGGCGGCAACCGGAACACCAGCTTGGCAGCGGTCGACGGGCGCAGCGTATTGCCGGCATCCGCCAGCGCCGGGGCACCCCCTAGACCAACAACGGCCAGGCTCGATCGCCAAGTGTTGGCAAGGATAAGGTCGGCGGTCGATGCGTCGCCCGGGTTCGTCGCGCCGGCCCAGGGAAAGCGTTCGATGGCAAGGTCGCCTAACGTCGCCGCGACGTCCACGGCCTGTTGACGCGCCCAATCCGGGATCGAAACGGCGAGCGCGTCCACGAACTCGCCGGTGACCGCGTTCTCAACGCGTTCGATGAGTTGGCGGAGCAGGCGGAAGCTCGACGGGACGATGCCCCCGGCAGCACCCGAATGCACGCCTTCCGTGAGCACCTGGACGTTGAGCGTTCCCGGCAGCATGCCGCGCAACGATGTGGTCAGCCAAAGCTGGTCGTAGTTGCCGCATTCGGCATCGAGGCAGATTACGAGGTCGGGTGTGCCGATCTCGTCCGCGAGGGCTTCCATGTAGTAGGGCAGGTCAAAGCTGCCGCTCTCCTCGCAGCCTTCGATGAGGACGACGCAGCGTGGATGGGGAACGCCCTGGTCCTGCAGCGCGGCAATGGCCGCAAGCGAGCCGAACACGGCATAGCCGTCGTCGGCGCCGCCCCGGCCGTAGAGCCGGCCGTCGCGGATTACCGGCTCCCAGGGCGCCAGTCCGTCGACCCAGCCGTCGAACTCCGGCTGCTTGTCGTAGTGGCCGTAGAGCAGCACGTTGCCGGGGGCGCTGCCGGCGACATCGCAGAGCAGAACCGGGGTCCGGCCGGGCAAGGCGACGATGCGGTGTTCGAGCCCGCGAACGCCATAGCCCGAAACCCAACGCTGCAGGTGTTCCACGGCGTCCTGCATGTGGCCGAGTTGGGCCCAGTCCGGCTCGAACTGGGGCGACTTGTTGGGAATCCGGATGTACTCCGCCAAGGTCGGTACGACGCTGTCGTCCCACACCTCGTCGACGTAGCGACCCAACCGCTCTCGATCCATGACTAGCCCCTGCGCCACCGCGTCCCGTCCCGGGAGTCTTCCACTTGCACGCCCGCTGCGGCGAGTTCATCGCGGATGGCGTCGGCGCGGGCGAAGTCCCTGGCTTCGCGAGCGGCGTTGCGTTCCGCAATGAGCGCCTCGATGGCCCCTGGTGCCATTGCGTCGGCAGACTCGTCGACGCCTTGGAAGTACTCCGTCGCGGGCTTCGTCAGGATGCCGAGAAGCCAACCGCCGGCCAGCAGTTTGGCTCGCGGTCCGCGCACGGAATCGGAGTCGTCCGCTTGACGGACGGCCGCGGCGAGTGCGTGCATCGCGGCCAGTGCCTGCGGCGTGTTCAAGTCGTTGCACAACGCCTCCACGACATCCGAAGGGAAGGCGTCGATGGCGGCGTTGGCGTAGCTAGCCGCGGTTTCGTTGCCACCGTCGTCGGTGTCGCGCAGCGCCTGGTAGAGCGTGTCCAGGCTGCGTTGCGCTTGGGCGAGGCTTTCGTCCCACATCAGTTGCTGGCGGTAGTGGCCGGAAAGCAGCGCATAACGCAGCACCTCCCCATCGTGTTCGCGGAGTAGCTCGCGAATGGTGACGATGTTGCCGACGCTCTTGGACATCTTGCCCGACCCCATGGTCAGCATGCCGTTGTGCAGCCAGTAGCGAACGCTTGAGATGCCACCGTTGACGCACCGGCTTTGCGCCAACTCGTTTTCATGGTGCGGAAACGTCAGGTCGCTGCCGCCGCCGTGGATGTCGATCACGGTACCCAAGTGTTTGCGGATCATCGCCGAGCATTCGATATGCCAGCCCGGCCGGCCACGACCCCAGGGGCTGTCCCAGCCAGGAAGCTCCGGCGTCGACGGCTTCCACAGCACGAAGTCCTTCGGATCCTTCTTGTACGGCGCGACCTCGACCCGGGCGCCGTCCAGCATGTCCTCGAGGCTCCGCTTGGCGAGGCAGCCGTAGTCCGGGTCCGACGGGACGTGGAACAGGACGTGGCCCTCGGCTTCGTAGGCATGGCCGCCCGATATCAGCGTCTCGATCATGTCGATGATCTCGGCGATGTGGCCGGTGGCACGGGGCTCCACGTCCGGCGGAATCACGCCCAGGGCGGCGATGTCGTCCTGGTACTCCTTGGCATAGCGTTCCGAAAGTTCGCCGATCGGGCGACCCGTGGCGATGCCGGCGGCGTTGATCTTGTCGTCGACGTCGGTGATGTTGCGCACGAACGTCACCTTCGGGTACTTGAGTCGGAGCAACCGCACGAGCACGTCGAAGGCCACGGCCGGCACGGCATTGCCGATGTGCGCGAAGTCGTAGACCGTCGGGCCGCAGACGTAGATGCTCACTTCGCCGGGAACGAGCGGTTCGAACCGTTCCCGCTTGCCGGATGAGGTGTTGTGGAAGGTGATGTCCATGGTGCCGCTTTCCTGATTGCCGATTCCGTCGAGGGCGGGCGGGAGGAGGTGGCCCCGCGCCGTTGCATCAACAGCGCGGACAACAGGAGCGGGGCATTGGGCGTACGGTCTCCATGGCGGCGGCGATTATACGCTGATGGCACCATGCCGAGATTGGCTATTTCCTCGGTCCGGGCCGGATGCCGGTGCTACTATGCATCGCATCGAACGGCACCGTCAGGAGTAGTCGATGACAACGCCAACAGAAAAGAGATACATCGAGGATCTCGATCCAGTCGAGTTCATGGCCGTGCTTGACGAGGGCGGGCGCAAGTACAACGAGGAGTGCGACAGATTGGGTATCTCCCGCGTCGTCGGGATTGACGGTCAGGCGGTCCTCTACCACCCGGACGGCACGTATACGCCCTTGCCCAAGGATCGTGCCGGTATGGATGCTTTGTTCAAGAAGTACAAGGTCTTCTCGGATGAGCAGCAGTGTCCGTAGCCGCCCCTGTTTCACCATCTTCGGTGGTCCCAACGGTTCGGGCAAGTCCACGGCCTACGACCGGTTTCTGCAAGCAGGATTCGACTCGGGCGAATACCTGAACCCGGATGAGATCGCCAAGTCCTTGAACGCGGGTGCCGCTGCGGGTTCAGCCATAGACTTGCGCGCCGGCCGGGAAGTGGTCCAGCGTACCCGGTCGTTGATCGACGACCGTCGTTCGCTCGTCCGGGAATCCACGCTCACGAGCCGGGAGATTGTGCGCAGTGCGGAACGCGCCAAGGCGGTTGGCTACCGCCTCGTCATGGTCTTCGTCGCCGTTTTCTCTACGGACATGACCCGTGGACGCGTTGCCCTTCGCGTCGCGAGGGGAGGACATGACATTCCCGCCGAAGCCCAGGAACGGCGCTTTCCCCGGTCGTTCGAAAACGCACCGAAGGTCGCGCGGCTGGTGGACGTCGCCTACTTCCTCGACAACACGGGACTCCAGCACAGACTGGTCGCGGCGGTCAGCGGCGGTACGATCACGTTCCTTGATCCGCAGGAGGTGGGATGGGTCGAGCGCGCCACGATGGGCCTGCCACGGGCGGCAACACTCAAATCACGCGATGAAGCGTTGGCCGATTTGCGCGAGACTGAGGGTCTGTCTGAGGAACTCCAGGTCCGCGAACAACGACCCGGCTACGTGTCCGTGTAGGCACAAGCCGAGCGCCCGATCGACTATGCCGGCGTGACGGACCTCGCCAGTTCGTCGGCGCGGTAGCTCGAACGCACCAAGGGACCGGCGGCAACTTCCCGGAAACCGGCGTCCAGCCCCCAAACCCGGTATTCGTCGAACTCGTCCGGGTGGACCCAGCGCGCAACCCGCAGATGGTTCCGGGTCGGCTGCAGGTACTGGCCGAGGGTCAGGAGGTCCACGCCGTGCCGGCGCAGGTCGGCCATCGCCTGGCGGATTTCCGCGTCGGTTTCTCCCAAGCCCAGCATCAGGCTGCTCTTCGTGACCACTCCCCGCGATGCCGCGTGGGCAAGCACATCGAGGGTTTGCTGATAGCCGGCGCGTGGATCCCGGGCCACATGGGTCAGCCGCTGCACGGTCTCCAGGTTCTGGGCGAACACGTCGACGCCCGAATCCACGACCACGTCCACTGCGGCCGCGTCTCCCTGGAAGTCGGGGGTCAGCGCTTCGACGGTGGTCTCGGGACACCTCGCCTTGATGGCGCGGATGCAGGCCGCGTAGTGGCCGGCGCCGCCGTCGGGCAGGTCGTCGCGGTCGACCGACGTCAGGACGACGTACTTGAGCCCCATGAGAGCCACCGACTCGGCCGCGTTGTCGGGCTCCTCATGGTCCAGCCAGCCCTGGGGATTGCCCGTGTCGACAGCACAGAAGCGGCATGCCCGGGTGCATACCTCGCCCATCAGCATCAACGTAGCGGTACCGGCGTTCCAGCACTCGCCGATATTGGGGCAGTGTGATTCTTCGCAGACCGTCGCGAGGCGATGTTCGCGCACGGTGCGCAGGACGTTCGCGTACTCGCCGTTGCCGCCGATACGAACCCGCAGCCACCGCGGCTTGCGCAACGGCGCCTCGGCAGTGTCGAGGTCGACGACCTTGATCCCGTCCCTGATGGCGCTGAACCCGTGCGCCGTTCGGTACTTGGTGCCGCTCTCACGCATGGCGCTATCTTACGCTCCCGGCGACTGTCCCTGCCGTCTGTGTATGACTCCGGGAGGGCCGGCGTGTTCAGAACGCGGCGTTGTTCGGCACCCTTGGAAACGGGATGGCGTCGCGGATGTTCTCCATGCCCGTGACGTAGAGGACGAGGCGTTCCAGGCCGAGCCCGAACCCGGCGTGGGGCACCGAGCCGTAGCGGCGGAGGTCCCGATACCACCATAGTTCCTCCTTGACGGCGTCGGTCATGCGCGAGTCCAAGACCTCGAGACGTTCCTCGCGTTGGCTGCCTCCGATGATCTCGCCGACGCCCGGCACCAGCACATCCATGGCGGCGGCGGTCTCGCCGTCGTCGTTCAGGCGCATGTAGAACGCCTTGATGTCCTTTGGGTAGTTGACGACGACTACCGGGCCGCCGGCGTGCTCCTCGGTGAGGTAGCGCTCGTGCTCCGACTGCAGGTCGCGGCCCCACTCGACGGGAAACTCGAAGGTCTTTCCGGACGCCTTGAGGATAGCCACCGCTTCCGCGTAGTCGAGCCGTAGGAAGGTGGATCCGATGACGTTTTCGAGCCGTTCGACGACCGACTTGTCGATCCGGTCGCGGAAAAACGCCATGTCGTCGGGATGGCGGCGCAGTACCTCGGCGAAGATGCTCTTCAGGAAGTCCTCGGCGAGGTCGGCAAGGTCGTCGAGGTCCGCGAAGGCGATCTCGGGTTCGATCATCCAGAACTCGGCGAGATGACGGCTGGTGTTCGAGTTCTCGGCACGGAAGGTGGGCCCGAAGGTGTAGACCTTGGTCATGGAGAGACAGTACGGCTCGACGTTGAGTTGGCCGGACACGGTCAGGAACGTGTCGCGCCCGAAGAAGTTCGACGGGGGAGGCGTCGTCACCTGGAACAGTTCACCGGCACCCTCGCAATCGCTGGCGGTGATGATCGGGGTGTTCACCCACACGAAACCGTTGTCGTCGAAGTAGCGGTGCACGGCCTGGGCGACCGTGTTTCGCACCCGTGAGATGGCACCGAAGGTGTTCGTGCGCGGCCGCAGATGGGCCACCGTGCGTAGGAATTCGAAGGTATGGCGCTTCTTGGCGATGGGGTACGTCTCGGGATCGTCGACCCGGCCGACGATGTTCACGGCGCTCGCTTGGATTTCTCGGTCCTGCCCCTTGCCCGGGGACTCGGCGACGGTGCCGGTGATTTCCAAGGCGCAGCCGGCACCAAGTTCGACGATGTCATCGTAGTTGGCCAGGGATTGGTCGGCAACGACTTGGAGATCGGCGAAGCACGAGCCGTCGTTGAGGGCGATGAACGAGAATCCGCCGCGCGAAGTGCGACGGGACTTCACCCACCCGCTGACGGTGACTTCGGTCCCCGGATGATCCTGGCCAAGGACGGCCTTGATGGGACAACGGCTCATGCGCCGTAATGTAAACCATCAGCGGCGGAATGACGCCGCCGATCTCGACTCAACCCTGCTTGGCGGCTTGGCCGTCGAAGTCCAATCTCACCCTGAAGGGCGAATGGCGCTGCTCGATGTAGGTGATGTCCTGCCGCACGTATTGCCGCTCGTCCTCGAGGTAACGCTGGACTGCCGTTCGCAACCGAGGGTCGCTGATCCAGTGCGCGGAGTACGTGGGTTTCGGCATGTAGCCCCGGGCGAGCTTGTGACCGCCCTGGGCACCTGCTTCCACGCGCTTGAGACCCCGATCGATGGCGAAATCGATGGCCTGGTAGTAGCAGGTTTCGAAGTGCAGAAACCGGTGATCCTCGAGGCAGCCCCAATTGCGTCCGTAGAGCGTCTCGCCGCCGATGAAGTTGATGGCGCCGGCGATGTAGCGGCCGTCGCGCTTGCACATCACGAGGAGGATCTGTTCGCCCATGCTTTCGCCGACCCGGCTGAAGAACTCGCGGGTGAGATACGCCGAGCCCCACTTGCGTCCACCCGTGTCGACGTAGAAGCCGTAGAACGCATCCCACTGGGCTTCGCTGATGTCGCCGGTCAGCCACTCGATCTCGATGCCGCTCGCCAAGGCATCGCGTCGCTCCCGGCGGATGTTCTTGCGTTTCTTGTACGACAGCGCGGTGGTGAAGTCGTCGAACGAGGCGTAGCCGTCGTTCTCCCAATGGAATTGGGTGTCGATGCGCTGCAGGCAGCCGAGTTCGCCTGCTCGTCGCCACTGTCGTTCGGGCATGAACGTGAAGTGGACGGAACTCACCTCGAGTTGGCGGGCGACCTGGACCGTCGCGCCGAGCAGCATGTTCTCCACTTGTGCCGGGTCGTCCGTGTCCTCCGCCACCAAGAGGCGGCGGCCGGTGGCCGGGGTGAACGGGACACTCACCTGCAGCTTGGGGTAGTAACGGCCGCCGGCCTGGTAGAAGGCGTGCGCCCAGCCGGAGTCGAAGACGTACTCGCCGTGGGAGTGGGATTTCAAGTACATCGGTACCGCGCCGATCGCGTCGTTCAGGCCACGGTCCCGATCCGAAAGCACGACGTGGAACGGCTGCCAGCCGGTCTTCGCCGAGACGCTGCCGCTTTGTTCCAGCGCGCTTAGGAACCGGTGATCGAGGAATGGGTTGTAATCGCTGCCGGGCGGATTCGCGCAACGGTTCCACGCCACGGGATCGATGGCGTCGATGTCGTGCAAGATCCTAGCAGCTCTTTCGGGCAAGTGGCGTCGCGCGTCAAGTCGTAGTGGACATTGTACCGACCGCTATTCGCGACGGCGGGCCGTGGACCGTGGGCGGTCGTCGACGGCAAGGATGTGATCGCTCAGCAGCAGACGAGCTGCGTCGATCAGGGGTGGGAGAACGCGATCTCTCGGCAGGTTGTGTCGCGCGGCAATGTTGTTGACGATCTCGCTGATGGTCTCGGCACCTTGGCTGCTTTCGACGCCTTGGACAAGGTGGGCAACCAGCGGGCTCACGGGCAGATCGACGCGGCTGTTGCCCCGGATCACCTGGCCGCGTTCGAACCGCCCGTCGCCAAGTACTGCCGACGGGACGAGGATGAGCCCGGGCGCGAGTTTTGGACGTAGGTTCGAGATGTCCTGAGCAACGGGGGCCGGCTTCAACGTGTTGAGCGCCGTTTCGATCTCCATCGGCAGGGAAGCCCGGCTCAGCACGGATCGTTCGTAGCCGGCGGCGGCCTGCCCGGAAACGGCTCGGATGAAGGCTTCCCTGGGGGGGCGTTGCTCACCGGTAATGCGCCTCGCTTCCCAGAAGTAGGACTCGACGCTCTGGTTCCCCGCATAGAAGAGCCGTGCGAGTTCGTGGAAGTGGTCGTACTGGGTCCGGTAGAGACGCTCGAAGGCGGCCGCGGCGTCCGGGGCGAGTTCCGCCTCGGCCAATGCCGTGACGACGTAGGCGGTGCCCATATGGGCCGCGGTCACGGCGAGGTGGACGCCCGTGGAGAACAGCGGATCCACGAAGCAAGCCGCGTCGCCGAGGAGGACCCATCCGGGCCCGGTCATGGACGAGGCCGAGTACGACCAATCCCGGACGGCCGTGGGACCGGATTCGCGCACGCCGCCTTCGACCAGGGCGGCCGTTCGCGGCGCCGCGGCGATTTGATCATCGAGGAATCCACGCAGCCCCGCACGCCGGATCGCCTTCGCACCGACATCGCGGTCCACCACGGCCCCGATGCTGGACACGCTGTTGGCCAGGGGAATCTTCCAGAGCCAGCCGTTGGCGTAGGATTCGATGAAGATGTTGCCGTCATCGGGCGGATCCAAGTGGGCGCAGTCCCGGAAGTAGCCGTATACGGCGAGGTTGCGGAATGCCGGATCCCACACCTTCAACGAGCATTGCCGGGCGAGCAGCGTAGACTGGCCGCTTGCATCGACGACCATTGTCGCGCCGATGCGCTCGCCGTCCGCGAGTTCGATGCCCCGCGCACGGGCGCCGTCGAACAGCACGCGGGCGACGGCGGTTCCTTCGTGGACGTCGACGCCGCAATCGCGACTGTGATCGAGAAGTATCTGGTCGAAGCGAGGCCGCCAGACTTGGTAGGCATGCGGGAAGCGCTCGTTGGTCTCTTTGAAGTACCAACTCCAAGGTTCGGGTTTTCGTCCCCAGCACATGGTGGCACCCCATTTTCGCTTGAACCCTTCGCCTTCGATGGCGTCCAATACACCAATGCCGTCGAGGACGGCCAAAGTCGCCGGCAGCAGGGACTCGCCGATATGCAATCGCGGAAAATGCTCGCGCTCGAAGAGCCGGACCCTGAGGCCGGCGCGGGCGAGAAGCGTGGCCGCCGTGCTCCCGGCAGGACCCCCGCCGATCACGACGATGTCCGCGTTTTCGCGCGCGTTGGCTTGCCGAACGGGCATCCGCAACACTCTAGCAGTCCGCCGGCGCTGCGGGCCGTGACACCTGGGAAATTCGCCGATCCGGATTGGACGGCCGAGGGCGCGCCGCGTGCCCGGGTATCCCTTGATCGACTGCGCACGCTCTGGTTCAACACCGGCACTCTGTGCAATCTGCAGTGCAGTCACTGCTACATCGAATCGAGCCCGCGCAATGACCGGCTGGGGTACTTGAACCGCCTCGAGGTGAGGCGGTACTTGGAGGAGATTTCGGCTCTTGGGCTCGACACCGAAGAGATCGGCTTCACTGGCGGCGAGCCGTTCATGAATCCCGACCTGCCAGCCATGCTCGCGGACAGTCTAGCCAGGGGTTACTGGGTACTCGTGCTGACCAACGCGATGCGCCCGATGATGAAATGCGCCCCCGAGCTTCTCGCCCTGCGGGACTGGTACGGATCACGGCTGACCCTGCGCGTCTCCATCGATCACTACCGGCCGGCACTCCACGAGGAGGAACGCGGGCCACGCACATGGACGCCGACGCTCAAGGGACTCAAGTGGCTCGCCGACAACGGCTTCGCGGTCGCCGTCGCCGGACGCCGTCGCTGGGGTGATGAAGAGGACTCGCTTCGCGCCGGGTTTGAACGGTTGTTCCAGGCCGAGGGCATCAACATCGACACGTCATCGCCCACGGACCTCGTGCTGTTTCCCGAAATGGACCTCAACGTGGACACGCCCGAGATCACCACCGAATGTTGGGACGTTCTCGGCGTGCGTCCCGGAGAGATGATGTGCGCTTCCTCGCGCATGGTGCTCAAACGCCGGGGTGCCGAATCGCCGGTAGTCGCAAGCTGCACGCTGCTGCCCTACGACCCGGCGTTCAGTCTCGGCGAACGACTCGACGACAGCCTAGGCGACGTCGCCCTCAATCACCCGCATTGCTCGCGGTTCTGTGTGCTCGGCGGGGGGCGTTGTTCAGCGTAGGGCGTGGCACAGACAGGAACCGGCGGTTGAGTACGGCGGACCTCAGCCACGCAGGGCGAGGTGGGCCATCAAGCCTAGGACTGCAATCGTCAGGGGAACGATCGCGACGTACAGGCCCTTGAGGTACCCTCTGATCTCGGCCATGCCCGTGCTTAGTCTTTCGGCCGTTTTCTGGAACTCCTTCGTCAGGCTGAGGGTGGTGTCGCGGATCTCCTTCCTGAGGCTTTCGGTCGTATGGTGGAGGCTTTCGTTAGTTTTCTGGAACTCCTTCCTGAGACCGTCTGTGGTGTCTTGGAACTCCTTCCTGAGACCGTCTGTGGTGTTCTTCAACTCAGCACGCAGGGTAGCGGTTGCCTCGTCCTGACGTTTGCATAGTCGGACCTCCATGTCACGCATGTCGGCCCTGACGGCGCTGAAACCCGATCGAGTTTCGTTCTTGAACTCGTTGAGGTCTTGGCGCAGCAGGTCAGTCTTGGCCTCGACACTGGCGAGCCGTTCCTCGACAGTCTTGTTGGGTGCTGAATCGTTCATCTTGGTCGCTGCCGCACCCGTCCGACTCCCTGGACCCTCCGGTGGACCACCTGGCGCCTTGGTCCGTGGGGCGGGTCTACGGGTCGCGGTCGCCTCGCCTTTCGATACTTCGCCGTACATCTCGGATCGACTGTCCGCAACGGGCCCTCGACGGTTCCGCAGCCGTTTGTTTGCCGTCAAGCCTAGCGGTGATGCCGGATGGCGTCAAGGGCTGGACGAAAAAAAGTTCTTTATTATTATGGGTTTACAAAGCTGTACGAGAGTTCGCAGCGTTGTACGTCACCCCTTGTGCGGTGGCTCGCCCGCCTGAGCCCGGCGCGGCGAGCCGCGTCAGCGAGCGGTCGAGGCGACGCTAGTCGGCTGCCTCGCCGGCGACATCACCGGAACTCTCGGCCAGCTCATCGGCCACAGTCTCCGTTTCTCCTGCCGGGTCGACCTCGAAAGGCCCCTTGAGATCGAGTTCGTCCGCCATCTCGCGTACCGCCGGGATCAGGTCCGAGCCCATCAGCCTCAGGCTGCGCATCTGGTCGTCGTGGGACATCGCGCCGTCGCCGTCCCAGAAGAAGATCGTGCCGGGTCGCAGGGTTTCTAGGACGTGGCGCACCTTGGGGATCACCGTGTCCGGCGTCCCGGAGATGATGGAGAGCTTCTCGGTCTGGTCGACGTAGGTGTCCTTGGGCGGCGGGGGCGGAGCTTCCTTCTTCTGCTCCTTCAGGTGTTGCCCGGCGCGGCCACGGGATGCCGCCGCGGCGAAACTGCGCATGGTCGGCAGCAGGTTGTTGCGCTGGGTTAGACCGGGCAGGTTCTGGATGAAAGGCCGGACGATTCCCTGATTGCCTTCGAGGAACGGATTGCTCGGGCCCTGGACGTATTTTCGGCCGGCCTCTTCGGCGAGTTCCTCGGTCTCGTCCACGTGGACCTTGAAGAGATAGCCGCGGTGCTCGGTGCCCGCTTCGTAGCCTTCCTCGGCGGCGACCTCGTCGTAGTACTGGAAGGATTCGAGCGTCGGCTGCAGTTCCGTTGCGAGCATGAGGTACGGATAGCGGTGCTTGGCCGCCCAGGCGACGGTATTGCGGCTCATCACACCGGGAATCCAGATCTGCGGATGGGGCTCCTGGTAGGGGCGCGACCAGGGGTTCACGTAGCGGTATTGGTAGTGCTCGCCCTCCCAGCGGAAGGGTCCGGGTTTGGTCCAGGCCTCGACGATGAAGTCATGGGCTTCCTGGAACCGCTCCCAGTTGTAGGGCGGTACCGCATTGTGGGCAACGCTCTCGCGACCGGTGCCCCTAACCCACCCGGTGACCAGTCGGCCACGGGAGATCATGTCGATCTCGGCGAGTTCCTCCGCGAGGAACAGCGGGTCGTCCCAGATGGGCAGGATGTTGCCGAGCAGCACGATCTTCGCCCGGCTGGTTATCCGCGCGAGGATTGCCGCTTCGAGGTTCATGACCTGTCCCATGCAGAAGGGCGTCGAATGGTGCTCGTTCAGCATCAAACCGTCGAAGCCCATCTCCTCGGCGAACACGCGCTCGTCGAGATAGCGGTTGTAGAGGTCGGCACCGAGCTTCGGGTCGTAGCTGGCGTTGGACATGCCGAGATCCATGAGGCTGCGCCCGGTGGCGCCGAAATACCCCGACTTGGGATCCTGGTAGGGGCGTTCCGTGAAATGTCCGATGAACATGTTTCGTCTCTCTCAGAGGCTTAAGGGCGCACTCACGTGCTCCCGACAAGGGCGGCGAGTTGGTCGGGTTGCTCCAATTCGACGACGTGGCCGGCACCCTCCACGACCTCGATCCGGGTGTTCGGGATCGCAGCCTCGAACTGCTTGGCGCACTCGAACGGAACCACCTTGTCCTTCTCGCCCCAGACGATGAGGGTTGGCACGTCCAGATCGCAAAGGAGGGGTTCCAAGCGGCGGTTGAACATATAGGGCTTCCAGGTGACGCGCGCGGTCATCTCGCGGGACAAGTCCCAAAGCTGCCTGATGTCGTCCGGTGGTTCTTCCCCGACGTAGTCATGGTAGGTCTCGGCGTCCCGAAAGCTCTCCTCGATGTACTTGCGGTGGGAGAGCATCATCTGGTCCATGATCTCGTCGTCCTTCGGCTGCAGGCCAGCGGCGCCGACGAGCACCAGACCGGCTAGGCGGGATGGGTTCATCGTCGCGAGTTCGGCTGCCACGTAGCCCCCGAAGCCCAGCCCGACGAGCTTGACGTTGACGAGTCCCAGCCGGCTAAGGAGACGCGTCGTGATGATCGCGATGTCCCGGGGATCCCTCGCCCATGCTGGCCGTTCGGAGCCACCCCATCCAGGCATGTCGGGCACGATCACGCGGTGGCCCTCCGCCAGCCGGTCGTGGAACGGCAGCCATCCCGGGCTTCCCCAGCTATGGTGGAGAACGACAACCGGTGGGCCGGAACCCTGTTCGAGATACTTGATCTTGCCAGTCGCTAGCGCGAGTTCGCCCTCGGTGTAGGACACTGCTTCGGCCATGGATCCCTCCCTCGCGTTTTCGAGTGTACCTTGAACGTGCAGTTGCACGTAGGGGCGTAGAATCGCCGTCAACGACATTGAAGCGAAGAGTCACGCGATGACCGTCATCAACGCGGACGACCTGACCCAGAGCGTCGCCGATGCCCTGCAATACATCTCCTACTACCACCCGCCGGACTTCATCCGCGCCATGGCGGACGCCTACGAGCGGGAGGAGTCCAACGCCGCCAAGGCCGCGCTCGCGCAGGTGCTCGAGAACTCGCGGATGTGTGCCCTGGGCAAACGACCGATCTGCCAGGACACCGGCATTGTCATCGTCTTTCTGGATGTTGGCATGGAGGTTTCCTGGGCCGGCGGCGATAGCCTCGACGAGATGGTGAACGAAGGTGTGCGCCGGGCGTATCTGCACCCGGACAACGTGCTGCGCGGCTCGATCCTTGCGGACCCGGACGGCAGTCGAACCAATACCCGTGACAACACCCCGGCGGTCATCCACACGCGCATCGTGCCCGGCGACAAGCTTGTCGTGGAGGTCGCGGCCAAGGGCGGTGGCAGTGAGGCCAAGGCGAAGTTCGTCACGCTCAACCCCTCGGACTCGGTGGTCGACTGGATCCTTCAGATGGTGCCGACCATGGGCGCTGGCTGGTGTCCGCCCGGCATTTTGGGAATCGGCATCGGCGGCTCGCCGGAGAAGGCCATGCTGCTTGCCAAGGAAGCCATGATGGCCCCTATCGACATCCATGACGTAAAAGCGCGTGGCCCCGCCAACCGTGCCGAGGAACTGCGTCTTGAGATCTACGAAAAGGTCAATGCCCTCGGGATCGGCGCCCAGGGGCTGGGCGGACTGACGACGATACTGGACGTCAAGGTTCTGGAATATCCCATGCACGCAGCCACCAAGCCGGTGGCGGTGATTCCCAACTGCACTGCGACGCGGCACGTGAAGTTCGAACTCGACGGGTCGGGGCCGGCGGTGTTCGAGCCTCCGGACCTCTCCGACTGGCCCGAGGTCGCCTATCGGCCGGGGGAGGATGTCCGGCGAGTGAACCTCGATACCGTAACCCGTGCCGAGACGGCTACGTGGCAGGCCGGGGAGACGCTGCTGCTCTCCGGTCACCTGCTCACCGGACGCGATGCGGCCCACAAGCGATTGGTGGATTTGATCGCCCAAGACGCGCCGTTGCCGGTCGACTTCCGCGACCGTTTCATCTACTACGTGGGCCCGGTGGACCCGGTGGGCGACGAAGTCATCGGGCCGGCCGGCCCCACCACCGCGACCCGCATGGACAAATTCACCCGGACTCTGCTCGAACACACGGGGCTCCTCGGAATGATCGGCAAGGCGGAGCGGGGGCCCGTGGCGGTTGACGCCATTCGCGACTTGGGTGCGGTATCGCTGATTGCCGTGGGCGGTGCCGCTTACCTGATTGCCCGGGCGATCACCAAATCGACGCGACTCGCCTTCGAGGATCTGGGCATGGAGGCCATCTACGAGTTCGAGGTCAAGGACATGCCTGTCACCGTCTCGGTGGACAGCCGGGGCGAATCGGTGCATGTCACGGGGCCGGAGATCTGGGCGCGTGAGATCGGGAACCGGATTGCGGCGGCCACGGTCGAGTAGCCGCAGCGGGTAGCCGAGGCGATGAATAGCGCCGAAGTTGTCGTTGTCCTGCATCTGGCCTTCATCGCCTTCGTCGCCGGCGGCGGCCTGTTCGCGTTGCGCTGGCCGCGGATCGCCTGGGTCCACCTGCCTGCCGTGGCGTGGGGCGCGTGGGTGCAGTTCGCCGACTGGATCTGTCCGTTGACGTACTTGGAGGATGCCCTTCGCGGCGACGACCCGCGACCGGGTGGTTTCGTCGCCCGCTATCTCATGCCCATCGTTTACCCCGATGTGGCGCAAGAGGGGATACTGACGCCCACGGCCCGGATAGTCCTAGGGTGCACAGCGATCGCCATCAACGTCTTGATCTACACCTGGGTGTTCCGGAGGCACCGGAAACAGCGACCAGAAGCCGAGTAGGCTGCGGCCGGGCCGGGCGATCGTCCCGAGGGAATTCAGCCGCTGTCGAAGATAACCTTGGCCAACAGCCCAATTACCCCCAACGATATGGGAACCATGATCGCAACGACTAGCCTGACATGGCTGAGCAATGTGCTCGTCGTCGTGGTCATGTGATCGCGTAGTCGCTGTTCCGATCGATTGATCTCGGCGCTGAGCTTGTCTTCGGTGCCCTTGATCTCGGCGCGGAGCTTGTCTTCGGTGCCCTTGATCTCGGAACGGAGTTCGTCTTCGGTGCCTTTGATCTCGGCGCGGAGACGACTCTCCATCTCCTGTGTGTCGGCTCGCATCGAGGCATCGTTCTTGGCGATGAGACTACGGAGTTCGGTGAATGCGGCTTGGTTCTCGATCCGCGCGGCGTCGACTTCCTGCACGAGGCGGTCGGTCTTGGTTTCGACGCTGGCGAGTCTTTCTTCGATGGTTTGGTAGGGAGTCCGTTCAGGCATCGGCTTGCTTCCTGCGATCGAACCCGCCGTCGGCACACGTCCTGTGTCTCTTGCAGTGCCTACCGCCGGCATGTTGGGGTTCGCGGATCCAAGAATGGCCTCGACGATAGCGCTCGCTGACAGCGATAGTCAAGTGTTTGGAAATCACTGAAACCCTTTATTTTGTATAGCTATCGACAATAGGCGGGTGTTTCGTACGCTGTCGTACGACCAGGTCGTATCGCGGTGTAAGGACGACCCAAGTCGACCAGGTCAGGTGTCCGCGAGTTCCGCGCGGTCTCTGAACGCGTCGAGCACTTCGGGATTCGCGAGCGCGGTCGTGTTGCGCACCTCGCGTCCGTGAACCACATCGCGAACCGCCAGTTCGGCGATCTTGCCGCTCAGCGTACGAGGTACGTCGGGCACGGCGGCGATCACGGCGGGGACGTGGCGCGGGCTTAAGTGCCGGCGGATGCGGTGCTTGATGGCGTCTCGAATCGAGTTGTCGAGTTCGATGCCGTCGCGCATGACGACGAACAGCACGATGCGCGTGTCGTCCTCCCACTCCTGGCCGATGGCGAGGCAGTCGACGACCTCGTCGATGGTCTCCACCTGGCGGTAGATCTCGGCCGTGCCGATGCGCACGCCGCCGGGGTTGAGTACAGCATCGGAACGGCCGTGGATGATCAAACCGCCGTTTTCCGTGATCTCGGCAAAGTCGCCATGGGCCCATACACCCTCGTGCTTGTCAAAATACGCTTCCCGGTACTTGGCTTTGCCGGGATCGTTCCAGAATCCGACGGGCGCGCTTGGGAACGAACGCGTGCAAACCAATTCGCCTTTGCCAGCGGCCAGCGGCTTTCCGTCCTCGTCGAATACGTCGACCGCCATGCCGAGTCCCTTGCCCTGCAGCTCGCCCTCGTGGACGGGGAGCCATGGACAGCCCAGGGCGAAACACGAAATCAGGTCGGTGCCCCCTGAGATCGACTGCAGTGCGAGGTCGTCCTTGAACTCCCGGTAGACGTAGCGGAAACCCTCGTGGGTGAGAGGCGAGCCCGTGGACAGCACGGATCGCAGGGCCTGCATGTCGTGGGTTTCGCGAGGTTTGACGCCCGCCTTCTCGATGGCGGAGAGGTATTTGGCGCTGACGCCGAACCGGCTGATCGACTCGTGCTGGGCGAGGTCCAGCAGCGCGTTCGGTCCCGGGTGGAACGGGGATCCATCGTAGAGCACCACCCGGCAGCCGGTGGCGAGGGCGGAAACCAGCCAGTTCCACATCATCCAGCCGCAGGTGGTGAAGAAGAAGAGCGTGTCGGCACGCTTCAAGTCCACGTGCAGTTGATGCTCCTTCAAGTGCTGCAGAAGGGTGCCGCCGGCGCCGTGCGCGATGCATTTCGGCTTGCCCGTGGTGCCCGAGGAATACATTACGTAGAGCGGGTGGTCGAACGGTAGGCGGACGAACTCCAGCGGGGCTTCGGAATGTTCCCGGCATGCCCTCGATAACGCGTCCTCAACGTCGCCTAGGAGGGACACCCACAGGATGTGCTCGATGGAGCCGACCGCGCGTTGTACGGCGTGTGCCCGTTCGCGGACATCGAACCGCTTGCCACCGTATTCGTAGCCGTCGCACGCGATGAGTACCTTCGGCTCGATCTGGCCGAACCGGTCCAGCGCCCCTTCGACGCCGAAGTCCGGCGAGCAGGACGACCAGACGGCACCGAGGCTTGCCGTCGCCAGCATCGCGACAACCGTCTCCGGGACGTTGGGAAGCCAGCCCGCGACACGGTCCCCGGCCGAGACCCCGAGGTCGAGGAGCGTCTGTCGGAATGCGGCGGTCGCGGCGGCCAGTTCCCGGTAGGTGAAGGTCCGGCGCTGGCCGTTCTCGAGCACCGAGACGATCGCCACCGCGTCGTCGCGGTGGCGAAGGAGGTTCTCGGCGAAGTTCAACCGGGTGCCGGGGAACCACTGGCTACCCGGGAACTGCTCGCCGTTCTCGAGTACGGAGCCGTTCCCGCGTTCGCCCACCACGTCGCAGAAATCCCAGACCGCCTGCCAGAATTCGCCCCGCTGATCGATGGAGTAGCGGTGCAGCGCCGCGTAGTCGGGTGCTGCAAAACCCAACGCCTGAGCGAACCGCGTCAGGTTCGCGTCGGCGATGGCGGCCGGACTTGGCCGCCACAATTCCGTCGTCACCGCAATCCGGCCCGGGCCGCACGTTCCTGCCGGATTATTGGGTCGGCGGGGCCAAAACGCCAGTGTGCATGCCGATGGGATAATGGCGGACGATGAACATCTACGCCCGCTTCGAGACTGCGTTTCGCCGTGCCCCGGATACTGCGGCATTGATTTGCCCGGATGGAGAGGATTGGACCTATGCTCGACTGCTCGCCGAAGTCGACCGGGCCGGGGCGGCGCTTGCCGCATGGGGGGTGGGTGTTGGCGACCGCGTCCTCGTGCAGGCCGAAAAAACGCCGGAGGCGGTGGCGGTCTACCTTGCGTGCGTCAAATCCGGAGCGGTGTACGTGCCGATAAACACGGCGTACACGAAACCCGAGGTGGAGTACTTCATCGCCGATTGCCAGCCAGCGCTGTTCGTCGCCGGCGGCCGTTTCGATGCCGACGTAGCCGTGGCCGTGCTCGACGGTGACGGGTCCGGCTCGTATTGGCGGGAAGCGGCGGCTGCGCCGGTCCTCACCGTGGACCGGGCGGACGACGACCTTGCGGCGATCATCTACACCTCCGGGACGACCGGGCGACCCAAGGGCGCCATGCTCACCCATGCCAACCTCATCTCGAATGCCGAGGTCCTGTGTGCCGCGTGGGGTTGGCGCGCCGACGACGTGTTGCTGCATGCGCTGCCGATCTTCCACGTGCACGGCCTGTTCGTCGCCCTGCATTGCGCTTTCTTCAATGCCACGCCGGTGATTCTGCAGAAGCGCTTCGACGTCGCGGCGCTCGTCGGGGAGCTTTCCCGTGCCACTGTCTTGATGGGTGTTCCGACGTTCTACACCCGGCTTCTGGACGACGCCTCGTTCGACGCGGCATCGTGCGGCAACATGCGACTATTCATCTCGGGTTCGGCGCCGCTCACCAAGCAGACCTTCACGGCTTTCGAACAACGCACGGGCTTTCGGATACTCGAGCGCTACGGCATGAGCGAGACGCTGATGAACACTTCCAACCCCTTGGAAGGCGAGCGTGTCGGGGGAACGGTGGGGTTCGCGCTGCCGGGGATCGCCGTCCGGGTCACGGACGATGGCGGCCATGAACTTCCGCGCGGCGAGGTCGGCAGCATCGAACTGCGCGGGCCGAACGTCTTCAAGGGCTATTGGCTTGAGCCCGAAAGGACCGCGGAGGAATTTCGCACCGACGGGTTTTTCGTGACCGGCGACATCGGCACCATGGATGGCGAGGGCAGGTTGACCATCGTGGGGCGCGCCAAGGATCTGGTCATTTCCGGCGGCTACAACGTCTACCCCAAGGAAGTCGAGACGTTGCTCGACGAGATGCCGGAGGTAGTGGAGTCGGCGGTCATCGGCGTTCCACACCCGGACTTCGGCGAAGCGGTGGTCGCTGTGGTGGTTTCGGAGGACGGCGTCGACCAAGCTCGGGTAGATCGTTTCCTAGGAAGGAGGCTGGCCCGCTACAAACACCCGAAGCGGGTGGTCCGTGTGGACGAACTGCCGCGCAACGCCATGGGCAAGGTCCAGAAGAACCTCCTCAAGGAGACCTACGCCGACGTGCTCGAGACGTGAGCCTGTTGGTCGTGTCGGGCTGTTAGACTCCGGCGTTTCGTCTTAGAGAAATCGGGAAACCTATGAAGAAGTGCATCGCCGTGCTGGGCGCACTGCTGCTCTGTGGATTGTCGGGGTGTGTCGAGGTCTCGGACATACAGGTCAACGCGCCCGAGGCTGTCGAAGCGTCGCCAGTCGGGCTCGTCGACGCGCCAGCGAGCGAGGCCGGCATGTCGGCCGAACGCTTGAACCGCGTCACGGCGTTGGCCCAGCGTTACGTAGACGAGAACAAACTCGCGGGTGTGGTTACGCTGATTGCCCGGGACGGCAAGATCGTGCACTTCGAAGCGGTTGGCCAACGCGGCGCGGACGACGACCGGCCGATGACCAAGGACGCGCTGTTCCGAATCTATTCCATGAGCAAACCCATCACTGCGGTGGCGGCGATGATGCTCTACGAGGAGGGCAAGTTCGCGCTCTCCGATCCGGTCGAGAAGTTCGTGCCGGAGCTTGCCGACCTCGATGTACTCGTCGACGGCGAGTTGGTCCCGGCTGAGCGGACCATGACCATGCGACACCTCTTGACCCATACCACGGGGCTGTCCTACGGCTTCAACCCGCAAGACCCGGTGGATCAGGAATACCGGGAAGTCCAGCCGCTCGGCGGCAAGGATCTTGACGAGTTCGCCGAACGGCTGGGCACCCTGCCGCTGGCCTTCGAGCCCGGGGAGCGGTGGCACTACAGCGTGGCGGTCGATGTCACCGGACTGGTGGTGCAGCGTTTGAGCGGTCTGGCGTTCGACGTCTTTCTGAAGGAGCGCCTGTTCGACCCATTGGGCATGGAGGACACGTTCTTCAACGTGCCGGCCGACAAGCTCGACCGGTTGCTGCCTAATCACGCGTGGAACCGCGAGGAGGAACGCCTGGTTCAGTTCGATGCGCCCTACGAGGAGACGCAGATGTTCTCAGGGGGTGGCGGGCTCGTCTCGTCGACGATGGACTATCTGCGGTTTTCCGAGATGGTGCGCCGGGGCGGCGAACTCGATGGCGTGCGGATCTTGAGTCCCAAGACGGTCGAGTTCATGACCGCCAATCACCTGCCGTCGACGGTCAGAGGGGCCGGTAGCGGGGAGAACCCGCTCTCGGGTGCCGAGACCCGGGGATTCGGCTTCGGGCTCGGCTTCGGCGTCAACACCAACGCCGTTGGTTCCGGTGTGCTGGGTTCCCTGGGCGAATACAGTTGGGGCGGTGCGGCCGGGACGGTGTTCTGGGTCGACCCCGTCGAGGAGATGGTCGTCATCGGCATGATCCAGCTCATGGGTTCGCCCTGGCCATTGCGCGGGGAGTTGAAGGTGCTGGCCAACCAGGCGATCACGGAATCCCATTCGAACTGACGGTTGCGACGACGGTGGACGAATCCTGCCTTGCCCACCGGCTGACCGCTGGCGAGCGCAAGCAGTTCGAGGACCAGGGCTACCTCGTCGTGCCCGGCGTGCTGCCACCCGACAAGGTGGCCCGCTTGGCAGTGGCGACCGAGCGGCTCGATGCCGAGTGGCGTCCGAAGCGCGAGGTGAAGCCGCATCATCCCTTGAACCTCCTCGACGCCATCGGCATGGACGATGAATTCCTCGACCTGCTCGACCTGCCAAAGACATTCATGAAGGTGGTGGACATCTTGGGCTGGAACATCCAGCTCTACCACTCGCACCTGATGATCACGCCGCCGCTGCCGAAGGACCATGTGTCACGACGAGCCCGCCTCGGCTGGCACCAGGACAGCGGACGGCTGAATCTCGAACTCGAGGGCGAGCCCCGGCCCCGGGTGTCCCTGAAAGTGGGATTCTTCTTCACGAGCACGATGGACACCGACCGCGGCAACTTCCACGTCGTCCCGGGCAGCCACCGTCTGAACCGGCTCGACCTGCCCGAAGACGACCAGCTCGACCACCCGGACGCAACGCCGATGTGCGTGGATGCGGGCGACACGGTGTTCTTCGACCGGCGCCTTTGGCATTCGGCGGGCTTCAACCGCTCGGAGGTGACCCGCAAGGTGCTCTTCCTCGGCTACAGCTACCGCTGGCTGCGGCCCCGGGACGATATGTCCGTGGCGCACTACCTTCCCGGCGCGGATGCGATCCGTCGGCAGTTGCTGGGGGTGAGCCCCAATGGCGGTTTCGGCTACACGTCGCCCGCCGACGAGGACGTGCCGCTCAAGACCTGGCTCGCAGAACGCCTCGGTGCCGACGCGTTGGTTGCCTGAGTAGCCATGGAGTCGCCGACCAAGAACCGCATCCTCGTGCTCATGGTGTGCGTGGGTGTGATTTGGGGCATCTCCGGGTTCGCCCTCGTATTCAACAACCAATACCTCCTCTACCACCTTGCCGTGATCCCGCGCGAGTGGGGTTCGCTCCCGGGTGTTGTCGGTATGCCCTTCGTGCACGGCTCCTGGTGGCACCTGATCAGCAATACCATGCCGATTCTGGTGCTCGGCGGGATGGTGATGTTCCGGGGGATCCGCTACTTCGGTGCCGTGACCTTCATGATCATGCTCTTGGGCGGCATCCTGTTGTGGTGTTTCGGACGGAACGCGGCGCACATCGGTGCCAGCGGCTTGGCGTTCGGGTATCTCGGCTTCCTGGTCACGCGCGGATTCTACGAGCGGAGCTGGCAGTCCATCGGTGTCGCCGCGCTGGTGGTCTTTCTTTACGGCGGGATGATTTTTGGCGTGGTGCCCCGGGACGACGGCGTGTCCTGGGAGGCCCACCTGTTCGGCCTGCTCGCCGGGATGGCGGTCGCCCGGGTGGCCTTCGGCCTGGAGCGCAGCCGGCAACAGGCATTGGCCGATGAAGACCGGACCCATGGCAGACCGTCCCGATCGCCGATAGATCTGGAGAGGCAACCGTGAAGAACATCATCCTGCTCATCACCGACACCTTCCGCTACGACAATCTCGGTGCCCGCGCCACGCGGTGCGTGAGGACGCCGGAACTGGACGCGTTCGCGGCACAACGGGCTACCGAGATCGAAGGTTTCTACACCGGTAGCTTCCCGACGATTCCGCACCGCACGGACGTCGCCACCGGGCGTCTGGGCTGGCCGCACTACCCCTGGCAGCCCATCGACCTGTCTGGACGCAACCACATTGCGCGCGGACTGGCACGAGACGGCTACGCGACGCAATTGCTGTGCGATTGTCCCCATCTGTTCAATGCCCGGTTCAACCAGGGCTTCCAGGCCGCCTACCAGCATCGGGGCCAGGAGGGGGACCGGCACCTGCTGCACTTGAACGACGACATCACCGAGGTGATGCCAGCGGCCAAGACCCGCGCCACGCCCAGTTTCCAGGGCAGAACGCTGGCCGACATGCACCGCTGGATCAACCGCTACGCGAGCCGTGAGGACGAGACGTTCTGCGCGAAAACCGCCGCCACGGCCGTGCAGTGGCTGGAGGAGAACCACCTCGCTGCGCCGTTCTTTCTGTGGGTGGACTTTTTCGACCCCCACGAACCCTGGGACCCGCCCGAGTATCTGGTGCGGAAGTACGATCCCGACTACGACGGCGAGCCCATGCTGCACTGCAACTACGGCCCGGCGACGGACTATTCGCCCGAGGAACTCAACAACCTGTGGGCGCACTATGCTGCCGAGACCGAACTCGTCGACAGGCATCTGGGCAGGATCCTGCAGAAGATCGACGACCTGGCGCTGTGGGACGACAGCATCGTCGTCGTCACCAGCGACCACGGCACCAGCCTCGGCGAACACAACCGCACCGGCAAGAGCAACATCTGCGACTACGACGAGCGCTACTGGCCGATCTACCCCGAGGTCGGCCATGTGCCGTTCCTGATCGCCGGCGGCGACGTTCCGCGCGGCATAAGCCTCGACATGCTGGCGCAACCCGTGGACATTCAACCGACGTTGAGCGACTTAGCGGGTATCGAGCTGGACCCGCCGGAAGCCTTCGACGGTCGTAGTTTCGCGACGGCGTTGCTCGAGAGCCGACCGGATCATCGCGACCTTGCCGTTACCGGCACCTTTGTGCGCCCCGGGGACGAGGGCCGTCTACCGGCCAAGTGCGTCACGCCGTGGGTGACCGATGGACGCTGGGGCCTTGCCCCGGTGGGCGCCGCGGGGACGCCCGAGCTGTACGACATCGTGGCTGATCCCTTCGCCGAGAACGATGTCGCGGCAGCCAACGCGGATGTGGTTCGGGGCCTGTGCGAGGGTCTCGCGGCGCATCTCGGCGAACACAACGCGCCCGATGAATTGATCGACAGCCTGAACGGGGAACCGTAGGAGGCGAGCTGGCACCAAGATTCCACCGACCCGGAGGCTGACAAATCATGGTCGGACTGATCTTCCAAGGAGAGATTGCTCTCTTCGCGCTCCTGATCGCCGCGCTGGTGCTGTCGCTGTCCTGCCACGAGTTCGGCCACGCCTACGTGGCGAAGCTGTCCGGCGACGACACCGCGGAGCGGGCCGGGCGGCTCACCCTCAACCCGGTTGCCCACATCGATCCGATGGGGCTCCTGATGGTCGTCTTGATTGGGTTCGGCTACGCCAAGCCGGTGCCCACGGATCCACGGAACTTCCGCTCAAGGAGCGCGGACCTCTGGGTCGCGGCGGCTGGACCGGCGATGAACCTGATCCTTGCAGCCGTTGCCTGGAATTTCTTCCTGTCGATGCGGATGACGGGCGCGGAGTTCTTCTACGGCGCAAACGTGGTGACGTTCTTCAGCCTGCTCGTCCAAGTAAACCTACTGTTGATGATCTTCAATATGATCCCGCTGGGACCCTTGGACGGCCACTACATTCTCCCGTACTTCCTCCCCGAGCGGCTCAGGCGTCTCTACATCGACTACAACGCCCGCTACGGCGTCTTCGCGCTGCTCGCCCTGATCGTCGCGGGACTCCTCGGCGTGCCGGTGTTCAGCGCGTTGATGACCTTCGCCCAGTCGCTGCTGCCGTATATCACCTTCGTCGCGTAGGCCCGTCCAGCGATGGCTCAACCGTCGCCGTGGTCGCCGCTGTCGTCGTCGTGGCCCTCCCCGGCGGCGACCTCGTCCTCGAGAATCGCCAGGAACCGTTCCATATTGCCGAAGTCCTCGGAATCGGCTGGCACCTGCTGGCCGCCACCGTGCGCCGGGTTGCCCATACCTTGGATCTTGTTGAGGATCACCTCGGCGGGACGTTCGTCTTCGTGGTCGTGGTCGTGGTCGCCATGGTCGGCGTCGGCCAGGTAGTCCTTGAATTCCCCGAAGTTGTGCTCCTCGTGGTGGTCGGTATCCGACTTCACGAACACCAATGGCGTGTGGTCCGACTGTCCGCCTTCAACGTGGCAGTTGATGCATTTCGATTGGACGACGGGAGCGGAGATGTCGGCGTCGAAGACCTCGCGGGCAGTTTCGAACTCGGTCATCGGCGCGGTCGATAGGTTGGTCAGTTGATTGGTCTGGGTACTCTCCATGAGGCTCATGACCATGATCGGCTCGGAAGAGGTGATGTCGAGTTGCCATTTGCCCCTGCCGTCGCCAAGGGCGCCGTCGAAATTGCTGCCGCCGTTTTCGAGATCTGCCGCCGACAGGGTCACCGCCAGACCCTCGCCGATGGTCACCTCCACCGCGCTACCCGGCGACGTCCCGTCGTCGTCGACTCCGACGATCTCGACGTCAGCTTCTTCATGGCCAGGATTGATCAAGCGGAGTCGGCTCGCCTGGTTGGCGTTGCTGCCGGGGTTGAACACGGCCACCCGGTAGCGGCGCCCAGAGCCGGCCGGCGCGATGTCGGTCATCGAGGTCAGGAAGCCGTCCGTGTGCCGGATGTAGGCCAGCACCTCGATGTCGAGGCTGCTGGTCAATTCGAGCCGCCAGTCGCCCCCCATGGGCGGCCCGGTGCGGCCGGCGAGTCCCTTTCCCTCGGCATCCGTGCCGCCGTCTTCGAGGTCGTTCGAGTTGAAGTGCACGGTGGCGTTTTCTTCGATCGTCAACGTGACCTCGTCGGCCTCGTAGCCTGTGTCGTCGACGGCTTGGATATGTACTTCGCCGTGATGGCCATCGTGGTTGATGATGCGCACGAAGCCCTGCCGGTATTCTGAAGCGGTTGGGAACAGGGGTACGACGTGGGATTCACCATCGTCGGCGTGGTCGTCGTCGTGGTCGTCCTGCGCCCATCCGAACGTGGCGAACCCGGCCAACAATCCGATCCAGGCGGTGCTCCAGGCGAAACGGCGGCGGCTGTTTGCGGTGTGCACGGGCATGTTCCCTCCTATTTCGCGTGAGCATCGATTCTACCTCGCGATGCTTAGACAATCGACGCAGTAACAACGGGTGCGCGGGTTAGCTTTCCGAGTGTGGCACAGCGCCCCGGTGTGCGCGACAATCCGCCATCTCTCCCGCAACTCCCTGGGCCATGTTCGAGAGCTTGAGCGAACGCTTGACGAAGACCCTGCGTGCGGTTGCCGGGCGCGGGCGTCTGACCGAGGACAACGTCCGCGACTCCCTACGCCAGGTGCGTCTCGCCCTGCTCGAGGCCGACGTCGCGCTCTCGGTGGTGCGATCGTTCACCGCGGATGTTCAACAGCGGGCGATCGGCAGCGAGGTGTCGGCATCGCTGGATGCCGGCCAGGCGTTCGTCAAGATCGTCCAGGAGGAGTTGGTCCGGTTGATGGGCGAGGCCAACGACGCCCTCGACCTTTCAACGACACCCCCCGCCGTAGTCCTGGTAGCCGGCCTGCAGGGCGCGGGCAAGACCGCCACGGTAGCCAAGCTCGCACGCTACCTTGAGGAGCGGGAGCGGAAACGCGTGGCGGTGGTGAGCACCGATGTCTACCGTCCCGCCGCCATCGAGCAACTCGGGACATTGGCTGCGGAAGCCGGTGCCCGGTTCATCCCGAGCAGGGCAGACCAGAAACCCGTCGCGATTTCGAAACTTGCGCTTGCCGACGCCAAGAAGGGACTCGACGATGTGCTGATCGTCGACACGGCTGGTCGGCTCGCCATCGACGCGGAAATGATGGCGGAAGTGGCGGCGATTCATCGGGCGCTCGATCCGGTGGAGACACTCTTCGTGGTCGATGCGATGACCGGCCAGGACGCCGCGGTGACGGCCAAGGCGTTCCACGAAACGCTGCCGCTGACCGGGGTGGTGCTCGCCAAGGCAGACGGCGATGCCCGGGGGGGCGCTGCGCTGTCGGTACGGGCGGTGACCGGCAAGCCGATCAAGTTCCTGGCCGTCGGTGAGAAGACCGACGCGTTGGAGGCGTTTTACCCGGACCGGATCGCATCGCGCATTCTTGGCATGGGCGACGTCGTCGGCCTGTTCGAGGAGGCGGAACGCAGGGTCGACAAGAAGAAGGCGACCCGGCTCGCGCGCAAGATCCAGAAGGGCCGGAAGTTCGACCTCATGGACTTCCGGGACCAGCTCCAGCAGATGGGCAGCATGGGCGGCATGGAGGGACTCATGGACCGCCTGCCCGGCATGGGTCACCTACCGCCGCGTGCCCAGGCGCAATTGGACGGCGCCCTGTACCGGCGAATGGAAGTCATCATCGACTCCATGACGCCCCAGGAACGCCACTTTCCCGACATCATCAACGGTTCGCGCAAGCGACGCATCGCCAGCGGCAGCGGCACCCGCATCCAGGACGTGAACCAGCTTTTGAAACAGCACAAGCAGATGCAGAAGATGATGCGCAAGGTGACCCGCAAGGGGGGCATGGACCGAATGATGCGGGGTTTGGCCGCCGCGGAGAACGCGTCCCGGGGCGCAGCCCGCCGGAGGCAGATGCCGCCACGCCGCCACCGCTAATCTGCGGTTCCTGGACGACCGAATGTTGCCCACCCCGACGGGTGCGTTGGACATCGCCGAGGATTTGAGGCCCGCGGAGGATGCTGTCCTTGGGGGCGATTGGAGCGCGGGCTTGGGACCGAAGACGTAAGGAGTGGCCTGAAAACCCTTTAGACGCGATCACGAGAACGCCTAGCACCTGCACGCCAATCTGGTCGGAAATGTCGATTCCATGCTGGCCCGAGAACACGCCGAGGGCGTTGCTCGCGAACACGGCGGCGAGCGCGGTGCCAAGTCCGCCGCCCACGGCATGGACGGGAAACACGTCCAGGGAGTCGTCGATCTTGAACTTGCGCTTGACACCTCGGGTGCAGTCTGTTCAGGGCGCGCGCGTACGACTGCGGCGGCATCGCGGCGCATCGGTACGGCGATGCGGCCTGTCTCGTCCTGTGCAGCGGTCGGAAGCGATACGAACGCCGAAGCCGACAGGGCCGCCAGCGCCACGGCGCGTGGGACGTTCGCTGCCTCGTGTCCATGCCACCGACGCGCGGCAAGTAGATCGAACCCCGGCAGCATGCGCCAGGTCAGTGATGGTGCGCGTGACGACATCCCTCCCCCAACGAAACAACCCACGTCCACCACGCGCGAACGGCTTGGCCGTCCATTCAAAACACGATAGGTCGTGCCGCCTATGCTCGGCGGTCACGGCTACACGGGATACGTCGGCCCCCCGGCGACGAAACCCGGCAGTCGGACGCGAGCTTGACAGCGTTGCGCGATGGATGTCAAGACATCGAGACAGCGCTGGAAGAAGGAGGACGCCGAGGGGCTGGTCTGGGCCGAGGCGGCGACGCGATGGTACTCACGGACCATCGCCCTCAGGCGACGTGCCTGATAGAATCGCGCGCCTTTGATTCTATAGGTGCCAAGCGTGGTCACGATTCGACTGGCGCGCCGCGGGGGCAAGAGGAAACCCTTCTACCACGTCACGGTCGCGGAACGGTCCGCCAAACGCGACGGTCGCTTCATCGAGCGGGTGGGGTTCTACAACCCCATCGCAAGGGGCCGGGAGGAGGAGCTTCGCCTTGACCTGGAGCGCCTCGACTACTGGCTGTCCACCGGTGCGCAACCCACCGACCGGGTCAGGCAACTCGTTGGTCGTTGGCGCAAGACCGTGGCGGAACAAGCGCTTGCAGCGGCGTCGGACGACGCTGAGGCCCCAGTGGCCACCGAGACGTCCGCCGCCGAAACGTCCGTCAACGACGAGATGTCGTCGGCGCCGGGCTAGCCCGCACTGCCGCGTGCGGGGACGCCGGACACGACAACCCGCAAGTAGCCCGATCTTGCACTCGGCATGTCACAGGAAACGTCAACATCCGGCAGGCCCGCAGCCACCAACGACCCGGATGCCGTCGTTCTGGTAGGGGTGGTGGGCGCCCCGTTCGGTGTCAGGGGTTGGGCGCACGTCACATCGTACACGGACCCGCCCGGCAACCTGCTGGACTACGGCCCGTGGCAACTTCGCGGGGAGACCGCAACGAACGACTCCGGATGGGTGCCCATCGAGGTCGATGCACAACGGCATGGCGGTGGTTTGATTGCGCGCTTCGCGGGTGTTCGAAACCGCGACGGGGCGGCGGATCTGCGCGGCAGGGGCATCGGCGTGTCGGCCAGCGTGTTGCCGGTACCGGAGCAAGGCGAATACTACTGGCGCGACTTGATGGGTAGCGAGGTCGTGGACAGGACGGGGGTTCGTATGGGCGAGGTCCAACGGTTGTTCGCCACGCCGGCCCACGACGTCTTGGTCGTCGTCGACGACCTCGGCGAACGATTGATCCCGTTTGTGAGCGAGTGGGTGGTCGCCGTCTACCCCGAGTGCCAACGGGTGGTCGTCGATTGGGAAGCCGATTGGCGATGAGAATTCCGGGCTAGCTTGATGGCAGCTTATTCGGTCGCACTTGTCGGGCTGTTTCCCGAACTGACCGACGCCTTTCTGGGTGTCGGGGTGGTCGGCCGCGCCATTCGCGAGCAGCGTGTGAAGTGTAGACGTTTCAACCCCCGAGACTATGCGACGGATGCGCGAAAGACCGTCGACGACCGACCGTTCGGGGGTGGGCCGGGAATGGTGATGATGGTCGAACCGCTGCGTGCCGCAGTCCACGATGCCCGAACGGCCGTTCCCGAAGGATCGCCGGTGGTCTTGCTGAGCCCCCAGGGCGAGCGGTTCGACCAGCGCCTGGCGGAGCAGTTGGCCCGGTTGCCGGGCTTGGTCATGGTGGCCGCGCGGTACGAAGGTGTCGATGAGCGATTTACCGCCAGCGAGGTCGACCGCGAGTTGTCGATCGGGGACTACGTGATCTCGGGTGGCGAGTTGGCCGCCTTGGTCGTCCTCGACGCCGTGGCCCGGCTCGTGCCAGGGGTTCTTGGCAATCCGGACTCCACGACTGCCGAATCGCATGTGGACGGATTGCTCGACTATCCCCACTATACGCGTCCCGAAGTCGAAGGCGGAAGCCGGGCCCCCGCGGTATTGCTGTCCGGGGACCATGGGTCAGTGGCTAGGTGGCGACGCCGGGAGGCATTGGGCAGAACCTGGCAACGCCGCCCGCGCGCGTTGCTGGATCGGGAGTTGAGCGCCGTTGATCGGCAGCTATTGGAAAACTACATCCGCGACAGCCGCGAAAACGACACCGAGACGGAATAGCCCGCTCGGACGAGGAGAGACAGCATGCACCGCAACAAGATCATCGAGGAATTGGAATCGGCGCAGGTGAGGACGGACATCCCGGACTTCGCGCCGGGCGATACGGTCGTGGTGCAGGTTCGGGTCCGCGAAGGGTCGCGGGAGCGCCTTCAGGCGTTCGAAGGCGTGGTTATCGGAAAGCGCAACTGCGGCCTCAACTCGGCGTTCACGGTACGCAAGGTCTCCCATGGCGTCGGCGTCGAGCGGACCTTCCAGACCCACAGCCCGTTGATCGCATCGATAGGCGTCAAGCGGCGCGGCGACGTGCGCAAGGCCAAGCTCTACTACCTCCGCGAACGGCGAGGCCGGGCCGCTAGGATCCGCGAGAAGGTCTAGCGAGGCCCTGCCTTTCATGGAACATGACGCCGAAGGGAGCGTAGCGACCGGCGGCGGATGTTCCATGAAAGGACGGCGTGGCTGGGCCGGAGGCGGAGGCGGCGCACAGCGAATGGCGAAGGCGCGTCCTTCGGGCGCGGCCGGCCCGGCTTTGGGGCGCTCAGACCGACGACGTCGACCGAACCGAGACCGTATTCTTCGACGAACACGGGCGAGGACAAGCCTCGCCCCTACGATGTGTTCGCAAACGCAACCTGCCCGTAAACACCCGCCGCGGCCAAGGATTCCAGCGAGGCTCAGCCTCTAAAGACCGACGAGCCGTAGGGGACGGGTGTCCCGTCCCGCAGCAGCACCAGGACTCCCGATGCGGGCGAGCGCGGTCCACGAAGTCAGCGGTCCGACCCGTCCGCCTCTGAACCAGTGCTGGAATCGGCGTCCTGCTGCGCGTTCTCGCGTCTGAGCGCCCAGGCGCGCTCGAAGAGTTCCATCTTGGCCGTTCTCAGGCCGCTCTTGGCGCCGCTATCGAGGCCGAATTCCATGTAGGCCTCGTTCTTACTTGTGTACGCGGGCCATGCGGGGAGTCCCTCGCCATCGGGCACGCCGGTTCGGGCGAAGTTGGTCCACATCGTCGCCATCAGCTCGGACAAGAAGCGGTCGTCGGCGGCGGGCACGGCGTCGAAGAGCTCGAGGTTGCCGAACACATAGCCGATTTCCGCAGCGTGGAAGGCACCGTAGCGTTCGCGCTCGGCGATCGGCGGCACCCACGTGAACCAATACAGGTAGGCGTCGCTCGGCACCGTCGCCATGCCCTTGGCCCAGGCCCGCATCGGGTAGGTGAACGATGCATCGGTCAAGAGCGCAAGCCAGGATTCGGTTGCCTGCGCGTCGTCGTCACCGGCGGGATAATGTCCGTCGATGCCGTCCGCGACCTCGGCCAGGGTCGCCTGGATGTAGGCCGCCCGCCCGGCGGTGCCCTCGCCGAACGCCGGCCCGATGTAGGAGAACAGGGCCGATCCCTCGTCGGCGTTGGATCCGATCAGTACCGGGACATCGGCCTGCTCGCCCGCCGCGAAGATCGCGCCGATCTCGTCGGGGAGAACTTCGTCGTCGACGATGGCGAGCGCACTGCCGAAGCCGGGGTCGGACAGGAACGTGGCCAGGATGTGGTCCGCCGGAAGCGTCCTGAGCGCCTGCAGCGACGTATCACCGCCGTCCCCGGCAAGCGCCCGGGCGAATTCCGAGCCGATGGCTTCGCCGGCCTTGGCGTAGGGCGTTGACCGCGCCCGGAATGCCATCGGGCCCAGTGCACTCCCGCTCTGGCCGATGACGCGATGAAACAATCCCTTCGCGAGCGGACTGGCCTGCAGGAGCGACACGCTCATCGATCCGGCCGACTCGCCGAAGATGGTGACGTTGCTGGGGTCGCCGCCGAACGAAGCGATGTTGCCCTGCACCCACTCGAGTGACGCGATCTGGTCCCGGAAGCCCTGGTTGCCGGATACCCCGCTTTCGCTCTGTGCGCTCAGCTCGGGCAGCGCCAGGAAGCCGAACGGTCCGAGCCGGTAGTTGATGGTGACCAGCACGACGCCTTTCGAGGTCAGGAATTCACCTGCGTAGGCGTCACCGGAACCGACCGTTAAACCGCCGCCGTGAATCCACACCATCACGGGCAGTCCCTCGTCAACGCGGCTTGCCCGCGTCCACACGTTCAGCGTCAGGCAGTCTTCGTCCATGGACGCGACCGCGGTAGCCGCATCGTAGAATCCGCCCTGGGCGCCCTGTTGGAAGCAGCCCGGCCCCGGGGAGTCCGCATCACGGACATCCGGCCATGGCTCGACCGGTCCGGGCGGCGCCCAGCGCAGCTCGCCGATGGGCGGGGCGGCGTAGGGAATGCCGTGGTACTGCTTGAGGCCGTCTTCGCCGACGATTCCCCGCACGCTTCCGCCCGTGACGGCGACTTCGGCACCGATGGCTGCGGGCGTAGGCGGTTCGGGCGGGCCGGCTTCATCGGAGGCGCCACAGCCGGGCACGAGCGCCAGAGCGGCGAGCAGGGGAGCCGTACGCGTTCTCATGAATTCATTGCCTCGGGAAGTCTCCATCGAATTCTTCCATGGAACAGACGCCAAAGGGAGCCTAACCGTGACGCGGCACGCTAGCCCAGAAGAGGAAGGTGACCAGCTTGCCGGAGGGTGGGATTCGAAGGGGAGAATGACCCGCCCGACAAGCTGGCAAAGTCCAGCACCGGGAGAGGCGACCGGTCGCCGAACGGTCCGCGCTGCTCAATCGGCACCACGGTGCGACGAGAAGCCGTCGGACCTGATCCGCTAGAGGCAGAGATCGTGCCAAGCCCCGGCGAACCTTCGCGCGGACTTCGGGTTCCTGTTGTTTTTCAAGGAGTTGTATACTTCGAAACGTCGGATCTGGGCGTCCACAGCCGGTCATATCGCAATAGCCGTCGCAGCCAACGAACCGAGCATGAACCAAGATGGTGCGATCGACGCCCATCTGGATCACCTATGGATGCAACGGGGCCTAAGCCGTGCCACGTTGGCCAGCTATCGACGGGACTTGGCGGCGTTTGCCGGTTGGCTGCAGCGCGACCTCGAATCCGCGCAGGAATGCGATCTTCAGGACTACCTCGCCGCAAAGCTCGCCGAGCGACGCTCGCCGCGCAGTGTGGCCCGATTCCTTTCGGCTGCGCGGGGGTTCTACCAACGGGCCGTCGACACGGGGGCGATCTCCGTCGATCCGACTGCGAACCTGAGCCAGCCGATGCTGGGACGACCCCTGCCCGGGTCGCTCTCGGAGAACGAGGTCGAACGCCTGCTCGCGGCGCCGAGGAGCGACGACCCCGAGGAGGAACCTGCCGGGTTCCGTGACCGGGCGATGCTGGAGACCCTCTACGCGAGCGGACTGCGCGTGTCCGAACTGGTTGCGCTGACCCTCACCTCCCTGAACCTGCGTCGCGGGACGGTGCAAGTGGTGGGCAAAGGCGGCAAGGAACGTCTGGTGCCCTTGGGCGAGACTGCCATCGACTGGATCGAGCGCTATCTCCACTTCGCCCGCCCCATGATTCTCAAGGGTCGCGCCAGCCCCGCGCTGTTCGTCTCCAACCGGGGCCAGGCGATGACCCGGCAGACCTTTTGGCATTTGGTCAAGCGATACGCGGCGGCCGCAGGCATTGATCGGGGGATTTCGCCGCACACCCTGCGCCATGCCTTCGCCACCCACCTCGTCAACCACGGGGCCGATCTTCGCGCGGTACAGCTCATGCTCGGCCATGCAGACTTGTCGACCACCCAGATTTATACTCACGTGGCGCGCGACCGGCTTAAGCGGTTGCACGCGGAACATCATCCGCGGGGTTGATGTCCAACTTGAGGGCGATTCGCCTGGCATAAGTTCTGGAGGTTCCCTTGACCGACGTCTGCAAGCGACTAGCGACGATGTGCTGTGCGGCGTTGCTGCTTTCGGTCCCGGCGTCGGCGGATGAGGACACGAAGGCTGCTGATCTCGCAGCCCGCCTCGAATCGCTGGACCTGGGCTTGGGCGTGCAAAGGGTCACGCCGTCGGAGGTGCCCGGACTGTTCGAGGTCCAAACGGATGGCGGGCCGCTCTATGTCACCGACGATGCGAACTACCTGATCGCCGGCAACGTCTACGAGATCCAGGAAGGCGGTTTGGTGAACCTGACGGAACGGAAGCGGTCCGCCGAACGGCGGAAGCTGTTCGCCGGCATCGACGAGACGGAGTTGATCACCTTCACGCCCGAGGACGGGGCGAAGGTGTCCGTGCTGGTCTTTACGGATACCGACTGCGGCTACTGCCGGCAACTGCATGCGCAGATGGCGAACTACCACGCCCTCGGGATCGAGGTGCGCTATCTCGCGTTCCCCCGCGCCGGCGTGGGGTCGCCCACCTACGACAAGATGGTCTCGGCATGGTGCTCGGACGACGCCCGGGAGGCGTTGACCGCTCTCAAGCGGGGCGAGGGCATCCCCGGGAAATACTGCGAAAGCCACCCGGTGGGCGAGCAGTACGAATTGGGGCAACTCATCGGCATTATGGGAACGCCGGCTATCCTGCTACCAAGCGGTCGGTTGCTCCCGGGCTACGTCCCGCCCGACGATCTGGCGGCATTGCTCGGGCTTTAGAGTAGGTGACCCCCTTAAGAGTTGGCCTGGCGGGCCTCGGCACCGTCGGCGGCAGCGTTGTCAGGTTGCTGCTCGACAACGCCGCGTTGTTCGAGCGCCGAGCAGGCCGGCGGCTTGATCTAGTCCGGGTTGCGAGCCGAACGCCCAAACCCGACATCGACATAGGCTCCGCGACGTTCGATACGGCCCTCGCTTCGCTCGATGCCGACGATGTCGACGTGGTGGTGGAACTGATCGGCGGGGTGTCCGCGGCGAAGGACCTCGTTGCGACAGCGATAGGTGCCGGCCGTCACGTCGTCACGGCCAACAAGGCCCTGCTGGCGGAATACGGTGAGGAGATATTCGAGTCGGCAAACCGGCGCGGGGTCTCGGTGGGCTTCGAAGCATCCGTGGCCGGCGGCATCCCGATCGTCAATGCCTTGCGCACCGGCCTTGCGGGAAACCGCATCGATGCCATCGCGGGAATCGTCAACGGGACATCCAACTACATTCTCACCGCGATGCAGGAGGACGGGCGGGACTTCGCGACGGCCCTCGCCGAAGCCCAGCGGTTGGGCTATGCGGAAGCAGACCCGACCTTCGACGTCGAGGGCATCGACGCGGCGCAGAAACTCGCCATACTGGCGGCACTCGCTTTCGATGCGACCATCGATATCGGCGGCGTGCACGTCGAGGGCGTCTCGGGCATAGACATCGAGGACATCCGCTATGCGCGGGAGCTGGGGTTCTCGATCAAGCACTTGGGTCTTGCGCGTCTGCACGACGACGGCATCGAAGTCCGCGTCCACCCAGCGCTGGTGCCGGAGTCGGTGCTCATCTCCAAGGTATCGGGCGTGATGAACGCGGTCATGGCGCATGGCAATGCGGTGGGTCCCACGCTCTACGTCGGTCCAGGTGCTGGCGGCATGCCCACCGCGTCTGCGGTTGTCGCGGACCTGGTCGAATTGGCGCGCGGTACGCTTCCCGTACCCCGACCGGCCGCACGACGACTGCCGAGCCTCGGGATCGAGGACGTGGACTGTGCCCATTACCTGAAGATTCCGGCCATCGACCAGCCCGGCGTGTTCGCGGAAGTGGCGGACGTTCTGAGCCGCCACGAGGTGTCGATTGAGGCCGTGATCCAGCGTCCCCAGGCCATTCGATCCGGTGCCGAGCCCTGGGTGCCGATCATCATCGTCACCGACGACGTGCCGGAAGCGGTCGTGCGCGAATGCGTGTCCGAACTGGCCAACCTGGCCGGCGTGACCGGGGAGATCTCGCGAATCCGGGTCGCGGACCTGTCTGCGATGATGCCCCCGACCTAAGTCAGGGTCCCACCTTGCGCAGTTGAATCGCGTCCACCGCCTTCTCGGCCAGCACGTCGGAGATCACCACGACGGATTCGTCCGGGCCGATGCCCTCGCGCTCCCGTAGCACGGCGAAGGCGGTCTGGATCGTCTTCTCGGGGTCGTTGCTGAACGAGGTGCGATAGGCGAACACGCCCCGGTTCAGCATGAGCCGTCGGCGTGTCTGGCTGGTATTCGTGAACGCGAATATCGGCACCTGGTCCGGATGGCAGTTGGTCATGAGGTCGGCGGTGATGCCTCGTCGCGTGATGACCACGATGCCGGCCGCGTGAATCGCTTCGGCAAGCCGTGCCGCGGAGGTGGCGAGGTGCTGCTTGGCGGTGTCGTTGGCTAGCGACTCGTGCAGCGAAAAGCCGCGTTGACGCTCGCTCGCCTCGGCGATGTTGGCGAGCTGCTCGACGCAACGGTAGGGGTAGGCGCCGATGCTGGTCTCGCCGGACAGCATGACGGCGTCCGCACCCTCGTACACGGCGTTGGCGACATCGGTGACCTCGGCGCGGGTCGGGATCGGGTTCTCGATCATCGACTCCATGAGGTGCGTGGCGACGATGCAGCGCTTGCCCAGACGGGCGCAGATCTCAGCCAGGCGACGTTGCACGATGGGCAATGTCGCGATGTCGGTCTCGATGCCCAGGTCGCCCCGCGCCACCATGACGGCGTCGGCGGCCCGCGCGATCTCCTCGGCGTTGCGCACGCCCTCGGTGTTTTCGATCTTGGCGATCACCTGGATCACTCGGCCGGCCCTCGGGCCGAGCAACTCCCGCAGTTCTGCGATGTCGGCCGCGGACCTCACGAAGGACAACGCGATGAAGTCGATCTCCTCGGCGATGCCGAACGAGATGTCGTCTCGATCCTTGTCGGTGATCGACGCCAGGTTGACGGCCACGCCGGGCAGATTGACGTGTTTGCGGCTGCCGAGCAGGCCGCCGTCGGCGACTTGGCATTCCAACCGGCCGTCGGTGCGGGCGGTGACGCGCACGTTGATGAGCCCGTTGTCGAGTCGGACGCGGTCGCCGACCGCCACTGCCTCGGCGAGTCCGGGGTAGTTGACCGCAATCGACGGAACGTCGGCGGTGGGCTGTGGCGCGACGTCGAGGAAGACCTTCTGCCCGGCATGCAGCACGAGGGGCTCGTCGAGGGGTCCGGTACGGATCTCCGGGCCTTGGGTGTCCAGCATGATCGGCATGGGATAGCGGACCTTGCGGTTCAGGGTCTTGATCCAATGGATGATCTCCGCCGCCTCGTCCTGGCTCGCGTGGGACATGTTGAGGCGTACCACCGACATGCCGGCTTGGTAGAGCCGCTCGATGCCCTCGTAGGAGGCCGTCGCCGGCCCCACCGTGCAGATGATCTTGGTCTTGCGGCGCGTGGCTGCCATTGCCGGGCGAGCCTAAGGCTTGGGGGATCCGGACCAGTATCCCGGCGGTCGTCCCCGTGCCCAGACGTGCTCCCGGGCGACTTCCTCGTTGAGATCGGCGCCCCAGCCCGGCCGGTCGGGTATCGCCACGCGACCTCGGTCGAATTCGAGCGACTCGGTCACTAGATCGTCCTTCCACGGCACGTCGTCGATGTCGATTTCGCAGATACGGACGTTCGGGATGACCGCGCACAGGTGGAGCGAGTGCAGTGTAGACAGGTGGCTGTAGTAGTTGTGGGGGGCGCAGTTGATTTCGAAGGTCTCCGCCATGTCCGCCACCCGCTTCGAATTGGCGAAGCCGTTCCAGGGAACGTCAACCATGCAGACATCCATGGAGCGGGCCTCGAAGTAGCGCCGGTAGTCTCTTGACGTGAAGAGATTCTCGCCCGAGCAGATGGTCACGCGGGTCGACTCGCGAACCTCGCGCAATCCGTTCGGTTCGTACATGTCCACTTCCACCCACATCATGCGCATGTCTTCCAGGGCCCGGCAGATGCGCTTGGCGGCTTCGACCCGGAAATTGAAATTGAGGTCCAGGGCAATGTCGACATTGGGACCGACGGCGTCGCGGAACGTTCCGATCAACTTGCGGATGTGGTCGATGGTGGCATTGTCCACCGTGCCGTCGGTGGTGCCCTCGCCGCCACCGAATCCACCCCGATAGGTGCGGGCGACCTCGCCGGGATAGACGATGTTGGTCTTCAATGCCGTGAAGCCGCGGGCGACGACTTCGTGCCCGAGGTTCGTGATGTCGTCCCAGGTCTTGAGCGGCGGCACGCCGATGACCTCGTGGTTCCCGGCCCGGGACGAACCGCAGTGCGACCAGTAGACGCGTTGACGGGTCCTCAACGGTCCACCGAACAGCTCGTAGACCGGCACGCCGAGCGCTTTGGCCTTGATATCCCAGAGCGCCAGTTCGATGCCGGCGATAGCCTTGGCCGCGACGCCCCCGGGACTCTGGCGAGCCATGCGGTACATGTCCCAATAGCGAGCCTCCACGGGACGTGGATCGTGCCCTAGGAGAATCGTCTCGAATTCCTTGGCGGAACCGACGACGCTGTATGGCATGCGCCCGTCCGAGCACTCGCCGTAGCCGGTGATGCCTTCGTCGGTCCGAACGGCCACGAATTGCCACGGGCGCCACCCCGCATCCACGACGAAGGTGTCGATTCCGGTGATCTTCATGGCTTCCCTCCGTGGTTTGCCGCGAGGCGTCTACGACATGCCCCGGTGCGAGCGGTTGGCTACGGCGCTTGGGTAGCCGCTGCGTATTCGGTACGCATCAGGGCGTTCACTTCGTCGATCATCGCCGGAACCATCTCCTCCGTGTAGCCCCGCTTGATAGCGGCCACCGTCCCGTCCTTCCTGATCATGACTAGGTGCGGGATGCCTGAGACCCCGAATCGTTTCTTGGTTCGTCCGTTGTAGTCGTTGATTAGCGTCATCGTGTAGTCCTTGAGCCGACGCTCCATGCGTCGGTAGGCCCTGGGTCGCTCGATGTTGATCGCAACGACACGGACACGGTCGCGCCCAGCGTGCTGTTGAAGCGTTTCCAACACGGGCAGTTCCTTGCGGCAGGGCGGGCACCAGGTTGCCCAGAAGCTCACGATGACGACCTTGCCCCGAAGGTCCTTGAGATCGACTTTCTTTCCCTGCCGGTCCTTGCCGAGATACGCTGGGGGCACATCGCCGACCTCGGGAACCGCAAGCACCGCCATCGCGAACAGAAACGCGGCCGAGGCGAGAAGGGGTGTCCATCTCCTCATGGTTCAAACCCTAACCATCCCCTTGAAGCCCGTCAAACGGCGCCGGCTGCAAGGTCGCCGTGGTGGCGTCAACGGTTCCCTTGAATCGGGCAGGTGTTTGCGACATGGTTAGGTCTCGCCCTCGAACCGCGAATTCGTTGATCGTCGAATCCCGCCCAAAGCGGCCGTCCCAACTCGACTCGAAACTGCGGGATTTCCTGCGCGATGCATTGGCCGCCCGGGGCGTGACCACCACGGCGGACCTGGATCTCTCACTCGGCCAACTCCACGCTCCCGACTCCCTGCCGGGAATCGTCGTTGCCGCGGACCGCCTCGCGGGAGCGGTCTCGGACAACGAACGCATTCTGATTGCCGGTGACTTCGATGCCGATGGCGCGACGGCGTCGGCCCTGTGCGTGTCCGCGCTGCGTGCGATGGGTGCGGGTGACGTGGACTTCCTGGTGCCGAACCGCTTCGAGTACGGCTACGGGCTGTCCCCGGAGCTTGTCGAGGAGGCGCTGAAGAGATCGCCCCAGGTCATCGTCACGGTCGATAACGGCGTATCGAGTGTCGACGGTGTGGCCCTTGCACGGAACAACGGGGTGGACGTTGTCGTCACGGACCACCACCTTCCCGGCGACGAACTCCCGGCGGCCCACGCAATCGTCAATCCGAACATGGCGGATTCCGCGTTTCCCAGTCCGAATCTTGCCGGGGTAGGCGTCGCGTTCTACGCGATGGGCGCGGTACGCCAGCGATTGCGGGCATCGGGCCACTTCGAGAGTCGCGGAATCGCCGAGCCCAATCTGGCCGACTGGCTGGACCTAGTGGCGCTGGGCACCGTGGCCGACGTCGTGCCGCTGGACCGCAACAACCGCATCCTGGTCCACCAGGGCTTGAGACGCATTCGGGGGGGAAGGACGCGGCCCGGTGTCCGCGCCCTGGTGGAGGTGTCGGGGCGTGCGGCGAGTGCCTTGAGCGCCAAGGATCTCGGCTTCGCCATCGGACCACGCCTCAATGCCGCGGGCCGGCTCGAGGACATGTCCATCGGCATTCAGTGCCTTCTGGCGGACGACGACCGCCTAGCCCGATCCCTCGCGGAGCGGTTGGACGAGATCAACCGGGCGCGTCGGGACATCGAAGCCGGCATGGTCGACGAAGCGACTGGAATGCTGGATGGCGAGATCGGCGACGACGTGGCGGTCTGCGTCTACCAGCAGAACTGGCATCAAGGCGTGATCGGTATCGTGGCGGGTCGGATGCGCGAGCGCTACCATCGTCCGGCGATCGTGTTCGCCGATGCCGGCCCGTCATCGCCAGGTGACCTCAAGGGTTCGGCGCGGTCGATCCCCGGCTTGCATATCCGCGATGCCATCGCGGAATGCGCGACCCGGCGCCCGGGCCTGGTCGGTCCCTTCGGCGGGCACGCCATGGCCGCTGGGCTGACCATACGCCACGCCCACCTGCAACGCTTTAGGCACGCGTTTAGCGAGGTCGTCGCGAAGCGCGTCAGTGAACGCGACCTGGCCGGGGTCATCGTCACCGACGGCGAACTAGCCGACGCGGACCTGAAAGTCGACAATGCCCGGCTGGTTGCTGCCCACGGGCCTTGGGGCCAGGGTTTCGAAGAACCATCGTTTCACGGCGAGTTCGATGTCGTGATGCAACGCGTGGTGGGCGAACACCACCTCAGGCTCGCTCTCAAACAAGACACCCGAGTCGTGGATGCCATCGCCTTCAACACCGAGCCAACGTCCGGCAACCGGGTGCGGGCGGTCTACCGGCTCGGCGTCAACGACTACGGGGATGCCGACACGTTGCAGCTCGAGATCGCGGCGCTCGAGGCCGTCTAGACCTTCGGGTCTCGACGATGACCCCCGACGCGCGCGTTGCACACGTATTCAAACGTTGCATCTGCCACTCGGGCGCAGGTTGACTTCACGGTATTCCAGTCGTGCCACTTCGGGTCCAGATGCCGATATTCGGCCAAGGCGGATTCGTCCAGGTCGTAGGGAACGGAATTCGCCAGTTGAGCTTGCAGCTGTTGAAGCGGGGACTCGCCGTTGCCCTGCCGGTAAATCCGGTCGAACGGGTGCAACGCTCGAGCAGATGCGTCATCTCCCAGGCGATCCGCCAGTGCGGCGAAGTCCAGGTGGTCGCGGGTGGCATTGCGGCGGAGGATAAGCACGCCCTTGATGCGAAGTATCTCCGCCTCGGTCGGTACGGTCAGCGGGACGCCCCGTACATCCAGCGTGGTGGTCTCCAGGGGCTCGTCTCGGATGAGTTGTCTTACACCGGTCTCGATGCCGTCTAGGTTTCCGAGGATCAACACAGGTCGGCGGACTCGGGCCGTGCGCCAGCCTGCAACGGACTCGAGTTGCGCGAGCACTTCTTCGAATCGGGTTCGGAGATCAGTCAAGACGTGATCGGCGTCGTGCGACCGCCGGTGTTCCGCATGAATCGCAGCCGCTGTGCCACCGACCAGAACGGCGTCCGGGAGGATCTGCTGGAGCCGGGCGGCCGCCGACAACACGGTTTCCCAATCAGGGATCGGCTCGTCGGTTGCGGACATGATTCATCCAGAAGTGATGACGTTGCGCGTACGGGTCGAGGAGCTGCGGTGCGCAGACGCGTTCGATCCTGTCGAGCAGCGCCGGATCGTCGAGAGTCGCTTGTCGGAGCTCCGCCCAGTCGTCCCATCGGCCCCGCGAGATGATGTCGTCGATGGCCGCGGGCGTATATCCCTGGTGGTTCAAATGTCGGTGCAGCACAAGACCGTCGCCAAGGAGGCTGAGGGTTATTCTACGCCGCCGTAGGGACACCCGCTTGGTAAGCCGTGGCTGTTAGAATCCCGCGACCCCGAGAGCCGACCTGAGCACCATGGCCGAAGTCACCTCCATTCGCGAGACATTGAAGTCCCTTGTGGGGCGCACCCAAGCGCTACGGGGGTATCTTTGACTACGCCACGAAGAAGGAACGCCTAGAGGAGGTCGAGCGCGAACTCGCAGACCCGGAACTCTGGAACGAGCCGGACCGCGCCCAGGCCTTGGGAAGGGAGCAGTCTTCCCTGCAGACAGTGGTCAACGGGCTCGAACATTTGGGCACGACACTCGCCGACCTGTCCGATCTCGCCGACCTGGCTGCTGCGGAGAACGACGCGGACGCCTTGGACGATATCGAGGAAGAACTGGCGGACTTGGAGCGCACCCTCGGGGAGCTTGAGTTCCGCCGCATGTTCCAGGGCGAACAGGACGAGTCCAACGCATTCCTCGACATCCAGGCGGGATCCGGGGGTACCGAAGCCCAGGACTGGGCGGAGATGCTGCTGCGCATGTACCTGCGCTGGGGCGAGAAGCGGGGTTTCCGCACGGACCTGGTCGAGGTGTCGGCGGGCGAAGTGGCGGGCGTCAAGAGTGCCACCGTGCAGTTCGGCGGCGACTACGCCTACGGCTGGCTTCGCACCGAGACGGGGGTCCACCGGCTCGTGCGCAAGTCGCCGTTCGATGCCGGCAGCCGCCGTCACACGTCCTTCGCATCGGTATTCGTCTCCGCCGAAATCGATGATGACATCGTGATCGACATCGACCCGGGCGACGTTCGCACCGATACCTACCGGGCGAGCGGGGCGGGCGGCCAGCACGTCAACCGGACGGACTCGGCCGTGCGGCTCACGCATCTGCCCACCGGCGTCGTGGTGCAGTGCCAGAGCGAACGTTCCCAGCACCAGAACCGGGATCGCGCCTACAAGCAGCTTCGCGCCAAGCTCTACGAACTGGAACTCGCCAAGCGCCGCGAGGAGCAGCAGGCCATCGAAGATGCCAAGGTGGACATCGGCTGGGGCAACCAGATCCGCTCCTACGTGCTCGACCAGTCGCGGGTCAAGGATCTGCGCACCGACGTTGAGCGCTTCGACCCCGGCAACGTGCTGGACGGGGATCTGGACGAATTCATGGAAGCAAGCCTGAAGGCCGGCGTATGAGCGACGACTCCCGCAACGAGGCGGAGCAGCGCCGCCGCAAGCTAGGCGAACTCCGATGCCGTGGCGAGGCCTACCCGAATACGTTCCGGCGGGAAGACCTGGCGGTTGACCTTGCGAACGCCTACGGCGAACTGAGCAAGCAAGCCCTTGCCGAGACGCCGGTCGAGGTCACCGTGGCCGGACGCGTGATGCTGCGCCGCGTCATGGGCAAGGCGAGTTTCATCACCCTCGAAGATCCCAGTGGTCGCATCCAGTGCTACGTGCGCCGAGACGACGTCGGCGAGGAGGGCTATGCCGACTTCCGGCACCTCTGGGATCTCGGCGACATCGCCGGCGTCCGCGGCACGTTGATGAAGACTAACACCGGTGAACTCACCGTTCATGCGCGCGAGGCCGGGTTGCTCGTCAAGGCACTAAGGCCCTTGCCGGAGAAACACCACGGACTCGCGGATCGGGAACTCCGCTATCGGCACCGTCACCTCGATCTCATCGTGAACGAGGAGTCGCGTGATGTGTTCCGTATCCGGGCCCGCCTGGTGACGGCCCTGCGCCGCTTCTTCGACGAGCGGGGATACCTCGAAGTCGAGACGCCGATGATGCATCCGATCCCGGGTGGCGCGGCAGCGCGGCCTTTCGTGACCCATCACAATGCCCTCGACACGAACCTCTATCTGCGTGTGGCGCCGGAGTTGTACTTGAAACGGCTGGTGGTCGGCGGCTTCGAGCGCGTCTACGAGATCAACCGCTGCTTCCGCAACGAGGGCCTGTCGCCACGGCACAATCCGGAGTTCACGACCGTCGAGTTCTACCAGGCCTTCGCGGACTACGTCGACCTGATGGACCTCACCGAAGAGTTGCTTCGCGAGTTGCTCCAGGACGTCGCCGGCGGCACGTCGATCACCTTCGAGGGTCGCGAGATCGACTTCGGTCCCGCGATCCCCAGGCGACGGATGACGACGGCCGTGGCCGCCGAGACAGGCATCGCGGAAGCCGACCTCCTGGACGAAACCAGGCTCGGCGAGATAGCCCGGGGCATGAACATTTCCGTCGAGCCGGATTGGGGTTGGGGCCGGCTCCTGATGGAGGTCTTCGAGGCGCGCGTAGAGGCCAATCTCGTTGCGCCGACGTTCGTCACCCACTACCCGTTGGAGGTCTCGCCGCTCGCTAGGAAGAGCGCCGAAGATCCGCGTCTCACGGACCGATTCGAACTATTCGTCGCGGGGCGGGAGATCGCCAACGGCTTCAGCGAACTGAACGATCCGGAGGAGCAGGCGGACCGCTTCGCCAGGCAGGCGGAACTCAAGGACCGTGGCGACTTGGAAGCCATGCACTACGACAAGGACTTCCTCGCCGCGCTCGAACACGGCATGCCGCCAACCGCGGGCGAGGGCATCGGGGTCGATCGCCTGGCGATGCTGCTCACCGATTCGTCGACGATCCGGGACGTGGTGCTGTTCCCGCAATTGCGGGGCACCGGGGGCGACGAGTCGTAATGGCCGCAGCCGCCGACCGGGTGAGGCTGGAACCCTCGTGGAAGGCGGCGCTCGCCGACGAGTTCGAGTCCGGCTACATGGCGCGGCTGCGTTCCTTCCTGGTGGCCGAGAAGCAGGCCAGGAAGACGGTCTATCCGCAGGGCGAGCACATATTCGCGGCCCTCGACGCGACGCCCCTCGAATCGGTCAAGGTTGTCATCATCGGCCAGGATCCCTACCACGGCCCACGGCAGGCCCACGGCCTGTGCTTCTCGGTGCAGCCCGGGGTGGCGCTGCCGCCGTCATTGGTGAACATCTTCGAGGAGATCAACACCGACATGGCCGACGACGACGTGCCCTGCGGCCGCCACGACGGCACGGTGCCGCCGGGCAAGGGTTGCCTCGCACCTTGGGCCCGCCAGGGCGTGCTGCTGCTGAATGCCGTTTTGACGGTAGTCGCCGGTCGTGCCGGGTCGCATCAGGGCCGCGGCTGGGAGACCTTCACGGACCGCGTGGTCGAGATCGTCAATCGGGAACGTCAATACGTCGTATTCATGCTCTGGGGCAGCTACGCCCAGAAGAAAGGCGCGGCAGTGGACACTTCGCGCCACCTCGTGCTGAGATCGCCGCATCCATCGCCGCTGTCCGCCCATCGGGGCTTCTTCGGGTGCCGGCACTTCTCGAAGGCGAACCAGTACCTGGTGGATCACGGCGTGATGCCGATCAACTGGTTCGACGTGGAGTAGGAGGGGTCGTGTTCATCAGCAACATCAAGCTTCGCAACTTCCTTTCGTTTGGTCCCGACGCGCAGGAACTGGAGCTCAAGCCGCTGAATGTGCTGATTGGGCCAAACGGCTCGGGCAAGTCGAATCTGGTGGAGTTGATTGGGTTGCTGAAGGCGGTCCCGGGTGATTTGGCCGATCCTCTTCTTCGGGGGGCCCCACCTAACGAATGGCTGTGGCGCGGCGAACCAAAGGCTCACTTGGCGGAGGTCGAGATCGTCGTGGCGGGTCCTGCTGGACGCGGACCTCTACGATACCGGTTGGCCATCGAGCTGGACCCGGGAACGTTCAGGATCGCGGAGGAGCGTCTTGAGGACGTAGCCTCCGAAGGCCGGCGAGTCCATCTCCAAAGCAACGGCACCACTTCCTATGTCGGCCTACGGCAGGTGGCCTACGATTTTCAGAAGTCCGTGCTGGCGAATTTCAAGCACCCAGACTACCCCGAGCTAGCTTATATGTCGGACGAACTGCCTCGCGTGGCATTGTTCCGAGACTGTGCCTTTGGCCGAGACAGCCCCGCCCGCCAGCCGCAAAAGACCGATCTTCCGAACAGCTTCCTACTGGAGGATGCGAGCAACCTAGGGCTGGTCTTGAACCAATACATGCGTGAATACGATGCCCGCCAGCAACTGGTTAGGGCTTTGCGCACGTTCTACGAGGGATTGGAGGATTACCACGTCGACATCCAGTACGGCACGGTCCAGACCTTCGTGCGGGAGGGTAAGCTGTCAATCTCGGCGACTCGACTTTCGGACGGGACGCTCCGGTATCTCCGTCTGTTGACCGTTCTCTGCCACCCGAATCCACCGCCTTTGATCTGCTTGGAGGAACCTGAGCTGGGCATGCACCCGGACATTCTGCCCACCATTGTTGAGTTGCTCCGTTCGGCATCCGAACGATGTCAACTGATCGTGACCACACACTCCGACGTAATCGTCGATGGCCTCACGGATTCGCCCGAAAGCGTAGTGGTGTGCGAGAAGCACGATGGGGCAACTAGGTTGAAGCGCCTCGATGCCGACGAGCTTTCGCACTGGCTGCAGAACTACCGACTCGGAGACCTCTGGAGTTCGGGAGAGCTGGGAGGAAATCGTTGGTGACAACGATCTACGTCGAAGGTGGTGGGAATGGGCGAGGTCTTCGGGCGAAGTGCCGAGAGGCGTTTCGCGCCTATTTCGCCAAGTCCGTGTTGGGGGACCGTTTGCCCAAGATCGTGGCTGCTGGTGGCCGCGGAACGGCCTACAGCAAGTTTCGTTCCGCATTGCCACGGGCCAAGCTTGATGAGTTGATCCTATTGCTCGTGGATAGCGAAAGCCCGGTCGCGGAAGGGTCGGGACCGTGGACACACCTGAGCACCCACGACAGCTGGGACAAGCCGGAGGGAGCAACCTAATGGAACTCCTAGATCCATACCGCTTCACCCGTGGTATCAAGATCCGCGGTAGACGCGACCTCGAACAGGTAATGGTCCGTCGGCTGAAAGAGGACATCCGGCAGGTGCAAGGCGGCTTTCCGAAGCGCAACGTCAAGCGCTTGGAAGTCGACAACTTGCCACCCGACGCTCCCGAGCTTGTTCTCTCCCGATTACTTGACGAATACCGCACGGCACGCGAACAGCGCCATGCCACCTCGTCGAAGAGGGCGCAGGCTGCGGCTGGGCTGCTTGTCGTCGGCCTACAGCAGCGCCTGTTGTCGTCCATCGAAGCGTTCGCGCGTAGTCTGAAGGTTCATCGCGAGACGGTTCTACGGCACTGGAACAAGGCAAAGGCGAACGCAGGCCCGCCGCAGGACGATGGTGGCTATCAGTTGGATTTCTACACCAAGCCTGCCGGTTCGGATGACGAACGGGGTGAAATGACGGATGACGATGCCGACGCTGAAGATAGGGCTCAAACGGAGTCGTTGACGACCGCATCGGAATCCGGCGGCACGGTTCAAGAACGTGCGGCCAAGGTGTGGGCGCGAGAGCAGGAACTACTCGATGAAATGCAGCGCATAGCCGAGGAGACCAAGCACCTCCCGGATGCCAAGACGAGACGGCTCATCGACTGGATTCGGGAAAACCAATGCCCGGAGTTGCCGCCATTCGGCGAGCGTCCCCTGGGCTCGTCTCCGCAGTGGAGTGACCGTCGCGTGCTGATCTTCACGGAGAATCGCCAGGGCACCAAGTTCTACTTGCGGAACATCCTCCAACAGGCGGTCGAATTCACCGACGGGGCGGATGACCGAATTCAGGTTATCGACGGCCTGACCAGCGGTGCCCGGCGCAAGGAGATCCAGCGGCGTTTCAATACGCATCCCGCCAAGGATCCACTCCGCATCCTGATTGCTACCGACGCTGCTCGCGAGGGACTCAACTTCCAAGCCCACTGTTCGGACCTGTTCCACTTCGATCTGCCGTGGAATCCTGGTCGCATCGAGCAACGTAATGGTCGCGTTGACCGCAAGCTGCAACCCCAAGATGAGGTGAACTGCCACTACTTCGTTCTCCCGCAACGCGCCGAGGACCGCGTGCTCGAGGTGCTGGTGAACAAGACCGAAACGATCAAGAGAGAACTCGGGAGTCTGTCTCAGGTGATTGACGACGACGTGGAACGGCGGCTGAAGGGCGGTATCCGGCATCAGGATGCCGATACGTTGCGGCTGCAGCTTGAGGCGGCGGATCTCGACGCAACGAGAAAAGAAGTGACTACGGCCGAACTGGAAGACACGCGCGACCGGCAGGACGCCCTGTCGCGTCAGATCGACCAGTGCCGCAACCTTCTTGACACCTCGCGGCGTTGGGTCGGCTTCGACGCCGCGCCGTTCCAAGACGCAATCTCGTGCTCGCTTGAGCTTCTCGGCGCAGACCCGCTTGCACAAGGCCACGACGAAAGTGGCAACGCCATCTGGGAGTTTCCCCCGCTCGACCAACGAGCCGCCACCGATCCCACGTGGACGGCCACGCTGGATACGCTCCGAGTCCCGCGCAAGACAGACCAGAAGCTCGCCGAATGGCGGCGGGATGCTCCGATCCGTCCCGTGACCTTCGAGGCGGCCAAGACGTTGACGGAAGACACTGTCCACCTGCACTTGGAGCAGCGCGTCGCGCAACGGCTACTCGCGAGGTTTCGTTCGCAGGGATTCATCCATCACGATCTGTCGCGGGCGTGTCTCGCGCAGACGAAGGATTCCACACCGAGGGTAGTTCTCCTGGGTCGGCTAGCGCTCTACGGCAATCGCGCGGAACGACTGCACGAGGAGGTCATAACGGTTGCAGCGCGTTGGACTGAACCACATCGCCGAAAACGTCCATTGCAGGCGTATGCCCGCCAAGCCGAAACGCTAACTCTCGGGGTTCTCGATCAGGCGCTAACCAGTGGCGGCGATTCCCCCAACGAGGTCATTCAAAGACGCCTTCTAGACAGCGCACCTCGCGACATCGAGGATCTCCGGCCCCAACTGGAACCCCGCGCGAAGGAGTTCGCGCGCGTTGCCATCGAGCGCCTTGGCGAACGCGGCGAACTAGAGGCCGTTTCGCTGCGCCAGACGCTCGACGAGCAGCGCCAACGAGTGGTGGCAGAACTGCAGGACCGTCAGGAAGACTATGATCAGCTCTTGTTTGAGTACCTTCAGGAGGAAGTCCGCCAGCTTGACGCCGACATGCGACATTGGCGCATGCGTCTTGAGCAATTCGACCGGGGTCTGAAGGAGGAGCCGGATCGCATTCGCGAGTTCTACAAGGTCCGTGCCCAGCGTGTCGAGCCGGTAGGTTTAGTCTATCTTTGGCCGGAAACGAACTGATATCGAGCGTGTGTCAGCGACCTGACGAGCTTGTGGCCGCAGATCGCCCAGACATCGGCGGCGGCCTTCACCTCAGCGAATTCTTGGCGGTAGGGCCTGTCAAAGGACCTGTTGGACGCCGTTTTTGGGGCGATTGACAGATGACGCGGGGTTTTGATGATATGGCGGGCCGAGGCTACGAGGGTCAGCGGTGGCTGACGGATTGATCGAGGTTGGGCTGCCGACGGATGGTGTGTCGGGCCATGTCTGCAGTGTCGTCATCGTTGGCGACAGGTTTGCGGCGAGCATGTTCGATCATCAGGCCTTGTTCGGAGGCGCGGTTGACGTGGATTCGCAGATGGTGGCGGGCCCCTTCGCGCAATACACATACCAAGCGGGGCTCTACGGGTTCTCGGTGGTCCCGAACAGGATTGACGTGCGTGCGCATCGACCGGAGGAAGTGCTGCCTGCCGTGCTCATGGAAGCAGTGGGAAAGGTCGGGTCGTCAATCGAACAAGTGCGTTCTGCGGTCGTCGTTTCGGGCGTGGGGCTGAATTACGATGCCCCGATGTCGGTAGCCTTTGATCGAGGAGCGCAACGGATTGGCGAGGAGTACTGCCGGGGCTTGTTTGGGGAAGGCGTCTTGTCGCGGATTACGAACGCGGAACTGACGGGTGTCGAAGCGAGGGCACGCCTCGTATGGTCGGACGGGGCGATGCGGTACGCCGTCAGGATCGAACCAGAAGAGGCTTCGGGAGGAGAGAGGGTCTTTGTGGGGGTCAACGGGCACCAGAACCTGACGGTGGACGACACGCTAGCGTCTGCGCTTGCCGAGGCGGATGCCTTCCGAAGAAATGTGGAGGCGATCCGTGGCCGCCTATAGCACTGGCGTGGCGGAGACGTTGCCGTCGCCGCCGGTCGATGACACTGCCGTGGTACCGAATGCGGACCGCGTGTTGATGGAATGGCTGGCGGTCACCACACGAGACCGGATACGGGCGACGTTGCACGCTGGACAATGGCTCCGGGGCGCGCCATTGGCGTTGGGTCGGCAGACGGACGACCACCGGCTGGAGCACTTCGACCTCGAAGGTGGCTCGAGAATGAACGTGCCTTTCTTGGCGCCGCACCAGCGGACCCTCGACTACGATGACATCATGGCGATCATGGCGGCTGCGACCGCTGCGATAACGCGTGCGGCCCACATAATCGAGCAAGAGTTGTCGGGGACCAAGGCGCGACCGAGCAACGTCTACGAGAGCGAGTACGCAGACCGTTTCCGCGAGCTTCGTGAAGCTGCGTCGGAAGACGGGTATGCGCTACGCGAGGAGTCTGCAAGTTCATTCATCGAGTTTCTACACGCCGCACCGTACGACGTGAAGCGGGCGGGTCTGGCGTTAGCCGGCGGCGGTGATGTCAACGCAATCTGGGTGAGCGAGGATCGCACGAGAAGGGTGTCGATCCAGGTATTCGGCGACGGCGACGTGGAATACGTGATGCTGTGGCCGAACAGCGCGCCGGAAATGGACCGGGTTTCACCCGAGGTTTTCTGGTCGGAGTTCTCCTCGAGGCTGCGTGATTTCCTGGCCGCATGAAGGGCGAGGAGTTGCCGGACGATGCAAACGTCGTCCACTACGTTTCGCCGTCGAGGGTCACCGAGACAGGCGAGGCGGGATGGGAGGGATTTCGTCGGAACAACGATGGCGAGCCACCGTCGGTGCACTGGTTGCAGCAGCTGGGGTCTGAGAAGGCAAAACAGGTTTCGGCTGCAAGAACAGTTTCGCGCGTCCAACTCCGGTCCAATGGCCGGTTGGGGGAACTGCGTGTTGGAGACGTAGTCGCGCGACGCGATGAGATTAGGTTCGTCCACGACCCCCTTTGTGCTACGGATCAGTATCCGGCTGACCCGTCTCACTCGGACATGATGGGGGTCCCGGAACGGGGAGCCGCCAATGAGAGGCTGGTGTGTGAAGTGATCGCTTCGTGCGTGACCCAGATGCACAAGGCTGTCGAGGAGTGACAACAGCACCGGTCCCGCGGCACTACATAAGGGATGCAGTTTCGCCCGTCCACTCCTCGCGGCCTGATCGCTTGCCTGGTCGGTGGATGGCGTCGCCTCGCATGCGCTGAAGCCGCGGCGGCTCTCGGGTCATCCGAGTTGGCGATGCTCGTTCATCATCAGTGTGCGAAGCTCGCGGAGCGGGCAGGGTAGAATCCCAAGTCGAACTGCGATTGGCTCGCGCATGGCCAAGCCCGACCCCTACATTGCCGCGCACTTGGAGTGGATCGGGTTCGTCCGCCCAACGGGATTGGTTGTTTCTGCGCCGGCGCTCGTCAAAGCGGGTGCCATTCTGAACCGTCGCGACACGAGGGGGCAAGAACTGCTTCGCGAGTGCGCCGTGAGTGGCGACCATGGGGACGAAGAGGACTCGTCAAACCCCTGGCTGCCGGACTTCCGGGACTTCGCCGGGACGGTGCTCGATTGGAGTTTCTCTGCCCGGGCGTACGCAGGCACAGACGAAGCGCCGATTCCACCGGAGCTTGAGGCTGTTCTACCTGACTCGGGAGGGATCCTCCGCCCGGATTTCGCTGTCCGTCACGAACGCCTCGCTACTGGACGGCGACGCAGTCCCCTTGAGATTCGTGACGAGGCCAACGACGAGGCATCGCCTTGGCAACTCCTCGTTTGCTGCCGTCACCGGGGCGAGGACTTCGACAAGGTCGCTAGTTCAGATGGCAACGGGGCGACTGAGATGTCGCCGCACGGCAGCATGGAACGCTTGCTTCGCCAGACCGGTGTTCCCGCGGGCTTGCTCTTCAACGGTGTAGTACTGAGGCTGATCTCGGCACCGAAAGGCGAGAACTCGGGATGGCTCGATTTTCGCGTCGCGGACATGCTTCAGACAGCGGGTAGACCCATTTCCACCGCCATGCGGGAGCTGCTCGGCCAGCATCGGCTGCTCCTCGGGCCACGCGAAAGCCGCCTCGCCGCGTTGCTCGAAGACAGTCGCAAGTACCAGAACGAAGTTAGTGAACGCTTGTCCGAGCAGGTGCTGCACGCGCTCTACGAACTGCTGCGCGGTTTCCAAGCAGCCCACGACGCGTCGAAGGCCACATTGCTCGAACGGCCGCTCAAGGACGCGCCCGACGACGTCTACCGCGGTTTACTGACCGTGGTGCTTCGCCTCGTGTTCCTGCTCTACGCGGAAGAGCGGGACATGCTGCCTCAGGAGGAGACGTTCGTCCGCTCGTATTCGCTCGCGAGCCTCTACGAGCGGCTGCGGGAAGACGCGGCGCTGCATCCCGATACGATGGATCAGCGCTACGGCGCCTACGCGCAACTCCTGGTTCTAACGCGTATGGTCCACGACGGTGCCCGCTCGGGAAGGATGTCGCTCCCGCCCCGCCACGGTGCCCTGTTCGATCCCGACCGGTACCGTTTCCTCGAAGGACGAGGCACCCAGATTGGCGGTGCCCGGCAGGTGAGCGAACGCATCGAACCGCCCTTGGTTTCCGATGGGACCATCTACCGCGTGCTGGAGAAGCTGATCGTGCTCGACGGCGAACGCATCTCGTACCGCGCTCTCGATGTAGAGCACGTCGGTTCAGTCTACGAGACGATGATGGGCTTCCGATTGGAAACGGCAACCGGACGATCCGTCGCTGTCAAAGCGGCGAAGAAGGGCGGAGCGCCGGCGACGCTCGACGTCGAGGCGTTGCTACGGGAAATGCCGAACAAACGGGCCAAGTGGCTTCAGGACCGGACGGACCGCAAACTCACGGGACCGTTTCGACGCATCGGGCTTCTACGGCCCGGCCGAACCACGCGGGGGCACGAGGCTTCCACGGCCGCTTGGCGCACCCGATCTCGTGATCCAGGACGAACTCCACCTGATTTCGGGCCCGCTCGGGACCATGGTGGGCCTCTACGAGACGGCCATCGAGGCTCTTTGCGTTCGAGACAACCGGGCGGATGGCTCCGGACCCGTTGTGCGACCGAAAGTCGTTGCCTCGACCGCCACAGCACGTCAGGCCGGAGACCAGATCCAGTCGTTGTTCGGACGATCTGGCACCGAAGTGTTTCCGCCGCCGGGACCGGATCGGAGAGACTCGTTCTTCGCCCGAACGGCACCTGTAGCCCAAACACCGGGACGCCTCTACCTCGGAGATCGCCGCGACGGGGCGTAACCCGAAAGTGGTGATGCGGAGGACTTGGCTCGCGTTGATGGGCGCGGCGGAGCGTGCCTATCGCGATGCTGGGGGGCACAGGAACCACGCCAATCCGGCAGACCCGTACATGACGGTACTTGGCTACTTCAACAGCTTGCGCGAACTTGGCGGAGCGAGACGCATCCTCGAGGAGGAAGTACGCAACACCATCAAGAAGTACGGCGAGAGGAGGCGCGTGGGCGAGCGGCGGGGACTGTTTCAGGACCGGCGGACGTTTTCGGATGTCGTCGAGCTCACTTCCCGTGTCTCCACCGACAAAGTCGCCCAGGCGCGGCGGCTTTTGGAGTCGGGTTTCCACGAGAAACAACGCGTAGATTGCGCCATTGCCACCAACATGATCTCCGTCGGACTCGACATCCCGCGTCTCGGGCTGATGGTGGTGCTGAGCCAACCCAAGACCCACGCGGAATACACCCAGGCGACGAGCCGCGTCGGGCGGGACGAGAAACGACCGGGATTGGTCGTGACGTTGCTGAACGCGCACAAGCCGCGCGACCGCTCCCACTACGAACGTTTCCGTCATTACCACGAGACGTTCTACCGGTCAGTGGAGGTGTCCAGCGTTACGCCGTTCTCCGCCCGGGCCCTCGATCGCGGTTTCGCTGGTGCAATGGTGGGGTTGGCGCGGCATGCCGAGGCAAAGTTGACGCCTCCGCGTGGCGTCGAAGAACTGGAGGCGGTCCGAGTAGCATTGGAGCGCAAGCTCATCGACGCGTTTCAGGAACGCGTCGATCTGCAGCCGATTGTGGACGATGCAGAGCGCAATGAGCGGCTGCGCAGTGTGCAGAATCGGGTCGTGGACTTGCTCGACTCATGGCTTGCCGTTCTTAAGGACTACCACGAGGCGAACACCGACGTGCAGTACCAACGTTACGAACACCGAGGCCCGCGACCGCTGCTGCGCGAGATGCTGGAGAAGGACTTCGAGACGAACCACCACGCCAAGTTCCGCGCCAACCGTTCGCTCCGGGACGTCGAGCCCGAAGTCAATCTCCGGTTGCTGGAACTCACCGCGCGAAGTGCAGGCAGCGCGACATGACGGACGGGCAGCTTCGCCAGAGCCAGGTCATTACGACCTACGGGCCCGGTGCGCTGGTCGATCTCCCGCGGCACTCGGCGATCATGGGCGGCCTTGATACTTGGCCGAAGGACTTGGACGAGATCGTCGAGCCTCGCCTCGCAAGGGTTCTGCGAAACTTGACGGATGTCCCCTCACCTAGACTGTACGCGCCCCCGCCTGCACCGGACGAGCCTTGGGCATCGCCACGAGGGATCGGAGCATGGCGGTTTCCCGAGTGGTTCGTGGTTCAGGAGGACAACGACGGGGATCAGGAACGGTCCCGGCGTCTCGTGCATCGCAAGTCCCTAGACGATAGAGGCCGGTTCGACGGTAAGGACGTCGTCCCGACCCGTTTCGTTCGCGCCTGCCCTCGGGGGCATGTGGACGATCTGGACTGGACCGGATTCGTGCACGGCCCGGGTGACAACTGCCGTCGGCAACTATGGATGGACGAACGCGGAACGACTGGAGACCTTGCGGAACTTAGCATCCGGTGCGAGTGTGGCAAGCGGCGTTCCCTCTATGAAGCCGCGGAGCTCGACCGCAACCCGCTCGGCACCTGCCGCGGTACGCGGCCATGGCTCGGCCTGAACACGGAAGAGGATTGCAGCCAGCCCAGCCGACTCCTCATTCGGACCGCCTCCAATGCCTACTTTCCCCAAATCGTCAGCGTCCTGTCTCTTCCTGACCGGGGTACGGCGGTCGACAGCGTCGTGGCCGAGAACTGGGAGGATCTCTCGATCGTCGACAGCGCGGCGGAACTGACGATCCTGAAGAAGAAACCGAAGATCGCGGCCGCCCTCGACGTGTTCGACGACGATGAGGTCCTTGAAGCCATTGCAAGGATCAAGAGCGGCTCTGGCGTCGAAAGGCATGTGAAGGAGGTCGAGTTGGAGGCGCTGCTCGGTGCCCAGGAGGGCTTCGGTGACGACATCCCCGTCGATCCCAACTTTCATGCGCGGCGCTTGCCCGAGTCCGTTTGGCGAACATCGCAACTTAGCGATGGAATCGAAGCCGTCGTACAGCTCCATCGCCTGAGAGAGGTTCTAGCGCTGATAGGTTTCACTCGCCTCGAGGCGGCCATGCGGGACATCCACGGTGAGTACGACACCGATGTGGAACGGGCCGAGATCGCCTTGGAGCCATCCTGGTACCCGGCCATTGAAAATCGCGGCGAGGGTGTTTTTGTACAGCTACGCTCGGACGCGGTGGACCGTTGGCAACAGACTCCGGAAGTGAGGCGCCGACTCGATGAACTACGGCTCGGCCACGCAGCGTGGGTGGAGAATCGGAAGGTCAAAATGGCGTTCCCCGGTGGCCCCTATGTGCTGCTACATACGCTGGCACACCTCCTCGTCCAGTCGCTGGCGATGCGGTGCGGCTATCCCGCCAGTTCGCTCAGGGAGCGCATCTATGCTGAGAATGGACGATACGGTCTTCTCGTTTACACCGGGACGCCTGACGCAGAAGGCACCTTGGGCGGCCTTGTGCAACAGGCCCGCCACATCGAGGACCATCTTGCCGAAGCGTTGCGTATGGGACAGTTGTGCTCCAACGATCCGATCTGTGCCCAGCATGCGCCGGCAGAGAGCATGAGAAACGCCTATCTCCACGGTGCCGCCTGCCACGGCTGCACGTTGATCGCCGAGACCTCCTGCGAGATGCGCAACGACTACCTTGATCGCGCATTGGTCGTACCGGTCCTAGGAATGGACGCCGCCGCTTTCTTCCCTGCGCCCTTATGATCGATTCACTGGGCGCGCTGCCACCCCATCTACGTGAAAAGCTGGCATCCGCTCTGGACACCGGCCTCCTGCCGCGAAGCCCTTCTGCAACGACGCTTCGATCCATCCTCGGCCTCCGGACCGGAGGCGAGGAACTGGCCGCCGGTTTGAAAGAGTTGGAGACGCTTGGTGTTACGGGTAGGGGGGCGGCAGCTTGGCTACGTGCGTTGACGCGGGTGGGGACCAGGACGCATCTCCCGGACTTGGTCTGGTCGGGTCCGGAACTACCCGGCGTACCGGCTAGGGACACTCGGCGCGTGTATGACGAGCTTCTTGGGACCGCGACTACGTCGCTCTGGGTGAGCACCTACGCGTATTTCGATGGTCCGCAAGTGTTCGACCAACTGGCACAACGCATGGACGCCGTGCCCTCACTGAATGTCGTGTTGCTGTTGAACATCGAGCGGCGACGGGGCGACACAACGGCGAGCGACAATCTCGTGCGTCGGTTCGCCGACAGTTTTTGGGGTACCGACTGGCCTGGGTCGTCGCGACCATCGGTCTACTACGACCCTCGATCGCTGGACCAAGACGGGCCGGGAGGCGTGCTTCATGCAAAGGCTGTGGTCACAGACGCTCAATCGGTGTTTGTTACGTCCGCTAACCTAACGAACGCCGCGCTCGACCGAAACATCGAACTGGGGATTCTAGTGCGGGATCGTTCCTTGGCGGCTAGCGTGACCGGCCATCTAGTGGGACTGATCGATTCCGGGTTGCTGTTGCCGCTGCCGGTCTAGGGTGGGCCGTACTATGGCGGTAAGCTATCGCCAGTTTGTGCTGACTGAATGACCAAGAGGGGACTGTTTCGTGATCAATGTCGAGGAAGTTGCCGCTGCGGCAAAGCGGGGTCTAGTGACTGCCCGAGGGACCTATGAGTCGTGGTCGGGCTGGTGGGGGTCGCCACCTGAGTATGTCGGGACTATGGGCGTTGCGAAGGCAGTCCATCGACTTGAGAGCGTTAGGTGGGTGACGCTTGAGCACAACGTGCGCGATGCACTTCGTGAAGCGCGTGGGGGGATGGGACGACCTGCAGAAAACCTGTCGAAGAAGGGGCGGTTCGACATCGTGGTTTGGGGCACCGAGAAGCCCCAAGGGGTTATCGAGGTCAAAACGCGTGGATACTCGACGCTAGGGCGCGACGTGGCACGGGTGTGCAACGCGATTGAGAATGCCAAGGGGATACGATGGGGTCTTGTTGCCTACCTCTACGCATGGGGAGATGGGGAGATTAAGGAAGGCAAGGACCGAGTATCCAGTCGGGTCGAGGGCATTGCGGATCGCGCTCAACAACTGGTACACCGTCGAGGTATGCACTTCGAACGTCATTGGGGAAGGCCTCGCGTCAGGAACGGTGGGGCGTGGACGGTAGAAGTACTTGAGATTCGACGTAGGGCGTGACTAAGGTCGCGGGCCTCTCTGACAAACCTATGGCCATCCCCAACCGCGCCGTCAATGAGATCCACATCGTCGTACCCCTGATGGGAGAACGGGTTTTCGACACCAAGCCCGTCGCCCGCGCTCGGCTCGGCCCGTCATCCTCCGGTACCTCATAGTGCCGATCTTCAGCGGCGGACCATGAATCAACGACTCACCGGCGGGAACCGCTGAGTTACGGAAGTCGGCCAAGCACGCCCCGGGGCAGGCGAACGTGGCAAAACGGCTTGCGGCGAGTGTCAAGACCAAGCGGCGCATGGACAGTGGGTCACTCCTCTACTCCTCTGGGGGACGGTAGAACTGCCGCGTCGGTAGGACGAGCTTTGGCAGGTTCATCCTCAGGCACTGGTTGGAGACAAACTCCCTCCAGTATGGCCAGACGTGGAAGCTCGCATTCTGCTGGGCGAATTGTTCCAGCGCAGCTTCGCCGGGGTTGTGATCCATGGAATAGTCGGCGATCAACACTGCTTCGATGGCAGCGACCTTGTTCGCTGACTCGGAAGGTTCATCCAGATCTTCCTCCGCGTCAGAAGCAGCGGGCCGAACCCAACGAACACCGAGATCGATGAACACCCGGAGGAGTTCTACAGGTTGTTCCTCGTTCCCAACGTCAAGAAGCTCAAACGAGCTAACCACGTGTTTGAGTTGGACATCGAGCTCTTCGGCGTCTGCGTCGAACTTTGGGTCATACCCATCTGCCATCTCGGCCGTCACGGACCGAATGCTGACATCTTCGATCGTCAGTGCATCGATGGCAAGTTGCAGCGCGTCGCTCACCGGGTCTCCTAACCTAACTGCCTACGCCGCGAGATCAGCTGCCAAGCGCAGCTGTTTTCGGGGCGTCAAGACCTCTTGCCAAGGGTCTGCATCCTCGCTAGCCGAGCGGCCGACCGCCGCCTGAATTCGTCGACGACCTAGTGCGCTCGAAACGAACGCGCATGCGGAGATCTTTCCCCCCGCGCCGAATCCTTGGTCATGGGTCAACACGTTGACAAGGTGTTGATTCAGGCTCACGCCCTCGTCCCCGGCGCTATAGGCCAGGGCGCGATGCAAGCTCTTCGAAAGCCGCAACGTCACGCGTCCACTGAAGTCATCTTGGACAACAGCTGGCGAAGGGAAAGACCTACCTTCTTCAGCGAACATTGCCGCCGCAGTTTCGATGGTGTCGACCGCCAGTTCGTAGGCCTCCCCGGCAGATGCCCCGTACTCGCGAACATCGGGGAGCTCCTTCACGCGGGCCTCGAAGTGGGAATCGCCGTCAAAATCGATCTCCCGGACCGTGATGCTATAAGCGTAGGGATTCACCGTTGTCGTCATCTCTGTCCTCCTTCCGTTCTTCCAAACCGTCTGCGTGTGTCGCCAGAAGCTGTCTGATTCTCGCCACATAGATGGGCTTCACTTGCGGGTTTCGACCATGGCCACAGGTGATTGACGCCGACGTGAAGTTCACCAGCTCTGGATGGGTAATGACCTTGTGACCGTCTTTCTACCGTCACGGACGGCAAAGCCCAGCCCCTCGAGCAGTCGGATCATGTCGTTGCATCGAATGTTCCCGCAGGTCGAGAGGCGGTCGATTGCGCCGCGGACGTCCCGCTTGGTCTGGCTCATGAGGACACCATATATAGTGTCACATGCTTGGCATGTCAAGCGCTGTGACCCGCCTTCACCCATCGGGGCTTCTTCGGCTGCCGGCACTTCTCGAAGGCGAACCAGTACCTGGTGGATCACGGCGTGATGCCGATCAACTGGTTCGACGTGTAGTGAGCGCGTTCGTCGAAGGCCCTGTCGACATCGTGGTTGACCCTGTGGTGCCGCCTGTCTAACGTCGCCGCCTTTCGCCGAGGCGGTTCCATGGCCAACCCCAATCTCACCGTCAACGAGATCCGCATCGTCGGCTGCCTGATGGAGAAGGCGGTCACGACGCCGGAGCAGTTTCCGCTGACGCTGAACGCGCTCACGCTTGCCTGCAACCAGAAATCGAGCCGCGATCCGGTGCTGTCGTTGGATCAAGACACCGTACGACGCACCGCGCGCATGCTCGAGGACAAGGGGCTTGTCACCCGGGAGGAGAACTTCAGGACCGGCGTCACGAAATACCGGCAACGGTTCTGCAACACGCCGTTCAGCGACCAGCAGTTCACGCCGGAAGAGTACGCGGTGATCTGCGTGCTGCTGTTGCGCGGATCCCAGACGCCCGGTGAATTGCGTACGCGAACGGCGCGCATGCACGCCTTCGCCGACAACGAGGCGGTGTCGGCAACGCTCGCCGGTCTGCTCGACTCCGACCGGGAAGGCGGTGCGGTTGCTGCCCGGCTGCCGCGGGTCCCTGGCCGGCGCGACCACGAATACATGCACCTGTTCGCCGGCGAGATCGACTCCGTGCCCGAGGAGGAACGAACGGCATCCCAAACGACACCGAGGTTGTCCCGACTCGACGAACTCGAAGCCCGCGTTCAGGCACTTGAGGCCGAATTGGCCGCGCTAAAACAGGATTTGTCCGCGTAGCGGCGGCCCTTACGCCTCGCGAAGCGATGCGCGGCCGCCCGCCATAGGGAACCGATACCGCGCGGGCTTTCCCTATCTACCGAAGTCCGCCACACTGACGCCATGAACAAGCTCGAACTATTCATCGACGGCGAATTCGTCGCGAGCCGTGGCGACGGCATCGAGGTGACCAATCCGGCCACCCAGGAAGTGCTGTGCGAGGTGCCGTTCGCCACCGCCGACGAGGTGGACCGGGCCGTTCAAGGTGCCAAGGCGACCTTTCTCGCCTGGCGCGAGGTGCCAACCCCGGAGCGCGCCCGGCTGCTGTTCGCCTATCAGGATCTCCTCAAGAAACACCAGGACGACATCGCCAGGGACCTGTGCCGAGACACGGGCAAGACCTGGGAGGACGCCCGCGGCGAGGTGTGGCGGGGGATCGAGGTCGTCGAGCACGCCTGCAGCATCGCCTCGTTGATGATGGGCGAGACGGTGGAGAATGTGGCCCGGGGCATCGACACCTACAGCCTCGTTCAACCCATCGGGGTCTGCGCCGGCATCACGCCGTTCAACTTTCCGGCCATGGTGCCGTTGTGGATGTATCCGCTGGCCATCGCCTGCGGCAACACGTTCATCCTGAAACCGTCGGAACAGGATCCCACGGTTCCCAACCGGCTGATGGCGCTGCTCAAGGAGGCGGGTGCCCCGGACGGCTTGGTGCAGGTGATCCACGGCGGCAGGGAACAGGTGGAAACGCTGCTGACCCACCCGGACGTCCGCGCGGTCAGTTTCGTGGGTTCGGCGCCCGTGGCCAAGTCCGTGTATTCAAAGGCGGCGGCGAACGGCAAACGCGTCCAGGCGTTGGCAGGTGCCAAGAACCACTTGGTCGTCATGCCGGACGCGGACAAGGACCAAGCCATCGCAAGCCTGGTCGGGGCGACCTGCGGGGCGGCCGGCCAACGCTGCATGGCGATCAGCGCCGCGGTGCTGGTGGGCGGGGCCGCGGATTGGCTTCCCGATCTCGCCGCCGCCATGGCAGCAGTACGCCCGGGACCCTGGGACGACAAGGGGGCGGGCTACGGCCCCCAGATCACCCGCGCCGCCCGGCAGCGCATTCTCGAGGCGATCGAATCCGGCAAGGCAGAGGGGGCGGACTGCCTGGTGGACGGCTCCGCGTGCGACGTGCCCGGCTTTCCGGACGGCAACTGGGTCGGACCCACGTTGTTCGCGAACGTGACCCGGGACATGTCGATCTATGCTCAAGAGATCTTCGGTCCGGTACTGGTCACCTCCACGGTGGCCACGCTGGACGACGCCATCGGTCTCGTGAACGCCAATCCCTTCGGCAACGGCGTTTCGATCTTCACCTCGTCCGGCGGCGCCGCGCGCCGCTTCCAGCGCGAGATCGAGGTCGGGCAGGTGGGCATCAACATCCCGATTCCGGTGCCGCTGCCGTTTTTCTCGTTCACCGGGTGGAAGGACTCGTTCTTCGGCGACCAGCACGCCTACGGCAAGCAGGCAGTGCGGTTCTACACGGAGACCAAGACGGTGACCGCGCGTTGGTTCGACGAGGTGCCCGCCGACGCTCCCAATATGACGATCAGGCTCAACTAACGCCGGAGATGGCCATCGAACACTTGCCGGCTACCACCGGCGAGTCGTCCGAACGCACGGCGGCGAGTACGACGTCACCACCGACGGCCACAACGGTTCCGATCTTCCTCGACCCGGCCATGACGTCGGCGCCGACGGCCGGGCCTTCGCCATCGAACTCGTACCGGCGCAGTTGTTGTTTCACCTGACCGCGGTGTTCGGCGCGCGCGACCACTTCCTGGCCGAGGTAGCAGCCCTTGGCGAAATTCACGGCCCCGACGTCGGTGAGGCCGATCATCTGCGGCAGGAAGCTCCCGGCAATGGCCTCGGTCACCAACACGAAGCCGGTGTCGGCACAGGCGTTGGCGAATGCGGCATGGCCCTCGTCCGGGACCGAAAGCGTCGCGTAGCGCCCGATCGGGGGCAGTTCGAAGGCATCCGATGATGCCACCGGGGACAATCCAACGCCGGCCTGCGCCTCGCTGAGTTCGGACTTCGCGAACAGCAGGTACTTGCCGAGTTCGCGAGCGAGGATCGGCGTGACGCTTGGATGGACGAGCAACCGGACGTGGTTCGATTCGCCGGTCGCCCAACCGTTGGCGACGACGCGCCCCTTCAGGTTGCACAACGCCATGGGCAGGGCGCGACCAGGTGTGAGGTGGTCCAGGTCGGCCGTCACGTAGCCCTGCAGGAAGGCGGCCGCATCCGGTCCGACGAAATCCACTTGTGCGAGATGTCTCACGGCGCGCAACAGCGAGTTCCCAATCCCTTTGCGGGCATTTTCGCATGACTTGCCGTCGGCGGAAGACGATGATGTGGCGATGCGTGAAGAGTGCGAAGACGACCGGCAATACGATCGCGTGCTGTGGCGGAGCCGCCGGGGCATGCTCGAACTCGATCTCGTGCTCGTCGACTTCGTCCGGGCGCGGTATGCGCTGCTGCCTTGCGCCGAGCAGGCGGCCTATCGCGGTCTATTGGATCAGGACGACTGGGCGGTGTGGGAGTGGCTGCAGCGTCGCGCGACGCCGCCTGCGGCGTATGCGGGGATCGTCGAGAGCATCGTCGGCTTCGTCGCGGACCGCCCACACGGACGTCGTGAATAAAACCCGCGCATCGCCTGCCCTGACGCTTGACGCCGATACCCATCCGTGTCGTGACGCGGTTGCCGATTCGTCGACCGCCGTTCCGAGGCCGGGGTTGGAGGTCGACTGGACGCCGGGTTGGGACTGGCTGGGCTGTGTCCTGGCCATACACGTCTTGGTGGCGGCGCCCTGGGCCGTCAAGGTCAGCGCTTGGCTGCTTGGCCTCGCGGCGCCGGCGTTCGCCTACTACGTGTGGGTGTTCTGGCGCGCGGAAAGCTGGCGTTTCGCGCTACGCAACGAACGCGTCGTGTTGTTCGAACCGGAACGAGGCGATGGCACCCGGGTTCCGGCGCGGCTTCGCGGCCCGCCGTGGATGACCGAGCGTTGGGTCGTCGTGCGCACTTCCCGACGCACGCTGGTGCTGCATGCCGGGCGCTACGACGCGGCGGTGTTCGCCAGGTTGCGGCGCGCCCTTCTCGGCGGTGCGGCCAACGGCTGAAGTACGTCGAGCGGGTCCGCCGCCGGGTACAGGATGCTCGGGCTTGGTCGGGAGACCGGGCGAGGGTAGTCCAGGGTGTAGTGGAGCCCGCGGCTTTCCTTGCGCATCACCGCGGCCCGGACGATCAGTTCGGCCACGTGCACGAGGTTGCGTAGTTCGATGAGATCGGCACTCAGCCGATGACGGGCGTAGTAGTCGTGTATCTCTTGGCGCAAGAGGTCGATGCGGCGTTGTGCACGCTGCAGGCGCTTGTTGGTCCGCACGATGCCGACGTAGTCCCACATGAAACGTCTGAGTTCCGTCCAGTTGTGGGCGAGCACGACCTGCTCGTCGGAGTCCGAGACCCGGCTCTCGTCCCAATCCGGCGGTGCGCTTGGCACCTGGGGCTCCACAACGCGCCGCCGCGCGATGTCCTGCGCGGCCGCCTCGGCGAACACGAGGCACTCGAGCAGGGAGTTGCTCGCCAGGCGGTTGGCGCCATGCAGCCCCGTGTACGCGGTTTCGCCGATGGCGTATAGCCCCGGAATGTCCGCCCGGCTGGCGAGATCGACGACGACGCCGCCGCAGGTGTAGTGCGCTGCCGGCACGACGGGAATCGGCTCGCGGCGCATGTCGATGCCGACGCCGAGGCACCGCGACAGGATGTTCGGGAAATGCGCCTCGATGAACTCGCTGCGTTGGTGGGAGATGTCGAGGAAGACGCATTCCGCGCCAAGCCGCTTCATCTCGTGGTCGATGGCGCGGGCGACGATATCGCGTGATGCCAGTTCGGCGCGCGGGTCGAAGCGGTCCATGAACCGGCTGCCGTCTGGAAGCAGGAGCCTGCCGCCCTCGCCCCGCACGGCCTCCGAGATCAGGAACGACCCGCGCCCCGTTTCCCGTGCTGCCCGGGGGTGGTAGAGACAGGTGGGATGGAACTGGTTGAACTCCATGTTGGCGACGCGGCAACCGGCCCGCCATGCCATGGCGATGCCGTCGCCGGTGGCGCCTTCGGGGTTGCTGGTGTAGACGTAGACCTTGCTTGCGCCGCCCGTCGCCAGCACCACGTAGGGTGCTTCGAAGACCTCCACCGTGTCCGATCGGGTGTTGTAGACGTACGCGCCGACCGCCCGGTTCGGGGTTTGGCCGAGCTTGCGCGAAGTGATGACGTCTATGGCGACGCGCATGCTCACGATCTCGATGTTGGGATGCTGCATCGCCCGTTCGTTCAGCGTTCGCGCGATGGCCGCGCCCGTGGCGTCCGCCACATGCAGTACCCGTCGGCGGGAGTGACCACCCTCCCGAGTGAGGTGGAGCCCGTCGTCGTGGCGGTCGAACTCGAGCCCCAAGTCCACGACGTGCTTGATGGCGTTCGGCGCCCGGGTGACCGTGTAGCGTACGACGTCCTCCTGGCAAAGACCGGCACCCGCGGCGACGGTATCGGCGATGTGGGATTCGAAGCTGTCATCGGGGTTCGTGACGGCTGCCACACCGCCCTGCGCCCAGTTGGTGGCGCCCCCCTTGATCGCGTCCTTGGAAACCACGGTGACGCGAGTCGTCTCGGCGAGATGTAGCGCCGTCGCCAGTCCGGCGGCGCCGCTGCCGATGATGAGCACGTCGGTTCGGTGTCGTTTCGCCACGGTTGCCAAGGTTGGGATCGTGTGTCGGCCAATGACATGGAGTATACGCTTGCCGTCATTGCCTCGACCCGGGACGCGGACGTGCGGGCCGCACGCATTCTTCATTCGCGTCGGCACCGTGGCTCGGGGATAATCGCGGCAAAGCGTATGGCGAACGCGCCTGGGTGTACGACTACCCGGCTGTGTGCGCTCGACAAGGGACAACGGGTGAGCGCGGACACCGACAGAGAACTGGTCCGAAGGGTGCAGAAGGGCGACACCAAAGCGTTCGACCTTCTCTTCCTGCGCTACCAGCACAAGATCCACGGCCTGGTGGCCCGCTACGTCCACGCCCAGGAGGAAGTCGAGGACGTCGTCCAGGAGGCGTTCATCAAGGCGTACCGGGCGTTGCCGCGTTTCCGGGGCGAGAGTGCGTTCTACACGTGGTTGTACCGTATCGCGGTCAATACGTCGAAGAACTACCTGGTATCCCGCGCCAGGCGACCCCAGGGCGTAGACCTCGATGCCAGCGAGGGCGATGTGGGCGAGGTGGCGGAGGCACTCAAGGACACCGAGGATCCCGAGAGCGCCTTGCGCCGGGACGAACTCCAGGCCGTCGTGGACCGCGCCATTGGCGACCTTCCACAAGATTTGCGGGCTGCGCTAACTCTTCGCGAGTTTGATGGTCTAAGCTATGAACAGATAGCGACCGTAATGGATTGTCCAGTGGGCACGGTGCGATCCCGTATCTTCCGTGCCCGGGAGGCCGTGGACGAGCATATCCGCCCTCACATAGAACGGAAGTCGAAGCGAGCGTAGCGATGGCGGATGTTCGAAGTGCGGGCGATGAGGCTGGACCGGGGGCGGAGTCGGCGCATGGCCAGTGCGAACGGTGCAACCTTGGCGTGCCATTGAAGGGAGATTTTGCGCGCGGAGAAATGACATGACCGAGACGACACGAGAGTCACTGAACGAGGCGTTGTCCGCGGTGGTCGACGGCGAGGCGGAAGAGCTTGAACTGCGCCGCGTTCTGAATGCCGCCGAGCGCGACCCGGAACTGCGCGCGAAATGGGAGCGCCTGCACTTGATTGGCGACGTCATGCGTGGTGGAGCGATGCGACTCGGCGACCGCGGCGTGGCGGATCTCGTCGAGCCTTCGATGCAAGGGGTCGACGAAGATGTCGCGAACGGGGGATCCTGGGGACCCCGGCTTGCCGGCGTGGCGGCGGCCGCGGCCGTGATTGTCGCCGTGACTTTCGTTGCCCTCCAGGACACTCGGGGCACGGACAGCCAGCCCTTGGTAGCGCAGTCGGACACGATTGTCGCCGAGCCGCTGTCCGAGGAGGATCTGCGCCGTAACAACGACTACTATCTCAGGTACCACGCGCAGCATGCGTCGGCGGCGGGTCGCTCGCCCGGGATGACCTTCGTCAAGGTGCTGGCCGTGCCCAGCGGGAGTGAAGAAGGTCAGTGAAGCTGATCTGGGCGCTGCGCACCTGTCGCCTATGCAGCATCGTGCTCGCTGCCGCGAGCGTGACCAATGGGGTACTCGCGGAGGAAGGCGTTGCACCCACTACGCCGGCGGACTGGCTTCGCGCCATGGATCACGCGTTCCGCAACCTCAACTACGACGGTGTCTTCGAGTACTCCATAGCCAGTCACTCCCAGATCCGAATCCAGAACCGACGGGGCAATCGGGCGCTCAGCGTAACCGCGGACGTTGCCCACGACATCACGGTCGCGTCGTTCCGTATCGTCCACATGGTCATCGATGGTGTCGAGCACGAGCGGATCGCTCACCGCGGCGGCCCTCGGCGCGAGATTCTGCGTACCGGCGGGCAGGTCTCCTACGTCCTCCCTGCGGATGACAAGTCCTTCGCGTTGGCGGCCGACTTGCCAACGGGTCCGTATCCCCGGCGATTCATGCGCAGCGAGGATCTGTCCGCGCACTACCGCTTCGGACTCAGTGGTCGCGACAGCGTGATCGGACGGCCTGCGGTTTGCCTGGAGGTCCATCCCCTCGACGACAACCGCTATGGGTTTCTGCTGTGGCTCGACGAGGAGACCGGGTTGTTGCTGCGGTCGGAGTTGCGGGACGCCAACGGCCTGTACCTGGAACGGGTTGAGTTCCTTTCGTTGAAGGTGGGGGACTCGGTGTCGGCGGATGCGCTCCAACCCGAAATACCGGGTGTCCGGATTCGATCCGGCGTCGAGACCAGTGAGACGCCGGCTGCGCCAACCGTTCCGGTCAGTTGGAAGATCGGCTGGGTACCGGCGGGCTTTCGAATTACCGACGCTCACCCCCACGAGGCGAGAAAAGGAGTGCACGTCATGTTCAGCGACGGGCTGGCGACGTTTTCGGTGTTCATCGAAGCGGCGCCCCAATCCGCGGTGGGCGGCGTGTTCTCCCGCAACGGCGCCACGGTTCTCTTGTCGCATGACCTGACGGGCGAACTAGGCGACTACCTGGTCACCGTGGTTGGCGAAGTCCCACCGGAAACCGCCCATCGCGTCGCGGAAAGCGTCTTTCGAGGGCAGTAGTCGCGGCCCGTCGAGGCCCCTGAACACGCGAGCTACCGTCTTTTGTCGAGATCCAGCGTGCACAGACCAGATCCTACCACGTGAACCCACGGCGGTTGTCCCGGGTGGGTACGGCCCGACGTGTCGGTGCCAACTGCTCGGTCGTGTTCCATAGTGTTCGCTGCGCAGGGTGCGACGGACGTTGTGGCGTGTCCGTCGGCGGCGGTGAAGTGCCGTTGGACTTCGAGGTGGCGAACGGCACCCGCGTGGAAGTGATCGCGTCCGCCCACGACCTCGCGCGCCGAGCGCTTAGGTGTTTCGGTTGGCCCCTTGGCGCAGTCGGCGCAGCGGCGTTCCTAGCGGAACACCTTGGCGCGAGCGAAGCACTGATCGTCGCCGCGTTGTTCGGGGCGGCGCTTGCGGTGGTCGCGGTCCGCGCCGCGAAGATCATCCCGGACGGTCTTGCCTTGCGGATATCCCGACGCGCAGGGACTCCGGACGAAGGCCTGCGTGTTGTGTTCCGTGGCTGACATCGACCGCATTCGCAACTTCTCGATCATTGCCCATATCGATCACGGGAAGTCCACGCTGTCCGATCGCCTGATCCAACTATGCGGTGGACTCGCCGAGCGGGAGATGGCCGACCAAGTGCTTGACACGATGGACATCGAGCGAGAACGCGGGATAACCATCAAGGCGCAGTGCGTGACCCTCAAGTACCGATCCAAGGATGGCTGCGACTACTGTCTGAATCTCATCGACACGCCGGGCCACGTGGACTTCGGCTACGAGGTTTCGCGTTCGCTGGCCGCCTGCGAAGGGGCCTTGCTCGTGGTCGACGCGGCACAGGGCGTCGAGGCGCAGTCCGTCGCGAACTGCTACACTGCGATCGAGCAGGGCCTCGACGTGCTGCCGGTTCTGAACAAGATCGACTTGCCCCAGTCGGAACCCGAGCGGGTCTCGTCCGAGATCGAGGACATCATCGGCATTGCCGCCGACGATGCGCTGGCAGTCAGCGCGAAGACGGGCAGCGGGGTCCCGGATCTCCTCGAGACCATCGTCGGGGGAATCCCGTCGCCGGTTGGCGATCCTGAAGCCCCGTTTCGCGCGTTGATCATCGATTCCTGGTTCGACAACTACCTCGGGATCGTTTCGCTCGTCCGGGTGTTCGACGGTGGGATCACCGTCGGCGAGAAGGTCCGTGCCATGACGGTGGGCAAGACCCACACGGTGGATCGCCTCGGCGTGTTCACACCTAAGCAGGAGCCGCGCAACGCCTTGGCGGCCGGTGAAGTGGGCTACGTGGTCGCCGGCATCAAGGATATCCGGGGTGCCCCGGTCGGCGACACGCTCGTGGCGGCGGCTGCGACGGAGGTCGACCCGGTACCCGGTTTCGAGACCGTGAAGCCGCAGGTGTATGCCGGCATGTTCCCGGTCAACGCCGACGACTTCGAGGGCTTCCGAAACGCGTTGGCCAAGCTGACGTTGAACGATGCGTCGTTGTTCTACGAGCCCGAGACATCCGACGCATTGGGCTTCGGTTTCCGGTGCGGATTCCTAGGGATGCTGCACATGGAAATCGTTCAGGAGCGTCTTGAACGCGAATACGGTCTCGACCTGATCACCTCCGCGCCGACTGTGGCCTACGAAGTCGCAACCCGGTCCGGCGATGTGCTGCGCATCGACAATCCATCGGAACTGCCCGATCCGGTCGCCGTCGTCGAGATGCGGGAGCCCATCGCATCGGTGAACATCCTGACGCCGCGCGAACACGTGGGCAGCGTCATCAATCTCTGCGTCAGCCGTCGGGGTGTGCAAAAGAGCATGCGATTCAGCGGCAACCAGGTCGCAATCGACTACGAGATTCCGCTTGCCGAAGTGGTGTTGGACTTCTTCGATCGACTGAAGTCGGCGAGCCGCGGGTTCGCCTCGCTTGACTACGGCTTCGCGCGGTTCCAGGCGGCACCGCTGGTACGGCTCGACATCCTGGTGAATGGCGAGCGTGTCGATGCTTTGGCGGCAATCGTCCACCGCGAACATGCTTCGGCGCGGGGCCGCGACCTGGTGCGGGCAATGAAGGAGGTCATTCCCCGGCAGATGTTCGACGTGGCGCTTCAGGCCGCGATCGGCGGCCAGATCATCGCCCGGGAGACGGTCAAGGCGTTGCGCAAGAACGTCACGGCGAAGTGCTACGGGGGAGACGTCACGCGCAAGAAGAAACTGCTCGAGAAACAAAAAGAGGGCAAGAAGCGCATGAAACAATTCGGTCGTGTGGAGATTCCGCAGGAAGCGTTTCTCGCGGCGTTGAAGATCTGAACGACGACGCGGTCGATAAGGAGTCCCAATTGGCGGCACCGCGAAAGTCCGGGGAGAGCGAAGTCGAGCCGCTCGACGACCTGCAATGGCGGCTCGGCTACACATTCGAGAAGTCTCGACTGCTCCGCCAGGCGTTGACCCACCGGAGCGCAGGTGCCGACAACTGGGAGCGGCTCGAATTTCTCGGCGACGCTGTCCTCGGATTCGTCGTGTCCCGCTTGTTGTACGACTTGAACCCGGGGGTCTCCGAGCAGCAATTGACCGTGATGCGCGCGAATCTGGTGCAGAAGGACGCGTTGGCCAATGTGGCCGCGGACCTCGGTCTATCCGCGTTCATCAACCTTGGAACCATCGAAGGCAAGTCGGGTGTTGGGGAGCACAGCGCGATACGCGCGGATGCGCTGGAAGCCGTGCTCGGGGCGGTGGTCTGCGATGGCGGGATCGAGGCGGCGTCGAAGGTCGTCGAACGTCTCTACGGCGAACGATTGAAGGAACCGGCCGGTAGCGCCAAAAAAGACCCGAAATCCCGCCTCCAGGAAATCGTGCAGGCGCAGCGGCTCGAGTTGCCGAACTACACCGTGGTGGCAACGACCGGCGAGGAACACGCGCGGGTCTACCACGTGGAATGTGCGGCGGAGGGCTTGGGCGTTCGCGCCGAGGCATCCGGGCGCAGCCTAAGGGAAGCCGAGAAACGCGCCGCGGCGGCGGTACTCGCGATCCTGGCGCCGCTGCCGGACGACGATGACTGAGCCTGTCTCGGGGACCGTGTCGGATTCCGAGGAGACCCGTTGCGGCTACGTCGCCTTGGCCGGACGGCCGAACGTCGGCAAGTCGACGTTGATGAACCATCTGCTCGGTCGCAAACTTTCCATCACCTCCCGCAAACCGCAGACCACTCGCCAGGCATTGATCGGGATACTGACGCGGGGCGATGCGCAAATCGTCTTCGTGGATACGCCCGGCATCCACGTTGCCAGCGGTCGTGCCCTGAACCGGTACATGGTTGGCCAAGCCGTCGGATCCCTCGCCGGCGTCGAGTTGGCGCTGATGCTGGTGGAAGCATCGGGTTGGCACGAAGGCGACGAGATCGTGCGGCGTCGCATCCACGAGGCGGGCGTGCCCTGTATCTGCGTGATCAACAAGATCGACCGACTGCACCGCAAGGATCGGCTGCTGCCTCTGCTGGATGCCCTAAGCCGCAAACACGACTTCGAAGCCCTTGTGCCGGTGTCGGCACTCAAGAACCTGGCCCTCGACGACCTGCTTGACGAGATCGTCGGTCGGCTCCCCCGTCGAGCTCACCTGTTCGCAGCGGACGAAGTCACGGATCGGTCCTTGGCCTTCCTGGTCGGGGAGATCGTGCGCGAAAAAGCGATGCGCCGGCTCGGTGCCGAACTCCCGCACCAGACCGCCGTGGTGGTCGAGAGGATCGCCCTGGCGGAGGAGCCCAGTTCAAGGGCTGACGGCAACGATACGGCATCGCGTGCCGGACTGGCCGGGAGTTGCGCCGAAGTGGATGCAGTAATATACGTCGAACGCGATACCCAGAAGCGTATCGCCATCGGCAAGGGCGGCGCGATGCTCAAATCAATCGGCGAGGATGCCCGCAAGGACATCGAGATCCTTCTTGGCAGCCAAGCGATGGTGCGCCTATGGGTCAAGGTCGATCGCCGCTGGAGCGGCCGTCCCGAAGCGCTGCAACGATTCGGATACCATTCCCCGCCCTCCCAAGACGTTCGCAAGGGCGGTCATTGACGATGATCCAACCGGCCGACCGCCAGCCCGGGTACGTATTGCACCGCCGTGCCTATCGCGAGTCGAGTGCCTTGGTCGAGTTGCTGACCCGCGACTTCGGATTGGTCGGCGCGGTGATGCGCGGGGTCAAGCGTTCGCCTCGATCCGCGCGGGATCTCGAACCGTTTGGCCGGATCGCGGTGAGTTGGCGAGGTCGCGGCCAGCTCGTCACGGTGCTGCGGGCCGAGACTGTTGTCCGTCGAAATCTGTCAGGTGACGCCTTGTTCGCCGGTCTGTACATCAACGAACTGCTAGTAAAGACGCTCGGCCGCGAAGAACCCGTGGCGGATCTGTTCGATAGCTATGACGCGGCAGTAGCGTCGCTCGCCCAGGTCGAGTCGTCAACGGTGGGGTCCTGGGCGCGCCATCACCCGTCGACCGGCGATGGGAAGAGGCGCGGCTTCGATGAACTCGAGCCGATCCTACGTACGTTCGAACGGCGACTGCTGGATGAACTGGGCTATGGCATCGCCTTCGATGTCGATGTCGCCAACGGCCGGCCCATCGAACCGGGACGCTTGTACCGCGTCGTCGACGGCGAGGGGTTTCGGGAGGTCGACAAGCACGGAACGTCACCGGAGGAGTTGTTCGACGGTGCGCAGATTGCCGCCATGGACGCCGGGGAATATCGGGACGGGGCCGTTCTGCGGGGCGCGAAGCAGATTCTGCGTCGTGCCATCGCGGTGCGCCTAGGCGGCAAACCGCTGGTGACGAGGCGTCTTTTTTCGGCTGCGCGGCACCCGACGGGTGATCGGGAAACCGTGGTTCAACTGCCTTAACTGACGGACCTACCGGGAACGACGATGGTCAGCATCAGACGGGAACTTCCACGAATGCCGGACGGCGAACCGGACCTCGACGCCTGGCTCGACCATGCGTCGGGGTTTTCGTCACGAAGCCGGCGACGGGCCGGCGCGCTGTTGGATCTGATTTCACGCGAGGAGTCGCGAAGGCTCGGCTTGGAACTGGTGGAACTGCTGATCGGCCTCAAGATGGACAGCGTCACCGCCATGGCAGGGATGACCCTATTCGCCGTGGAGCGCGGAGAGAGCGATCTCGATGCGCTGCCCCGGGATGTCGGCGTTCTTGTCGCAGCCGTTCTCAAACTCTCCTCCACGGATGTGCTCGCCCACAATGACTCGGCCGTTCTATCCAGCGAGTCGAAGAGCCAGACGGATAATGTCCGCCATTTGCTGATCGCGTTGATCGACGATCCACGCGTCGCCGTCATCAAGCTGGCCGAACGAGTCGTGGTGCTTCGCGATGCGAAACACGCGGAAGAAGCAACTCGGCGGACGATTGCGACGGAGGCCATGGAGTTTTTCGTGCCGCTTGCCGGCAGGCTTGGCATTTGGCAGCTGAAGTGGACGCTGGAAGATCTCGCGTTCCGGTATTTGTTTCCGAGCGACTACGGGGAAGTCGCGTCGAAGCTCGATGGTCGGCGCGAGGAACGCGAACGGCAGATCGAGGCCATTCGTCAGGACCTGGAGTTCCGACTCGCGGCGAAGGGGATCGATGCGGAGGTACATGGCAGGGCGAAGCACATCTACAGCATCTGGCGCAAGATGAGCCACAAGGCCATCGACTTCTCGGAGGTCTACGATGTCCAGGCCGTGCGGGTACTCGTTGACCGCATCGACGCGTGCTACGGGGTTCTCGGTGTCGTGCACACCTCCTGGCCACACATTCCGACGGAGTTCGACGACTACATCGCGAATCCGAAGGAGAATGGCTATCGCTCCATTCACACGGCAGTCATTGGACCAGTGGGAAAGACGCTGGAGGTACAAATCCGAACCCGGGAAATGCACGACGAAGCGGAACTCGGCGTGTGTTCGCACTGGGCATACAAAGACGGCAGCGAAGGTGCGCTGCAATCTAGGAAGATGGACTGGTTGCGCAGCGTATTGGAGTGGCACGACGACCTTGGTCTGCGCGTCAACGGCGAACAACTCAATCACGATCGCGTATTTGTGACGACGCCCCAGGGGCATGTTCTGGATCTGTCTCCCAACGCGACGCCGGTGGATTTCGCGTACCGTATCCACACCGAGATCGGACACCGTTGTCGTGGTGCAAGGGTCGACGGTCGGCGGGTTCCGCTCAATCGTCAGCTGAGTACCGGGGAGTGCGTCGAGATCGAAACGGGGGACACCGAGGAACCTCGACGCGATTGGCTGAATCCCGCGCTGGGCTATGTGAACACGTCGCGTGCCCGTTCGAAGGTACAGTCCTGGTTCAGGAACCAGCTGACCGAGTCGAACGTAAGTGCCGGTCGTGCATTGCTGGAGGAAGGTGCGGCTCGCCTTGGCTTCACGGACGACTTCGCCGACCTGGCCGCGCGGGCAGGCTACGACAGCGAGGATGCCTTGATGCTGGCCGTCGGGGTCGGCGACCAACTTGTCATCGATCTGCTGAAGCTGGTGTCCAAATCATCGGGGGAAGCAACGCTGCCAGGCGAACCGGATGCAGATACGGGAACATTCCAGGGCATCGTCATAAAGGGAAAAGACCGCGACGGCCTGCTCCGTGATGTGGCGGCAGCCATCGCCGAACTGTCCATTTCCGTCGTGGCGACGAATGCACGTGCCGAAATACCGGGCAAGAGCGCGACGCTGTCGCTGGAACTCCACGTGGACGACCTTGCCCAGCTTGCGAGCGCAATCGACAGTATCCGCCGCGTCCCCGATGTGCACGATGTAAGACGTGTCCGCACGCTGTGACTCGGGCTCGCCCGTGCCACGGTCGTGGGTGGCTGTTCGCAGGACAAATTGACCGATGAAGATCATACTGCTTGGCCCGCCGGGGGCCGGAAAAGGGACCCAGGCGGCATTCATTTGCGAGACCCTCGGAATCGTTCAGATATCGACCGGGGAGATGTTGAGAGCAGCCGTGGCTGCGGGAACTCCGCTTGGCCGGCGAGTGAAGGCGACAATGGATGCTGGCGAACTGGTCGACGACAAGCTCATCGTGGACCTGGTCAAGCAGCGCATCGACTCTCCGGATTGCCGAAACGGGTTTCTATTCGACGGTTTCCCGAGGACCGTAGCCCAGGCGGAGGCAGTGGTCGAAGCAGAGATCGGTATCGATGAAGTCTTGGAAATCGACGTACCGGACGACGTTGTCGTGGAACGCTTGTCAGGTCGGCGAGTTCACGAGGCGAGCGGTCGCACCTATCACGTCAGGTTCAATCCACCGGCGACGCCCGGCGCGGATGACGACACCGGCGAACCGTTGACCCAAAGGGACGACGACAAGGAAGAGACGATTCGCGAAAGGCTGCGTGTCTACCACGAAGAAACCCGCCCATTGACACGCTTCTTTGAAGAGGGGGCAATCGCCTTGGGTGTTCGGTACACGCGAATCAATGGTGCGAGGAGTGTCGCCGAAATAAGGCGGGCGATCGCCGACGCGTTAAACGAGTAGCAAATCAAGTCCCATGGGATCGAGCGCTCATTTCGATGCTGGACTTTTTTTCTTGATCAAATATTATTCGTGACCTCCGGCGGTTCTGGGAGAACGTGCGATGGATGCTGCGGCAAGGGGTGACGGAACGGGAACGGGTGGGCCCGCGAAGAAGCGTAGAGGAAGGCCACCTAAGCAGGCGGCGAAGGCAACTCCGCCAAAACGCCGTGGCCGCCCGCCGAAGGCCAAGGCCGAGCAGCCAGCCCCGAAGCGCCGGGGCCGCCCGCCGAAGGCGAAGGCCGAGCAGGCGGCGCCGAAGC
>JAPPND010000080.1:0-9767 GCA_028818795.1 Gammaproteobacteria bacterium | reverse complement strand
CCGAAGCGCCGGGGCCGCCCGCCGAAGGCGAAGGCCGAGCAGGCGGCGCCGAAGCGCCGGGGCCGCCCGCCGAAGGCGAAGGCCGAGCAGGCGGCGCCGAAGCGCCGGGGCCGCCCGCCGAAGGCGACGACGGGCCAAGCCGTTCCGAAACCTCGGGGACGGCCACCGAAAAAGGCGGCTTCCGCGAACGGCAGGAGGCGGCAGGTTTCGCCGGCGACGCAGCGTGCCGAACGCGCGGCGGAGCGTTCGGTCTCGACTCTCAGAAGTGAGCGCCAAGTCCTGGCGGCCGCCAAGGAAGCGAACGTGGCCGCCCGAACCAAGGCTCGTCAGACGCGGAGCAAGACCGACAAGGCCGCGGCGAAACGCGCCCGGGAGAAAATCAAGCGGGCCACGCTACGGGTGGCCAAGGCGCGCGACAAGGCTCGAGCAGCCAAGACTCGGGCCACCGAACTCAAGAATCAGGATCGCCTGAACGCCCGGATCAGGTCAATCGAGGACAAGCTCGAACAGGCGGATGCGGCAGCGCAAGCACGGATCGATGCGCGCGTCGAACGTGCAGCGGCGACTTTCGCAAGGCGCAAACGCGCGGAAGTCGTTCGGGTCGAAGCGCGAAAAGCGAAGAAGCGTGCCCGCATTGCGGAGAAAGCCATCGCGGACTTGAGAAGCGGCAAGAAAAAGCGGCGCAAACGTCGATCTTCAACCCGCCCGTAGCGCCCCAAAGGCGACCCGGCGCTCGCTGATGCTGCGCGCCGGGTGCGCCTCCGGCCCAGCCACGCCGACCTCGCATCGAACAATCACGTCCGCTCGCTTCGCGCCCGTTCGTGTTTGTTCCAAGCGAGCGGACGCCCTTGTGGCGTCCCGCATTTGCGGCAGAGCGCTTAGTGCTCCGTCAACCCGGAGACGTCGCGTCGGAGAGGCACCCTAACTGTGCATCAAATGCGCGCCCTCGTCCGGCAATAGGATCACGTCGACGGATTCGCCAACCCCGACGTGCCCCTTGTCCTCGTCTACGACCACCAGGCAATTCGCCCCGGCAAACGTCGCTAGTCGGTTGGACCCCTGATCGCCGGTTGGGGTGACCACGAGTTGACCGTCGGACGACCGTAAAGTCCCCCGAAGATACTCGCGACGTCCGACCGAATGTCTAACCTTGCGGTCCATAGCGGCGGTGAGGGTGAGGGGAGGCGTTGGCTCGTGACCTCCCAATCGATCGATCGTCGGTGCGACGAAAAGCAGATAGGTCACGATCGCGGAAACGGGATTCCCCGGCAAACCGAAAAACAACGCGTGCCGGACTCTGCCAATGGCGAGGGGCTTTCCTGGCTTGAGTGCAATCTTCCAGAACTCGATTCGTCCGATCCGTGCCACCGCTTCCTTGACGTAATCGGCATCGCCCACCGAGACGCCACCGCTCGTGACGATCAGGTCGGTGTTTCTCGACGCCTTGTCGAGCGAACTCGCGATCAGGTTCGGGTCGTCGCGGATACAGCCCAGATCGAACGTCTCCACGGCCTTTTCGCGCAGCAGCGACGTGATCGCGAATCGGTTCGAATCGTATATTTGACCGGTTTTCAGCGGCGTGCCGCGATCGGCCAGTTCGTCACCTGTCGAGAACACGCCGACACGCACTCGCCGCGAAACGGTCACCTCCTCGATTCCGCACGCGGCGAACCAGGCCAGATGAAAATGCGAAAGTCGGGTTCCGCGACAACAGAGTCGGGAGCCTCGCCGCACGTCGTGACCCAGGTGGCGCACATGCTGGTCGCGGTGGACCGGCGCATTGGTGATCATCGTGTCACCTTGCCGAACCGCATCCTCCTGTAGAACGACGGCGGTCGCGCCGTCGGGCATCGCGGCCCCCGTGAACACGCGAATGGCGTGTCGGGGTGCGGATAGCGTACTTGACGCCGGCCGGCCGGCAAGGCTTTCGTCGATGACCTCGAAACGCTTCTCGGTGGAGTGGTCCAAACCCGTCGCATCGACAGCGTATCCGTCCATGGCGGACGCGTCGAAGGGCGGGAGATCGGTGGGCGCTGCTACGGACTCCGCGGCGATGCGGCCGATTGCGTCATCGAGGGTCACACGCTCCGTTTCATCGACGGGACGAACGAGATCACGAAGTTTTCGAAATGCCAGGTCAACGTTTAGCATGGCCTTCATGGACACTACGGCCAACGTGCTGGCAATCGAGACCACGACCGAGGTGTGTTCCGTGGCGTTGGCTTCGAGCGGGCATTGGTTCGAGGATACGCGCTTCGCTCCCCGCCTGCACAACCGGTACCTCCTCGCCATGATTGACGGTCTCTTGGAGGCTGCCTCCCTCGACCGGAGAGCCGTGCAGGTGGTTGCCTTCGGCGGCGGACCGGGCTCGTTCACGGGCGTGCGCATTGGCGCGGCCGTCGCGCAGGGAATCGCCCTCGCCGTCGACGCGCGTGTTCTGCCGGTGGCGAGTTCAGCGGTTGCGGCGGAGAGCCTGCGTCGTTCGACACGTCGACGTGGCGCGGTGTCGTTGTCGCGAACGTCGCGGCCGGGGTGGTCCTACGTCGCCCGCTACGAATTGCTCGACGAGGGTGTGCGTTGCTTGGAGTTCGACGAACTCGTAGGGGACGCGGATGTCGACGAATGCGTTGTCGATGTGGCGCGATGCGTCATGAGCGCGCGGATCGTGGGGGATCTGGCGTTCGCCAGCCTAGCGAGTGCCGGCGAGCCGGCAGCGGCGGCGCCGTTCTACGTGGAAGGCGACAGCCCTTGGCAGCCGAACTGAGCGAACTGGTACTGCCCGACTTCCGTCGGCGCCTTCGCCAGGGACGGCGCCTGGCGCTTGCCCGAGCCTGCGACGCGCGTCCGGGATTGCGCGTCCACGACGCCTTGGCCGGCTGGGGCACCGACGGACTGGTGCTCGCCGCATTGGGCTGCCGGGTCCACTTGAGCGAACGGAACGCCGAGGTGCACCGGATCCTCGACTCCCGACTTCGTGCCGAATCGGCCCGGTTGCCTCGGACGCGAACGGACTCCATCAGTTGGGAGCACGAGGACGCCCGCGACCGTTGGCGAGCGGGTGGCGATTTCGACGTCGTCTACCTCGATCCCATGTTCGGCGAACATCCCAAGACCGCGCTGCCGGCGAAGCAAATGCAGGTGCTCGCGAACCTCGCCGGCGAAATGCCCGTTGCGGCGATCGTCGAGTTGATCGAACAAGCCCGTTGCGTAGCGTGTTCGCGTGTGGTCGTCAAGCGCCGGGCCAGCGCCGAAGCCCTTGGTCGACCGGATTGGAATATTCGCGGTCGTAGGGTGCGATTCGACGTCTACCTGCCCGTGCCGTCCTGCTCCAGGGATTGACGAAGTTCCACCGCAACCACGTAGCGGCCCGCACGCAGTATGTCGGATATGCGTTCGTCGAAGGTCAGGCGACCCTCGTCGTTCGCCACTAGGACTTCGTTCTCGGTCAGGTGGGCGAGGAACGCGGAGAACAGTCGTGGGTCGGCGAATTCGGGCGAATCGAGTCCGTAGAGCTTCGAGAACCTTGCTGCCGTCGCGCGGCACTCGAGCAACAGTGCCGCCTGGTCGAGTACGCCCGGGCCCGCGCCGTGCAGCAAGGCGAGGGTGATGTAGAACCGTTCGAGCACCGGCATGATCGCATTGGCGAGAAGGCGCAGTCGGTAGCGGCCGGCCGGATCCGCTGGCGCGGACACCGTCCCGCGGCGTTGCTCGATGACACCAAGGCTGTGAAGGCGTTCGAGCCAATCGCCGAACCTGTCCGGACCGACGCTCGAAAGCTCGCGGGCGATGTAGGGATAGATCGCATCGAATAGCCGGCGGAGAATCACCCGCCGGATACCCCGCCGGTTTGCCACCAGGCAGGCGATCAGCGACGGCGCGGCGACGGTGTGCAGAACGTTGTTCCGGTACCACGTCATCAGGACGGCGGTCACGGGGTCGTGCCCCAGGATGTCGCCGGCCTCGTCCGCAACGTTTTGCCGCGTGAGGAGTCCCAGGTTTTCTACATGCCGAATCACCTCGTCGACGGCGGCCCCGGTCACGGCGTAGGCGTGGTCGGCGTTTCGCTCGACGAGTTCCCGGCAGAGCTCGATCTGGGTTCTGAGTGTCGTTTCGTCGATGGACTGGCGGGGCATCGAAAGCGTGGCGAGTGCGACAAGACCCACGGCGTTGACGTAGGCGCAGTCGTTGACGCCGGCGAGTATTCGCCGACCCAGCGCCTGCACGGTCCGGTCGTCGCCGGTGTCGACGAGAAAGTCGGCGAGGTCGATGGGCTCGCCGAACCTGACCTGAACCGTGCCGAACGACTCCCGGACGACCCGGAGGCTCCGAAACAGGCCGCCGACGGTTTCGCGACGCTTCGCCGCACCGCGCAGTTCGTCGAGATACGCATTGGCCTCGATGACCTTCTCGTAGCCGAAGTAGACCGGTACGAAGGCCAGCGGTCGCGGCAGTCCGCGCCGGTAGGCTTCGATCGTCATGCGCAGCATTCCCGTATGCGCCGGCAGCAGACGCCCGGTGCGGGACCGACCGCCCTCGACGAAATACTCCATGGCGTGGCCTCGCCGGAACATCTGGTAGAGGTATTCCGAGAACACCGCCGCGTATACCGCGTCGGTACCGAACTGGCGCCGCATGAAGAAAGCGCCGCCGCCGCGCAGGATGCGGCCGACGATCGGCATGTCGAGATTGTCGCCGGCGGCGATGTGCGGAAGCATGAAGCCCCGTTGGAACAGCACGTAGGACAGCAGTAGGTAGTCGAGGTGGGAGCGGTGGCAGGGCGTGTAGATCAGCGTATGGGTGGCGGCGAGTCGCTCGAACTTCTCGACGCCGGCGACCCGCACCCCTTCGTAGATGCGTTGCCACAACCAGGTGAGCAGCCTGTCCAGGAAGCGGATGGCGGGATAGGACATGTCCGAAGCGATGCCGTACGCCGCTCGACGCGCGGCGCGCTCGACACGGGCGTGGGGCGCGCCGGTCGCCACGGTCTCCCGAATCGCTTCGGAGACCTGGGCACTGGCGAGGATCTGTCCGACGAGGGTGCGCCGGTGCGAAAGATCGGGACCGAGAGCGGCGACCTTCTGGTTGCGGAACTTCACACGCAGCAGGCGGGCCGTGCGTCGCGTGGCGAGATCCTCGGTACGGCTTGCCCGGACGATTTCGCGCCAGCCCATGGGCTCGCCGAACTGCACGAGGATGTCGGCCCGGTTGAAGATCAGGATCAGGAACCGGCGCAGCCGGGAGGACATCGCCCAGCCTTCGGAGAACAATGATCGAACCCAGGACTTGTCCTTGTTGGCCGCCCGTCCCCAGAAGATGGACACCGGGACCAACGCCAGCGTGGCGTCCTGGCGGTCGCGAAGCTTGGCTTCGAAGCGGCGCATCCGCGCCGACGTCGTGCGCATGGTGTGGCGCCGCCGCCAGCCCGCCGGCCGGTTCAGGAAGAAGAACCGGCGCGCCTCGTCGAAGGCCTCGACGGAAGAAAGTGGCGACGGCAAATCGTATTCGCTGGCGACGAGGTCTAGGAGGACGATATCGGCGAGCGACCGATTGGCGAGGGCGTAGACGACCTCCCGCGCATCGCGACCGGGAAGCGTCGCGACGTTTACCGTTGGGCGGGCAAGTAGGCGAACGAAACGGCGAGCAACTGCGTAGTTGAAACGTCTTGCTGCCGGGAGCATCGCTACTCCACGCCGGTGTATCCCTTGACCGGCTAGTCCTCCGGACCGGTATCGAAGAGGTCGTTCATGTCGGCCGGATCCGCCCTGCCCTCCACCGAGTATATGCCCTCGTATCGTTCCCCGGCGAGAACCTGCGCGGCTTCGCCGGTAAGCAGGATCGTGGGGCGCAGAAACATGAGCAGGTATCTTTTAGTCTTGGTGTCGCTGGTCGAGCGGAACGCCCGGCCGACCAAGGGAATGTCCCCGAGCAGCGGAACCTTGCGGGTCGTACGCAGGTCGTCGTCCTTGATCAGCCCGCCGAGCAGGATGATCTGCCGGTCCTCCGCCAACACCGTGGTTTCAAGTTCGCGCTCGTTGGTGACCACGTCCGCGAACCCCTGACCTGCCAAGTTAGGCGCTACGTTGCCCACTTTCAGCAGGATCACCATGCGAATGGACGAGTCCTCGTGGATATGCGGCGTGACGCGCAACTCGACCCCGACTGTTTCCCGGTTGATGGTCTGGAACGGATTGCTCGCACCGTCGGTGGTCGTGGTGAAAGACCCCGTTCGAAACGGGATCTTCTGGCCGGCGACGTTCTTCGCTTCCTGGTTGTCCAAGGTCAGAACGCTAGGTGTCGACAGCAGGTTCGCCCGCCCATCGGTCTCGAGCGCATTGACGATGGCGCCGAACGAGATGCCATCCCGGTCGAGCTTGAGCGCGGCCAGAGTGGGGGAGGTGGCAGCCCCTACGACCGCGGCGGGGTCGATTTGGTTGTTGTCGAGGCGCGCCAGCATTGCACCGACGATGCCGTTCAACGTGGTCGACATGATCGGAACCGATGTGCCGCGGGCATCCACCGCGCCAACCTCGACGCCGACGTTTTGCTGCGCGTCGATCGAGATCTCCACGACCGCCGCCTCGATCAGCACCTGTGCCCGGCGCACATCCAGTTCCGCGACGATGGCGAGCAGTTCCTTCATCGTCGCGGGGTCCGCCCGGACGACCAGCGCGTTCAGCGACTCGTCGGCCTGGATGCTGATTTCCTGGCCTTCCACGGTCGTGACGCTCACCAATTGGCGCAATAGCTCGGCTATCGCAACAGCGTCGCCGTGGTTGAGGCGGATGACACGGGCCGTCCCGGTCGTCGTTTCCTGCACGTCGAGCTTGTCGATGAGCCGCAGCGCATCCGCGATCGGCTCCAGTTTTCCTTTCAGAATCAGCGAATTGTTCCGTTCGTTGGCAACGATCTGCACGGCCTGGGGACCCTTCGCGCCGCGACCAAGTTGGTCCGGCGCGATCTCCTCCAGGATCGTGGCCACGGTGCCCACCCAGGCGTGCTCGAGTTCGCGATGCACGATCTCGTCTTCGTCGACTACGTCGGTCTGCTCGATCAGAGTGGTCAGCCGCGAGATGTTGCTCGCGAAGTCGGCGAGGATCAGCACGTTGGGATTCTCGATCGCTGCGACGTGGGCCGCCTGCGGCATCAGGGGTCTGATCGTCTTGACGATTTCGGATGCTTCGACGTGGGCAAGCGGTATAACGCGGGTCACGAGTTGGCTCGATGCCGCGTCGTCCAGGTTGACGCGGTCGGTGCCGCTCTGCTTGACCGTGGTGTTCTGGAGCACCTCCACCACGCCGTTGTTCTCGACGGCGCCGAGGTTGTGGACCTTCAAGACGGTCAGGAACAGTTCGTAGACGCCGTCGGCGTCGAGCTCGGTGTTCGAGAAGACCGTAACCTTGGCGTTCTGCTGGCGGGGGTCGAGGATGATCGTCTTGCCGGTCATCTCGGCGACCTGGTTGACGAATTCCTGCATGGGCATGTCGGCGCCGTTGACCACCCACGTGGACTGGGCGGCAGCCGTTGTGGCCATTGTGAACGCGACCACCACCATGGCCGAGACGGTGCGGCGCACGACCCTCCACGTCCAAGGTGCCCATTCCCTGACCGGTGAGCCTCGGGACGTTGATTTCGCTGGCTGTTCGCCGTGTCTACTAGGGGTCATGCTGCTTCCTGTTCTCGCCGTACCATCGGCATCACTCGTCTCACTTGATTACCACCGCTAGACGTTGGCTCGCGATGAATCGTTGTCTTACTCGTGTGCCGGGATTGTGGTCGGCTAGTTCAACGAGTCCAGCGAGAGAGTGGACGTGATTCGCTGCTCGCCGCGTTGGATCTGAACTTCCACGGATTGGCCGGCGAGGATTTTCTCGAGTAGGTGGCGATCCTGTTTCGCGTTTCCGACCGGTTTGCCGTTCAGGCTTATCAGCCTGTCTCCTCGTTCAAGGCGGGCATCGTTGTCTGCGAACGTGCCGAGCAGGTAGCCGCCTCGTTCGGAAGTCGTAAGGCCAAGGGTCTCGATGAACTTCTTGGGGTCGCGGTCGATCTCGTCGCGGTGCTTGGCAAGTGTCCTTTCGATCAGGCTGCGCGGGTTCCGCTGCGCGTTGGGCGACGAGGGATTCAGGCGTGGCGGGGACTCCGCACGATCGGCATTCGAGCGTCGGACGCCGGGGCGGATTAGCTGGTCACCCCGCTTGAAGCTCAGGTTCTCGCGTACGCCGCCGCGGCTGACCACGACACGGTCTCGGTAGACCTCTTCGAGGCGGGCGTTGCCGGGTAGGCGATCGGAGATCGCAAAGAGTTTGGGGTTGTTGTTCCTCTGGGAGATCAGCGCCGTGGAAGCGTCCGCCTTGTCGGCAACGAACACGCCGTGCAGGACCAGCGAGAGTTTCGTCTCGCTCAGCGTCTCGGTCCTCGGTGCGGCGTCGCGGGTGGGTTCCCCGAAGAGGTTCATCGCCACGATTCGGTCGATCGGGATGTCGGGCGCCTCTCGCGTCGACGCGTCGTCCAACACCTCGACGTGCAACGGCTTCGGCCCTGCCATGAAGAACACGAACGCCCACCATAGCGTCGCCAGGATTCCAAGCACAAGAACGACCAAGGCGACGACACTGGAGACCCTGTGATTCAAGAACTTGGGGATGTCGACCACGCTTATGCCCCTACTGGCCCGGAGTTACCAGCACGGTAGCCACGCTCGGCGAGGTTCCTGGCACCGAGCGGTCGTGCTCCCAGCGCGCGCTGGCGACCGGAAAGCCGCCGGAGAGCCGGTGCAGACCATTGTAGCAACCCCGGGAATCCTAAACATCGGCGCCGTCCGGTTCGAACAGGCGTTCGGAGACGGTGACGACCACGGCATCCCCGTTGTCCCCGTCTCGCCAGGGATTCCCCGCAAGCGACGTCAACCGTGCGGTCACGCCGATGTGGGCCCAGCCGTCGGCGGCCAATCGGACATTGAGCAGCGGCAGCGAGTCGTCCGCCGTGACCACCTCGAGTCGGGGTTCGGCCGCCACGCTTGTCAACCTGCCCACCATGCCCGGCAACTGGGCGTCGTAAGTCTCGCCGGCCAACCGGTAGACCGTACGGCCCCCTGACCAGCGCAGGCTTCCCTCGGCGGCAACTCCGGCGGCGTCAAGGCGGACACGGAGGCCGCCAACTTCGAACATGCCGTCGAGGGAGATGTGATATTGGGAAAGGAACCGGTTCACGGCCAGCGCGTTGATGATGCCGGTGGCCGCCAATTCGGTCGCGCCGACTCCCACTGCCGCTGTTCCCGACACCGTGTAGTTCGGATGCACGACTCTCCAGTCGGTTCCCAATCGAAAGTCCAGCACTGCCCCGGGTCGCACCGACCACGTCATGCGACCGAGATCCTCGCCCCGATACGCAAGATCGGCTTCGCCGCTGAATAACCATCCCTCGGCGGTGACGAGCACCAAGCCGTCAACGTGGTCGGTCGCCAGCTTGATCGAGCGGGCCGGCATCAAGGCCACGCCCACGACCAGCAGCGCGGCGATGCCGACCAGCGCGGCGAGTACCTTGATTGTCTTGCTCAGCACGGTATTTCGATCAGTCAGTGATCCGAGTGGTCGACGCACGGCGTCAAAGTCATGCCAGATCAACACTATATTGACGGCAAGGACGGCTGGAACGTTGACTCGCCACCCGGCCTCGTTGTGCATGCACTTGTGCGGTCCCGTCAGCCACGCACCGGTTAAACTCGACACCTGCGCAAGAGACCCAATCGGTTCACCCCAGTGATCATCTCG
>JAPPND010000173.1 GCA_028818795.1 Gammaproteobacteria bacterium | reverse complement strand
GCAGCTTGCCACTCCACTGGGCGATGAGGGTTTGAAGGTCCATGTCGTTCTCCGTTTCAGGGGTTGCGACGCGGTGTGCGTCGGTCCCGAACGGGCGGCACGCGCGCGCAGCGCGGTCACCTCGCGCCAGCGAGGTCGGAACGTCAGCGGAGAACCGTCCCGGTTGACCGCGCGAGCACGCGTGCGACGCTGGGCGGTAACGACGGACGGAAGGACATCGTTGTGGCGGTCGGACCCGCCGCCCCGAGCGATAGACAGCCGTCATCCGAACAAACGACGGTCATGGGGTGTCGGCATATGCGGGTGATAACTACCGCAGGCTGTCGTTGCATCGGCGCCCGGAGGGCGCAAGCGTTAGCGATCGTCACCCGAAGGGACGAGACCGCGTGCGGGCTCGGTCGCCGAAGGCGATAGAGCGCGGGCCGCAAGGCAACGCCGGAAGGGTAGTCAGGTCGGTGGAGTGGTCGCAGAAGTCGATCTCGCATGGCCGGATGGCTGGCAGGAATCCTGCGAGTAGTTGCATTTCCTTGCCCAACGGCTAGCCTGTGACCGAAGAGAAGCCGAATGCCGCGCCGAACACGGCGACGGAGGCGACCATGAACGACGAACCCATCGACAGGAATCCCGACATCCTGGGCGGCACGCCGGTGTTCACCCGCACCAGGGTCCCGGTGCGCATACTCATGGAGTACCTGGAAGCGGGCGACCGGCTCGACGACTTCCTTCAGGACTTCCCTTCGGTGTCCCGAGACCAAGCGGTCGCTGTGCTGGAGAAGGCCAGGGTGATCCTCGCCGGCGAGCAGGATGAGGCTGCTGCTTGACGAGTCCGTGCCTCGGCCCCTCCGGACGTCCTTTCCCGCCGCATATGAGGTTCGGACCGTCCCTGAGATGGGATGGGCCGGGACCGGAAACGGCGCCCTCCTCGCCCTCGCCGTGGATAACGGTTTCGATGCGCTGCTGACCGTAGACCGCGGGTTCGCGCATCAGCAGAACCAGGACGACCTGCCGCTCCCGGTCGTCATCATGCTCGCCGCGAGCAATCGGCCGGCCGATCTGCGACCGCTGGTCCCCAAGGCGATAGACGTCCTGTCCGGTGCCCTGCAAAGGCGCGTATATCACGTCCCGGCAGCTTCCCCATGAAGTTGACGGCAGAGATCGCGATCAGTGCGGGGCCGTTGCTAGGGTAGGCTCAGGGGACGCTCAAACGACGCGCGAGCACGGCGGAGCCGCCGGCACCAGTCACCGACGTGCCGTGCCGTCCCGCAATGGGCAAGAGGAATGGATCCATGCAAGGACAACGGCCCGCGAGAGCGTTGCAGCACTACACCTCGAACTTCGTACTCGTCAACTTTGCGGGCACGGACGGCGCTCTGTGGATCGCGGACAAAGGATCGGGACGTTGCTGGGTCCGACGGTCCCGCTCTCATCCTCCGCGGTATGACGCCTTCGCACAGAACCAGTATGTTCCAACCGATGTCGACGAGGTGCTCACAGAGAGGGAGAGCGCTGCCGCTCCGGTAATGCGCAAGGTCATCAAGTCCGCTCGGGCCGGGGTTGCGCCTGACCTCCCGCTCGCCGACAAGGAGGACCTCTGCGCGTTTCTGTTCGTTCAGATCGTCAGGGCACCCCGCGTGAAGCAGTGGGCCGAAAAGTTGGACTCTCAAGCGCTCTACGAGATGCTCACCGACAGGCTCACGAGCGCGGCGGACGCAAGGCATCCAGAACGGACTTTCTTCCGTCGCATGATGGAGATGCCACTCGAGGTAGGCCGGGTCCGTCCGGACGCGGCGCTTCCGCTGCTGATCGGTGACGAGCCCTGCCTAGCACGAGCGCAATACGCTGAGAGCGACGAGCAACTCGGCAACGGCCCGTTCGGCGTTCCCGACCAGGTGATCATGCCGGTGGCGAAGGACGTGTACGTGCAGCTATCGCTGCCCGACAACTTCGCTGGCGGCTTCCACGAACTCGACATCGAATACGTCAAGGCATTGAACGCACAGATCGTCAGCAAGGCGCAGCGATTCGTCGCCGGGCCCACAAAGGTTTCGGTGATGCAGGGACTGTCGACTCTGTGAGACACGCTTGACCGCTTGCGTTGGGCCGATAGCCGCGCCGATGCGGGCGGATGGAGCATTCGCGACGTGGGCAGGAGTGTGGGTAGAACCGCGAGGTAATACGAAAATAAACCATAAATATCAATGTCTTAATGAAGAAACACGAGTCCCCCCCAGGCACCAGGAAATTTTGCAGCGCGGACTTCTGGCGTTACGTGAGCTGCGGATATGACGCCCCTTTTTCGTGTGATTTGTGACCGCGTCCGTCCCGCGAGTCACCCGTTACGCTGCCTCCACCAGCTGATGTACTCATCCGGAGCCCCGAACCGCATCGCCCGCCGCGCCAACGTCAGTCCCTTTCGCTTATCACCCAACGCAAACGCGCATCGCGCGGCCCAGTCGCCCGGTCGTCGGCTTCCTTGGCCAGTGCCGCGTCCGGCGAACGGTCCGTCGGCGCCGGTGCGTCCTGCGCAAGCCCAGCCGGCGATGGTGGTCCCGCGCGGGCTGCCTCCCACTCCAGCTCAAGGCGCCACGGACGCATCGCTGCCAGGATGTCCTGCCGCCAGCCTGCGTCGTTTTCTATCCCCGCGAGGTTTCGGAGCAGTGTATGCGTCACGGGGTGGGCGGAACCCCACCACAACGCGACCAGTTCCGTCAGTGCGCTCTTCTCCACGGGGAGACGATCCATCTCAGCCGCGTCCTCTGCGATCGCGCGCACAAAACGGACCCACGTCGCAGCCAACTCCTCGATTCGCTCCCGCCCCAAGACGTTCGCAAGGCGGTCGGCCAGTTCGGAGAACGCGAAGCAGTGTCGGATCGCCCGTTCGACCGCGTCGGCATCGCCCTCGCCTACCAACGCGCCAGCGAGCCCGGCCATGTGTTTGCGCGTCGGTCGGTTCGCGCCGTCGAACCAGTTGTCCACCGCGTTGTTCGAGACATCGAGCCGCTCGGCCAGTTGCTCGCGCGTCGTCTTCGAAGGCTAGACCGCGCAGGAACAGGCCACCGCCGTTGGGTTGCGCCCAGACCGGCGTACCCGGCTCGGGTACAGGTCGTCTTCCCAGCCGCAACACAGCGAACGCCCGCACTGAAAGGTCGACTACGGCGAACCGCAGAACCCTGTCAGCGACGCCTTCGCTGAGTGCCCCGGCACGGCATTGCAGGGCGGCCACCGTCTCGTCCCAGCGCAACGCCGCCTCCTCGAGAGCCCGCGATACATCCTCGCGATGCAGGAGCTCCGATGTCGTGACGACCCCGGCTTCGACCAGCGCCGCAGCCACGTCCTTGAACACCTTGGTCCGATGGCCGTCCGTCGTTGTGTCGCCCGCGAAGAAGCGCCTCGCCGTTCGTGTCGCTAGAAAGTCCCCCGCCGCGAACGCCTTGGCGACCGCGCCCAAGATCGAGACGCTGTAGGCCCGTCCTAGCGCCCCCAACCTGTTCTCGTCCGCCGTGTCGGCGACGGCCCGGTCGTCATCACGCCGTGTATTCGGTGCCATGCCTGCCCTTCGTCTTCCTTAGCCTCCCCTGACTGGCGAGGTCGCGAACTACATACGCCACCTCTCGTCCACCTTCACGACGGAACCGGCCTGTGATTCGGTCCATCGTCCGGGCGCGACCGCAGTATTCCACGATCGCATCGCCGAGCCGTTGGCACCCATCGGGCAAGGGGCTTTCCACGGTGACGATCGTGAGACCCGGGTTCCGCTCTGCGTCCTCGCCGCGCACATAGCTCGCCCGGTCGGGATGGCTGTCGCAAAAACCCCGTAGTCGTGCTCCGAGCACACCTCCCTCGCCAGTCGAGCCATAGCCGTGGACGAGCCGCATCGTCACGGGTCCGCCGGCCCGTTCAAGAGCCGCGTTGGACTCCGCCACGAACGCCTCGACCGCATCCCGTTGGGTCATTCCGTGCAGGTCCAGTTGCTGTTGAGTCATTTTCGGCCACGAGATTTGGGACACAGTATCCACGCTACTCCCCATAACGTGCGCCTTCAGCCCAAGCAGATTGCACAAGACTCCCGCCGCCCCCTCCACCATAAAATGTTGTTGAAAGAGTATATTTGCTGGGCAGCGAATAATCTCTTATTGACACATATATGTGATAGACGCATAATTCGCTGACCAGTAGATAAAGATCCAGAAGAGGCGATGGATTCCGCAGAACTCCAAACCGAGCGCAAGCGAATCGCCGACTTGCGCGCCACCCTGACCGCCCTGCCGTTCTGCGACGCTGTTCACAGCGTCACTGCCACTGCCGGCGAAACGGCGATCCCCTCGCAGGAGGACGCCGTCTTGCACTGCATGTGGGCACGACGCACCGTCGAACTCGTGCTGCTCGTCCGCACGAACATCTATCCCCGCGACGCCCGCGAGATCCTCTGGCGGATGGACGCCCTTACCGCCAACCGCCCCGACGCCGTCCCCGTACTCGTTGCCGATGCCATCTCCGCGACCGCCAAGGAAATGCTCCGGGACAGGCGGGCCGCCTACTTCGATGCCGGCGGCAGCCTCTTCCTGTGCAGCGAGCCCGTCTACGTCCACATCGACCGGCCCTCTCCGCGCCCCATGGCCAGCCGTGTCCAGAGCTTGTTCCGGGGCAGCCGCGCCCAGGTCGTCCACTGCCTGCTGCTCGCACCACGCACGTGGTTCGGTGCCACCCACCTCGCCGAGCAGGCGGGGGTCTCTCCCGGCACGGCCTCGGTCGTCCTCCGCCACCTCGAGCAGCACGAATGGGTCCACACCCGGGGTCGGGGACCGACCAAGCAACGGCGGGTCGCCGACGCGGGGTGCCTTCTCGACGCGTGGACCCGAAGCAACGAAGCCGTCCGCCCGTTCTCCGTCAGGGACTACTACGTCCCCGTCGTCCCCGAGCAAGCGCTCGCGCTCGAACTCCAACGCGCCTTCACCGCCCACGGCGGCGACTACGCCCTCACCGGCGAATCGGCCGCGCAGCGCTATGCCCCGTTCCTCTCCACCGTCTCCCGCATCCACTGCCTAGTCGCCCCGCGGGACGGTCGCATCGACTCCGTACTCCGCGACCTCGACGCAAGGCGTGTCGACCAAGGCGCCAACCTTTCCGTTACCCCGGCCCCGTTTCCCGGCGCCTTTGCATCGCGTGAGCAAGTCGACGGCGTCTGGCTCGCGAGTCCCGTCATCGTCTACCTCGATCTTCTCCGCGTCGGCGGGCGGGGCCGTGAGATGGCCCGCCACCTCCGGCGCGAGCGCATCGGCTACTGACCGCCATGCCCTCCCGCTATGACGATTACGACGACCACGCCACGCAGGCCTGCGAGCGCGTCCTCGTCACCCTGCTCCGGGGACTCGGCCCCTGGAAGCACTGCGTCTACCTCGTCGGCGGCCTCACTCCGCGCTACCTTGTGCCGGACCCGCCAGACGGCATCCGGCCTCACGCAGGCACCCGCGACGTCGACCTGGTAGTCGACCTTCCGCTCCTCGTCGAAGTCGAGGCCTACCGGACCCTCGAGCGCAACTTCCGCGATCTGGATCTGCGCCGCGCCACGAACGAAGACGGCAGCCGACCGTCCTGGCGCTGGGAACGGCGCACCGACGCGCACACCCTCGTCGTCGTCGAGTTCCTGAGCGACGACCCCCGGCGGCACCGTCCGGCGGGCGGCCGCGCTTCCCGACCAGCGCCGAGTGTCCGCCATGCACATCCCCCACGTCTCGATCGTCCGGGACCTCCACGACGTCGTCGAGATCCAGGCCGAACTGCTCGACGGGCGCGGCGTCGTCTGCGAGCGGGTCCGCCATGCCGACATCGTCGGCTTCGTCTGCCTAAAGGCCTTCGCCTTCGACGACCGCCTAGAGGACAAGGATGCCTACGACCTCCTCTACTGCATTGAGAACGGTCCCGGCGGAGTCGCCGCGGCCGCGCAGGCTTTCCGCGACGCGATCCGGCGAACGTCCCACGGCGACACAATCCGCTCGGCACTCGGAATCCTCAGGCAACGGTTCGCGACTGACTCCAACGTCGACGGCTACCGCAAAGACGGACCGGCAGCCGTCGCCGCGTTCGAGCACGAGGACCTTCCCGATCCCGACCTGCGCACACTCCGGCGGCGCAACTAGTTGCCGTCGAGGTCCTCATCTCGTTCCTCCGCAACCGGGACCTCTACCAGTGGGTCCAGGTCGAGGCCGAGGACACGGAGTACCAGGCCATCGACGACATCGTGGCCTGTCGGCAGGACGGCAAGGTCGAACTTACGCAGGTCAAGTTCACCGGACGCGCTCGATAAGGCCCATCGCCTCAACTGGGCGTGGCTGACACAACACAAAGCTCGCGGGACCTCGCTTCTGCAGAAGTGGGCGACGACCGTCCTGGCGCACAAGGGCGATGGCACGCTGGCGCGGCCGGTGTTGAAGACCGACCGTCTGCCGGACACGGACTTCGCGAGGTGTCTCGACGGACAGCGTGTGGACTATCGACGACTGAGTTCGGAGACGAGAACGATCGCCAGATCGGGTCAGAGAGCGCCGTTGCATTCTTCGAGACCTTCGAGTTCGTCCACTCGATGGCTGGCATCGCACGCGCCGCGAGCCCGCCTACCCTTGGCGGAGAGCAGGTTCAAGACGAACGAGGAGGTCATGCACGCGCTGGGATCCGAGCTCCACCGGATCTCGGCAGGCCTGCCGCCACACCTCGTCTACTCCCTGGAGCCGGTGGACCGGCCTGCGTGGTGCCGAAACCTGCTGGGAAGGTGGCGGGACTCGGGACGGGGGCTGATCGAGGAACTTTGGACGCAAGCGAGGTCCTCTGCCAGTCGGGGCGAGATCCCCCCGCGCTCCACGTGGTCGAGGCGGACGAGAACGACTTCATCGAGATCGAGGTCGATGTCGTCGTCGGTCAGGGGGAACTCAACGCCCGCGAGCCCTTGGCCGATCAGCCGGCGTGCCGCTGGCGCGACGCGGAAACTGGGTCCATCGCAGGAGACATCGAACTCGCCGACGGCGTCCCAGGCCCGGTAGTCGCGCCTTTGATGGTCGCGGCGCCGGTTCTGCCCGAGTACGCCGGCCGGCTCACCGCCGGCGTTGCGGCTGCGATTAAGCTCGCGTGTCTCGGACTCGGGTGGCGCCGGGGGGGAGTCCACTGTCGGCCGAACGCCATCGAGTACCTCGCGGCCACAGACGTCACTCGTTCGAACATAACTCCCTTTGGCCCGAGTCTTGAATCGCCGTTCAGTCCCACGTCGCCTCGATCGTCGTCCGCGCTCGCCCGGTGCCGAGAGCGAGCCGATGCGCACGCGCGACACGCCGGACGTCCCCGGTCGGCACGCCGGCGTCCGCAGCGAAGCGAGGCCAGTCGGCCACAGCCGCCACCACCTCGTCGATGATGCGGCGGGCGGCGGGCCCTTTCAGTCCCGAGCCCGTCGCGAAGGCCAGCAGGTCGTCACGCTCGAACCCACGACGCTTGCCGGAGAGACTCATCTGGTGCTCGCGCGTCCAGGGCCCGTCGACGTTGTACGCGTAGGCGACGTCGTAAGCGGGCGAGAGCTGCCACTCACCGCGCCGGTCCATGAGGAACGCGATGTTCTTCACGTGGTCGTCTTGGTTCCGGGCGACCACGTTGAACACGGCGCGACGCACCTGCTGTTCGACTTCCCCCATGCCGAGCCCGAGAAGCCGGATGGTCTCGACAGCCTGTTCGTATGCGTAGGCGCCGGCTACGTTGTAGTCGAAATGCCGCAACGCGCCGAGGGTCTGCATGTGCAGCTTGCGCCCGTCCGCGTCGCGGTCGAAACGGCGCGTCATGAAGTGGCTGCGGCCACCTTCGTGGTGCAGACGGCACCGCGCCATCTCGACGCCCGCCGCCCGCGCCATCCGCGAGTAGGCGTACTCGATGCGGCCGAAGCCGAGCGGATCGGCCAGTTCCCGGACACGGTTGTTCGCGACACCGTCGAACTTCAGGATCCAGTGCTCGAAACCGGCTGCCGTGTCCACCTGGCCGGACCGGAACTCCCCGCTTGCCGGGTTCCAGGCGAGCACCGCTTTCGCCCGGGCTCCGCCTGCCGATGTCCCGACGCTCAGGATGTCCTCCAGAGCCCTCCGGTCATCGTCGCCGCCGAGGCGGCCCGCCAGTCCGGCACGATCGTCCAAGACACGGTTGGCGAGATCGACGAGTTCCGCCACTTCGATCGTGTGACGCCGGCCGCGTCCCCGAATCGCCGGCCGAAACTCAAGCGCCCCCATGCCCCGAGTACCAACGTAGCAGAGACGGTCCACGGGGCTGAACGACTCGGCGCCGCGACCCGTCTCCGCCAGCCACATGTCGATGAGCCTGTTGCCGAAGCTGTCCGGCAGCGCGTCGGCCAACAGACCCGGCAGTCCCTTGAACGCGTCCCGCCCGAGCGCGGGAAACACGTAAACCCCCTCCCGCACAGGCATCACCAACGGGGATAGCTCGATGCCGGCCGCCGCGAACGCCGGCTCGTACTGGAACACCCCTACGGCACCCACCTCGTCCCACGACACGGCACCGATGCGCCGGCCCCAGAGTTCGACGCTCGCGTCAGTCACGCGACTCCTCGCCCCACGACCAGGTTGCTGCCGCTGCCGGAACCTTCGCCGGTCGTGCTCGGCGGCGTTCCGCTCCGCGCGCCCTCACGCGCTCGATGGGACGGATGTCGATCGCCGGCACCGCGGCCGCGATCGCATCCCCTACGCCGAGCGCAAGGGCGACGCGCAGGAAGCTGTCTAGGCCGCATGACGACCCCGCCTCGAGCCGGCGGACCGTCCGCAATGAAACCCCCGCGTCCCTCGCGAGCGCCTCCTGCGTCACATTCCGGGCCAGACGCAGCTGCGCCAGCCGGCCGCCGATGTCGGTTCGCAGTCTGGAGGGTGTCACAGCATTACACGGATAATAGGCAAAAAGTCACTTGTTATTGGACAATAAGTCATTTAACAGGACAGATCATGCCTATAGACACTATCAGTTGTCAACAGGTCAGATACAACCTTTTAATCAGCTAATTATCCCATTAAAGGACTTATATAGCCTTTTGTAATCATAGTGACAAAACGTGCATGACTCCCCCCAGAGTTCCCACTCCGCGTGGGACGGGACGATCCGGTCGCCGTCTGCCGCGGCGGTGGCACTGACCCGACAGCCGCATACCTGGACCGTGCCCGACGGCGCAACGAAACCCGCAGGATGAAGGTTTCGCACAGGCACAACGACATCAATCCCGACGAACCCCAGACACGCCTGTTGAGCCTGGGCGGCAACCGGGGCGGCATCGGCAGCGAGGGTTACGAGGGCCGCAGTTGGGGCTACGGCGAAGACTGGAGTATTGCTGCCTCGGGGCCGGTAGACATGGGCCGCTACATCGGGGTCACGTCGCGCGACATCTCGACCGGCGCGCAGCACCTGGACTTCGAACTCGAGCGCTGATGAACACGGTTTCGTTCGGTCGATCGAGCTCTTGACGAATGGATAGCAAGTCCTTGAACGAGGCGCCCATGCGGGTGGTCCACGCCGTGCGCCAGTTATTCGAAGCAGGGATCAAGACAAGAGCCGCGAAAGACACGGTCCAAAGCGAACAACTCGTTCGCGTCCTGTCGCTGATGGCGGAACTGCGGCCCGACTCCGAGTCCGGCGAGCCGCGGCGCCTCCCCGGCTGCCGACACGTCGAGCGAGCGCTTGACTTGGCCGAATCCGGCGGGGCTGCCGCCGTTGCAGCCGCGATCCGGCCACTTTTGCCCACGCTCACCTGGCACCAAAACCCGCGCTACAACGCCAGCAACATGGGTGCTGAGTTCATGGACACCTACGCCTGGAGCGGTCTCGGCCTGACCGGCTGCGACAACATCTCGTTCGGCGTGCTGCTGCTGGGTCCCGGCGTGACCTATCCGCCGACCCGCTACGAATCCTGACTCCATTGTTCCCATGCGAGTCGTTCGGTAGTGTACCCGCCATCCGCCTGCACAAGAGTCACCATGCGAAGATCACTGATCGTCATTGCTGTTTGTCTTCTTGCCAGTTCCTGTGGCAAGACCGCTACCGAACAGTCTTCAATCGAATCTCAACACGAACAGAGCACTTTGGATCCTGCGATGGCCACAACTCGCGAGTTATCTCACGCAAGTCCGGAAGAGGTCGGCATGTCGGCTGAAGGACTGCGAAAAATCGATGACGTTGTCCAGGAATACATAGATGCCGGTCGCATTCGTGGTGCCGTGGTTGGCGTCACTCGACGCAACAAGGTGGTCTATATGGAGGCACACGGCGCCCTCGATGACACGACCGAGAGGCCCATGCACAAGGACGCGATGTTCCACATGGCCTCCTCGACCAAGCCGGTGCTCGGCGTCGCGGCAATGATGATGATCGAGGAAGGCTTGATCAGTCCGGAAGATCCGGTGGAGAAATACATTCCCGAGTTCAAGGGCATTCAGGTGGCCGTTGCCAAGGAGTCTGCTGACAAGAACATCGCCAAATCCAAGTCCAAGGAGGAGTCGAAAAAGCCGAAGGTTCCGGACTATCGGCTTGTGGATGTGAACCGGTCGGTGACCGTTCACGATCTGTTGACCCATACAGCCGGACTCCATGCAGGCGGAATCGGGAGCATGGCCTCGAAGCTGGACAGACCCGGCGCGCCAGATACCCTGGCTTCCTGGATCCCCAAGGTGGCGGCTGGTCCACTGGATTTCCAGCCGGGAACCCGCTGGGCCTACAGCGGTACCGTCGGTCTCGATGTGGTGGCGCGGATAGTCGAGATCGTATCGGGCACGCCGTTCAACGAGTTCGTTCAGACCCGTATCTTTGATCCGTTGGACATGAAGGATACGCACTGGAACGTGCCGAAAGACAAGCTCACGAGGATGCCGGCGTTCAGCAATGACAAGGGACCCTGGATCAAGTCCCCCGACTACTACTCGGGCTCCATCGGTCTGGTCAGCACAGTCCGAGACTACATGCATTTCGAACAGATGCTAGTCAACCAGGGAACCCTGTTCGGCCATCGACTCCTCAAGCCGGAGTCGGTTGCCATGATGTCGACCAATCAGGTGGGGAATCTGTTCAACGAAACAGAAAAAGGCGGTGGAGGACGAGGGTTCGGCTATACGGTTGCGATCACCATGGATCCCGAACAGGCCAAAGATGGTCGTACAGCTGGTGCATTTGGCTGGATGGGAGCTGCCGGTACCGTTTCCTGGACGGCGCCGGAGGAGGAACTGACGGTCGTTTACATGGTTCAGGGGCCGACGGAACTTCCGTGGAGAATTGCAGAGTTGGTCAGAGATGCCATCGTTGATTGATCCGAAAAACGACTTCTGATCCATCCCTCATCTGGAAATTATCGTGTGGTGCAAGCTAGCGTCGCGAGTTGCCGAGGAGCATGTTGACGCTCTGCTTGCGCGGGCGGATGCAGTCGTCTCGTCATCTGACCACGAAGAGACGTTGAATTGGGATGGTAAGGATTTCTTTGTTGGAGAGCTCCCAGAAGATGACAACTTCGACTTGTTGAGGCTATTCCATCTGCAAATTTGGCCAGAGATCTCCAACGTAGTGGCTTTTGACGTTCCCGTCATCGATCACGCCAGCCTGTTGATAAAGGGTGCCGGCGCGGAGGGAACGGCAATCCACCAGGATCGGCCCTATTGGGTCAGAAAAGAGGCGTCACCAACGATTTTCTCGGTGTGGATTGCTCTCGAAGACATGTCGAAGGAAAGGGGCGGTCTGATGCTGTCGCCTGATAACCGGATCGGCGTCAGTGAAATGACGTCATTCAATACGGGATCGGTCCTGGAACATGAGCAGAGCGCGCCGGCGGGCGGATTCCCGATTTCGATTCCAGATCAAATTGCAGCTCGAATGGCAGAGTCCATGCGGCTCGTCGAAATGGCCAAAGGGGAAGCTGTGGCTTTCGATAGTTTCGAGCCACACATGTCCGGCCCCAACACTACCGCGTCCCCACGACTTGCAATGAAGATCGCCTATGCCGAGGGAGCTGGGAAGACCCTCTACCTGGCGCGAACCGATACGCTGGCGGGTCGCGGACCGCGTGAAGGGTTGGGTCAGTTGAACCAGTAGATGAACTCGTCGTCGGGGGCGTCGGGGGCGAGTAGCGTCTTGTCGATGTTGATCGGCGAAACGACGGCTGACGGCCAGAGCGGCGGTGCCTGTTCGGCGTTGTGCTGGGCCAGGAGCTGCTTGAGTGCCGCGACCCGCTCGGGTGCCCCGTCGGCGAGATTGCGCTGCTCGGTGGGATCGCTGGCGAGGTCGAACAGCCATGTCTTGCCCGGCGGGTCGCTGATCTGGAGCTTGTAGCCGTCGGCGAGAACGACCTGGTAGCCGCCCGTGCGCCAGAACAGGCGGTTGTGGGGAACGCCCGCCGCTTCGCCCGCGACAAAGGGCACGAGATCGACGCCGTCGATCGTCCGGTCGCGAGGCAGTTCGACACCGGCCGCCGCCGCGGCCGTGGCAAAAATGTCGAAACCGTGTACCGGGGCCTCGAAGGTCTGCCCGCCTGCCAGGCGCGCCGGCCACTTGAGGAAGAAGGGCACGTGGATGCCGCCCTCGAAGAAGCTGATCTTCCAGCCGCGGAACGGCTCGTTGACGCGCGGCAGGCCGATGTAGGCCGGTGCGCCGTTGTCCGACGTGAAGAACACGAGGGTGTTGTCCTCGATGCCGCTCTCGCGCAGCGCGGCAAGTACCCGGCCGACGCTGCGATCGAGCGAACGGACCATCGCGGCGTAGACGCGCAGGCGGTGCTCTTCGATGTGCGACAGCGCGTCGTAGTCGGCCTTCAGCGCCTGCAGCGGCGTATGCACGGCCCAGTGCGCTAGGTAGAGGAAGAAGGGCCTGTCCCTGTTTGCCTCGATGACCCGGACGGCCTGGTCGGTGTAGTAGTCCGTCAGGTAGGCCCCCGGCTCGAACGGCGGGCCGCCGTTGAACGAGGCGGAGAACTGCATGGCGCGCCACAGGAAGCGGTCGATGCCGTCGAAGTCCTGCTTCGAGTTGACGACATCCGGGTGGT
>JAPPND010000221.1:1999-13207 GCA_028818795.1 Gammaproteobacteria bacterium | reverse complement strand
ATCTGCGGGAGCCGGGGGAGGGTAACCACCCTCGGCCACCCGGCCCGTCCCGTTGTCCGGTTGCGACCGCACCCGGGGCGATCGGGTCGCCCTACACGATCCGGCTACCGGTCTTGCCCCAATACTCGTCCTTCAGCAGCCGCTTGTAGAGCTTGCCCGTCGGCAGGCGCGGCAGTTCGTCACGGAAGTCGACGCTCTTCGGGCACTTGTAGTGCGCAATGTGTTCGCGGGCGTAGGCGATCAGTTCGGCTTCGAGGTCGGCATCGGCCGCCACCCCCTCCACCGGCTGGACGACGGCCTTCACCTCCTCGCCCATCTCCGGGTTCGGTACGCCGATGACGGCGACATCCATGACCTTCGGATGCACGATCAGGGCGTCTTCGATCTCTTGGGGGTAGATGTTGACGCCCCCGGAAATGATCATGAACGTGGCGCGGTCGGTGAGGTAGAGGAAGCCCTCGTCGTCGACGTAGCCGACATCGCCGAGTTTCGACCAGTTGGCATGCTCCGGATGCTGTGCCTCGCGGGTCTTCTCGGGATCCTTCAGATACTCGAAAGGCATTTCCGGCAGCTCGAAGTAGATGATGCCCGGCTCTCCGGCGGGAAGCTCCTTGCCGTCCTCGTCGCAGATGTGGATCACGCCCATCAGGGGGCGGCCGACGGTTCCGGGGTGGGCGAGCCACTCGTCCGGGGTGCAGTGCGTGAAGCCGTTCAGCTCCGTGCCGGCGTAGTACTCGTAGAGGATCGGCCCCCACCAGTCGAGCATCTGCCGCTTCACTTCCTGGGAAATGGGCGCCGCGGCGTGGATGGCCACCTTGTGTGAGCTGAGGTCGAAGCCGCTTCGGTCTGCTTCGGGGAGTTTCAGCATGCGGCTGAACATGGTCGGCACCCACTGGCTGTGGGTGACCTTGTGGTCCTCGATGGCCTGCAACGCGTGGACGGGGTCGAATCGTGGCATCACGACCGCCGTACCGCCCAGTGTCTGCACGATCTGGCAGAACCCTAACGGGGCGGCATGGTAGAGCGGGGCGGGGGAGAGGTAGACGGCATCTTGGTCGACTCCCCACACCATGTTGAGCAGGCCAACCGTCTCGCCGGGTTCGGTGATCGACGTCTCGGGCAACGATCGCAGGATGCCCTTGGGTCGGCCTGTCGTGCCGGAACTGTAGAGCATGAATGCTCCGGCCGGTTCCTCGTCGAGGGGTTCGGCAGGGTAGGCGGCGATGGCGTCTTCGAAGTCGTCGAATCCGTCGACCGCGCCGTCGACCATCAGGTAGGTCTTGCAGTTCGGCGCATGTGCGGAGACCTCGGCCGCGACATCCGCCACGCCGCGGGAGGCGACGAGTACCGACGACTCGGAGTTGTCCACGATGTAGCCGGCTTCTTCGGTGGTGAGGTAGCGGTTCACGGTGGTCAGGTAGAGGCCGGAGCGAAGTGCCGCCCAGACCACGTCGAAGTAGACGAGGTGGTTCTCCATGAAGATGCTGACGTGGTCGCCGCGCCGCAGCCCCTTGTCCCAGAAGAGGCGCGCGAGCCGGTTCGAGCGGTCGTTCAACTCGCCGAACGTGCGCACCGCCCCCGTGCCCGTGTCGATTGCCGCGGCCTTGTCCGGGAATACCGTCGCCCAATGTCCTGGATACATCGTCTACCCCCGTGGTCAGATTTTCGTGGCGAGGCTATCAGCGGGGCAGGTGCGCAGCAAACCCGGGTGCCCGTGTGGGCATGTCTATGGGTGCAGGAACAGGTCGCCGAACCTCAGCGGGCATTGGCCTCCCCGGAGTCGATGGACGGTCGGCAAGTCCCTGCTTAGAATCTTTCGATCCCGTCTGCAGTAGGCAAATGGTGGCGCGAAAGACACGCGGGCAAGATCAAGAAGCGATCGGCTCGATCAAGTATCGAGCCCAGCGAAGGAACATCCCGCCTGCGGGAATCGCCTCTCACGGCGAGCTTCGGGAGGAAGCGCCCTACCAGTTTGCCTTCAATCCGCACCTGCCGCCGCAGCTCCGTTCATCGCCCGACGCGGCAGATCTCGACCGTCTACCCGAGCTCGTCGCGACGGCACGCCAGCGCGCGCTCACGGATGACGAAGCGGAAACCCTTGCAGCGGCGCTGAAGCGCCACGAGCCTTGGCTGGAGTGGAGCGGAAAGCGCGAGCGGCCTTGGTTCGAGGTCGATCCCGTCGCGTTGCACATGCACGAGCGCGTTTCGACGCAGGCCATCCTGCGTGTCATGGCGAGAGACGACCCGCAACGGGATCTGTTCGCGGATCCGCAACTCGACTACGCCAAGGCGGTCCAGTTCTACCAGCACGATGTGGACTGGGCCAACCGAATGATCCTCGGCGACTCGTTGCAGGTCATGGCGAGCCTAGCCCGTCGAGAGGATTTGGCGGGCAAGGTGCAGATGATCTACATCGATCCCCCGTACGGGATCAGTTTCCGATCGAATTTCCAACCGAACCTGGCCAATACCCAACCAGAGGACAAGCAACGGGACATTTCCAGGGAACCTGAGATGATCCAGGCCTACCGAGACACTTGGACGCTGGGCGTCCATTCGTACGTCTCATATCTCCGAGACAGGCTATCGATAGCCCGGGAGATGCTGTCTGAGACAGGCAGCATATTCGTCCAGATCAGCGACGAGAACATCCATCTAGTCAGGTGTTTGTTGGACGAGACGTTCGGGCGCAGCAACTTCATATCCATGCTCACGTTCACGAAGAAAGGAAGTCAATCTGGAGACTTCGTCCGACCCATTAACGAGTTTGTGCTGTGGTACGCATTCAAACGGTCAAGGGCTCTGGAGCGTTTTCGTCCGCTGTACTTCGAGAGGGCGGAAATTGCATCCCAGGACTTCCGCTATTTCGAGCGTTCGAACGGGGAGTCCGTTACGTCCGCTCAACTAGCACCAGGCGAAACGGACGTGAGACGGTTTAGTTCCAATGCACTGTTCAGCCAGAAGCGGGGACCCAACGAAACGGTTGAGTTGAGGGGCACGCCTTTCCAATCCGGGGGCAACTCATGGAAGGTTTCTCCTACTAGGGTTCCGGTTCTTGAAAAGGCGGAGCGCCTTCTCTACTCACGCAATCGAGTTAGGTATAAGCGATTTGCGGATGATTTTCCGGCTGTTGAGCTAACCAATGTGTGGTCCGATCTGGCTGGGACGACCGACAAGGTTTACGTGGTTCAGACCAATCCGAAGGTCATTGAACGTTGCATGCTGATGACCACGGATCCGGGCGATCTTGTGCTCGACCCAACCTGTGGAAGCGGTACGACGGCCTATGTTGCAGAGCAATGGGGGCGGCGTTGGATCACGGTAGACACGAGCAGGGTAGCCCTGACGCTCGCGAAGCACCGGCTGATGACGGCGCGGTTCGACTACTACCGGCTCCGCGAACTCAACAGCGACGATCTGCGACGCAATCCCGACGGATCTTGGATCTCGGAGGTGAACGCCGATGGTACGCCGACCGGGACGCCGATGACGTTCCAATGCCGTGCGCTTCCTCACATCATGCTGAGCGACATCGCTCGAAACAGTTCTCTTGACCCGATCTTCGAGCATCACGAACCCATCGTCGGGAAAGCCCTCAAGCGCCTTAACGAGCGGTTGACGGATGTCAAAGCCGCGACGAGAGGGGCCTTGGTTGAGAAACTGGTGCGAAAGCACCGCGAAGAGGGAGCGAATGCCGTTACGGATGCCGATGTCCGACGCTGGCTGTTGCCTGGCACGCCACCGGATCTCGTCGAGCCTGAGCGGGCTCGTCGTCCGCTAAAGGCACTGACGACCCGGCAGGCGGAAGGCTACCGGGAACGCATACCGAAGACGAAATGGCGAGAGTGGGAGGTGCCTTTCGACACGGACCCGGATTGGCCACCGTCGTTGCGGAGCGCATTGAACGACTATCGTTCCGCGTGGCGGGCGAAGATGGAGGATGTCAACGAGTGCATCGCCGCTAATGCGACCACGGAAGAGCTCGTCGACAAGCCGGAGGTCGTTCCGGGGACGGTTCGAGTAGCGGGGGCCTTCACGATGGAAGGCGTCATCGGGCTGGAGGAAGGGCCCGATTCGCCCATCGGCGGTGCCTCGGAAGACCTGGAACTCTACGACGCCGACGTCGACGGCGACCTGGCAGCAGCCAATGCCGAAGCCCATCTCGACAAGATGATTCGTCTGCTCAAGGCCTCCGGTGTGGACTTTGCCGGCAACCGGCGCGTGCAATTCGCGTACATCCACCCCGTGCACGGTCCATCGCTGATCCACGCCGAAGGTGAGTGGGACAACGGATCGGCGGAGTCGCGTCGGGTGGCCGTAAGCATCGGGCCGGAGGTCGGCAACATGACGTCCGTGCAGGTCGAGGATGCCATCCGGCACGCCAATCGGGCTGGCTACGACGATGTGGTGTTTGCGAGTTTCGGCTTCGATGCAGCGGCGCAAGAAGCCGTCGAAGGCGCAAGCCATCGCAACCTACGCCTGCACATGGCGCTGATCCATCCTGACGTGGCGATGGACGACCTGCTCAAGACCCAGCCCGGGAGCCAGTTGTTCACCGTGTTCTCGGCACCGAGGGTGACCGGTCCCGTGGCGCAGAACGAAGGCGAATACACCGTCTCGGTGGAGGGCATGGACGTATACGACCCGGTTGCGGGAACGCTCCACCCCACGGACCGGCAACGGATCGCCGCGTGGTTCGTGGATACGGACTACGATGGCAGGACGTTCTGCATCTGCCAGGCTTTCTTCCCTGATCGGAGCAAATGGGATCGACTCGCCCGTGCTCTCGACGACATCGGACTGGTCGAGCGGGGGGCGTTCGATGCGCTGTCCGGCTGGACCAGCCTGCCGTTCAGCCGTCCTAGTAGGCGCCGCGAAGGCGAAGGCTGGCGTGTCGCCGTCAAGGTGATCGATCCGAGAGGCAACGAAGGGCTGCGGGTGCTGGCCGTCGACGCCGACGCGTAGGAACATCATGACGGACCCGAATCCCGTCCCCATCCAGCCCGTCAAGGAGCCGATCCTCTGTTCTCCTTATGAAGAACCGGATCGGCATTGGCTCTACGACACCAAGACCGGATTGCCCACCGAGATGGCGTCCCGGCGCGACGCCGGTTACTGGTTCAGGAGCGAGCGTACAGGCACCGCACAGCTCAAGATGTTCGCCGAGGAGGAGCGCGACGACCTCCCGTTGGTGAACACGTTGCGCGAAGATGTCCGGCGGTGGCGCGACGCGGGCTGGCGTAATGCCGCCGAGACGACGAAGAAACTGCTGAAGCACTGGCACCGCCATGATCGACCCCGCCGACTGTTCTTCTGCCAGTTGGAAGCGGTTGAGACAGTGATCTACCTGCAAGAGATCCTGGCTGCGAACCGGCGTCTGCCTTGGCGGATGAAGCTTCCCCGAAGCGAGTTCGAGATGCTGCAACAAGGTCTGAATCCGCGTCCCGAAGATTGGATCGCGAAAGTGGCCCAGCATCCGAAACTCATCGATGCACCGCTGGATGTGGACGCTGCGCCGCTAGTTCGTTACGCCTGCAAGATGGCCACGGGAGCTGGCAAGACCGTGGTGATGGCCATGCTCGTGGCCTGGGCGTTTTGCAATCGAGGCACAAAACCCGGGGATCCACGCTACCCACGGCGCGTGCTCGTCGTGTGTCCCAACTTGACGATCAAGGAACGGTTGCGCGTGTTGCGCCCGGACGACAGCGAGAACTACTACGAGAAGTTCGACCTTGTGCCCTCCAATCTGAGACCGGAGTTGGCGAAGGGCAAGGTGCTGGTGACCAACTGGCACATCCTGAGCCCGGAGTCGCCGGAAATCCGCGTCGGCGGAGCACGCGTCGGCTATCTCGGAGATGAGACGCCCGAGGCGTTCACACGGGCTCGTTTGGGTGACCTTTGGGACGACGAACCGCTCCTCGTGCTGAACGACGAGGGCCACCATGCATACCGGCCAGCCGATCGGGATGGCAAAGACAGGCTCACGGTCGACGAGAAGTCGGATCGCGAACAAGCGACCGTTTGGGTCGACGGGCTGGACAAGATCAATGCCGCCTGTGGCATCGGGCTGTGTGTCGACCTTTCGGCCACGCCATTCTACATACAGGGGAGCGGGTACCCGGAGGGCTCGCCGTTTCCTTGGATCGTCAGCGACTTCAGCTTGGTGGACGCCATCGAGTCCGGTATCACGAAGATTCCGCGCCTCCCGGCGTTGGACAATACGGGCAGACCCGACCCCAAGTATTTTCGTTTGTGGGATCAAGTCGCAAACGCGTTGCGCACCGGTGACAGACTACCAGGGGGAAAGCCAAAGCCGGAAGCGGTGTACCGCGAAGCGCAAGACGCCCTGGTGACCTTGGCCGGCCAATGGCGTGGAAAGCTGCAACAGATTGCGAATGCCTCGCCCGGAGAGGAGAAGAAACCCCCGGTGATGATCGTGGTTTGCGACAACACCGACCTCGCCGATCACTTTCACCGGATGATCTCCGGCGAAACGCTGGTGGATGCCGAAGCAGAAGGCCAGCAAACGCGCAAGAAGAAGCGGGTGAAGCGCTATGGCGCTGGTCTTTCTGGTTTCGAGGATCTCTGGAACCGAGAGGGTGCCGAAGTGACGCTTCGGATCGACTCGAAATTGCTCGCCACAGCCGAAAGCGAAGACCCCACCGCCAGCGGTACCCGCAAGGCGACTGCGGAGGAGCTGCGCCGAATCGTCGCGACGGTGGGTCGGCCTGGCGAGCCGGGCGGAAAAATCCGCTGCGTGGTTAGCGTGAACATGCTCAGCGAAGGTTGGGATGCGGACAATGTCACGCAGATCCTCGGACTACGTGCCTTTCGGAGCCAGCTGCTGTGCGAGCAGGTAGTGGGGCGCGGGCTCCGGCGAATGAGCTATGCGACAGACCCTGAGACAGGCAGGTTCGCGGAAGAATACGTTGATGTCTTCGGCGTGCCGTTCTCGCTCATCCCCTTCAAAGGCCGTGACCCGCGCACGTCGCAACCGCCGCCTGAAGACCGGCCAAAGCACGAGGTAATGGCGCTGGAAGATCGTCGGGGCATGGAGATCCGCTTCCCTGTGGTTGAGGGATACGTGACCGCGCTGAAGCGCGACCGCGTCGTCTGCGATATCGACCGCGTTGAGAAGACCGTGTTGGATTCCTGGACGACACCCACGGCGGTCTTCGTCCAACCCCAGGTCGGCTACAAGGTGGGACATCAGGCCGAGTTCGGTGGTTTCGATCTCCAGGAAATGGATCGTCAGGCGTACTACGACGCCGTACACCGGCAAACTATCGAGTTTTCGATTGCCGGGGCTGTGGTGCGCGAACTGACGGAGGCGGCTCATCCAGCGAAGGGCAAATTGCGGACCAAGTCGCGTCAGGCGTTGTTTCCTCAAGTGCTGCGGTTCGTTCAGTCCTACGTGCGCCAGCGGATTGAACTCAACGGTATGGATGCACGGGACATCGGCCTAATCGTCTACGCCCAACGCATTGTCGACTTGCTGGTCGCGGCCATAGAACCAGACGATGCAAGCGGCGAGCCACCGCAGCTTCCCCGACTTAACCGATACCGCCGCTTCGGGACTACGGTCGACGTTCATTTCGTCACGGCGAAACCCATACAGGCGACTTCAGCCAGCCATCTGAACTACGTCGCCTGCGACACAGGGACTTGGGAGCAGGCGGCCATGTTCCAGTTGGAGCAGTTGGCCAAGGCCGGTTTGATCCTCTGTTACGCAAGGAACGATCATCTGGAGTTCAACATTCCCTACGACTTCGACGGCAACCCGTATGCATACGAGCCGGACTACATCGTCCGCCTCGCTAACGGAGTGCATGTGGTCGTGGAGATCAAAGGACGGCCCCACCCCGAAACGACCGTCAAGCACGAGTCGGCCAAGCGGTGGGTGCGCGCGGTGAACCATTGGGGCCAGCTGGGCCGATGGGACTTTCTCGTCTGTTGGGACCCGCAAAGACTGGGAGACGAGATACGAACGCTGATTCACGACTGGAAGGAACATTCCGCCAAGATCGCTCGACGGATTCATGCCGACGCCAAGGAGGAGGAAGCCAGACTCAGATCCTTGGGCTGGACCAAGAGCGACTTCGCAAACGCGCTGGTTGATCTGCTTGAAGAACCGCAAGGTCCGCGATAGTTGTGTCGGAAGTCGCGCAGCGGTTCGTGCTGGACACGAACCAGATCGTCGGTGCGGGGTCGCGCTGGCTTGACCTGGAGGTCGTCGATCCGAACCCACACCTCCGTTTGCTTGTTCATGTGGCGACGGATCAGGTGGGGCTGTATTGCGACGAGATCATCAAGGAATACACCGAGAAGCTCATTGACCGGGGCAGTCCCGAGGACCGCGCCAAGCGACTGATCACATACGTTCGTGGCGCGTTCGAAGCCGTGGACATCGTCACGACCCAAGCGCCGGTTTCGCCGGCTGATCCGGACGACGAGATCTTCATTCTTTGTTCCCTTGACGGCGACGCGGACTATCTCGTGACGGAAGACGGGGACCTGCTGGAAATTCGGGCCTCTTACGAACGTCCGATCATTGCGCCGTGTACCGAGGTGTTGCTGGCGGTTGGCCAATGACGCTGGTGGGTTTGAATCGGCTCGATCAGGTACCGAGCGCGGTTCAGCCCATCGCTCAGACTCCGGGTGCCACGTAGCAAGCCATCGCTTTCTCCTTTGGTTTCAACGCACAAAGGACCTTGCGAGGCCGGGGGAGAGGGAACCAACATCCACTGTCCCGCGCGCCGTCGTTCAGAACCTTGCGCGGTTTAGGACCCCGGTGAAGTTCAGATCACCGGGGTCGCTTCCTTGGGCGCGGACTCTGTTGTGGGCTACGATCCGTGTCAACGGGCGGACGGTCGGAACGACTTGGGCCGGGATGCTCGTTCGAGTCCCCCAGATACGACGACGACTTGGTTCTTGGTGCTTGCGTCCTGCGTCGTCGGCAGGTGGTTCCTAGCAGCCAGTGTCGCCGCGCGTGTTGGTGCCGAGCAGCGGGTGCGCCAGCAGCGCCCCGACTCCACAATCGCCCGGCCAATGCCTACGGGGATCGCTCAAACCACTTCAGCCATTACCTATCCGCTTGTATGCGGCATCGTGTGCTTCCACCAAAAGGACGCGGGGAGCTTGTGGATCAACTTGCGAAACAAGACCTCACCTGTCTCGACTCGATGGGAACCGACGGTGCGAACTTCATGATCCAACGGAGGAACGGGATTCGCTTCGTTGCCGCAGCCGTTGGTCGGTCAGTTCTTGTTCGGTCATGATCCCGAGTCGGCCCGTCATCTGATGCGCCGCCCTATCCATCAATGCCCGCGCCTCGTCCCGTTCGGCGCGAAACCCCTCGGTAAACCAGTTGTTCAACGTTCCGGTCGATCTCGTCGCGGACGTGACGGGGAAGATCGAGCCAGACATCGGGCAGGTTGTGGCCATGAGGAACCTGCGGATTGCCGTCCTTGTTTGGCGATAGGCCCTGCGCCAAGGACTTGAGCGCGAGTTCAAACCCCATGCCGATGTCCGATGCGATGGTGTGCCTCAACGCGTATGCGACGCCGCTGGTGCTCATGCCCGGCGCCGTCGATGTCTCCAACATCTGCCTCTCGATCCACGCCGCCGACATCATCCTGGCGCACGCTTGGACGAATACGGTGCTGCCTATTGGAACCGTCGCCATGCTCAGTTCTCTCTTGCCATCGGTCACATCGGCCATAGTGTAAATCGTCTATCCCACGGCACTCGTACTACCCCTTGCACCGTTTCCCTTTCGACCTGCGGGCGTGCTCGTCCGCGATGCCATCGATACCGGCAGAACGACAAACAGACAAACACAACATAGGGGAACATTAGGCAGTCATCGGGATGCGGTGATCCCACCACGACCAGTCAATCGGGCAGGTGCGCCACGGCACGGCGGATGGGGCTTGCCGCGTGCCGAGCAATTCCGACAAACTCGGGATACAGGGCCGACGGGGAATGCCATGAAGACGGTACACGACGTGATGCAGCACAAGCTGCGCAGCGGGGGGAACGGCGAGGTGTTCTCCATCGCGCCGATCGCGAGCGTCTACGAGGCCATCGAGATGATGTCCGACCGCCACGTCGGCGCGTTGCCGGTCATGATCGACGACAAGCTGGTGGGGATCGTTTCCGAGCGCGACTACGCCCGCAAGGTCATCCTGAAGGACAAGTCGTCCAAGCAGACCCGGGTGTCGGAGATCATGACGCGGGATGTCATCACCGTGTCGCCACGCGACAGGGTCTCGGAATGCGTCGACCTGATGACCAACCATCACATCCGACACTTGGTCGTCGTGGAGGAGGGGGTGGTCACCGGCATGCTGTCGTTGCGCGACCTCTTCCACGAGATCATCGACGAACAGTCCGAGACGATCGGCCAACTGGAGGGTTACATCCGGGGCGGCCAGTAGGGGACGGGCTCCCGACCCGGTGCCCATAGGGCACCATGAACGGCAAGGCAATGCGGATCGGCTCAAGGCCACTGCATTTGCCTAACCTAACCCCGGTCAAACCAGATGGCCGAAGGGCTCATTTATGGGGGGCACCGTCAATCCTTGAGGATCAAACGGAATCCCAGTCTGTCATACAGTCCCTTTGCAGTGTCCCTCAGCTCCCTGTTGAACTTGCGGATCGAACTCTTTGTGAACGCTGCATCTTGTAGCCGCCCTAGCGCCAGCACGTCGAAAGCCGCTGCCTCTAGCCAGTCGACTTCCTCACGATACCCGGCTACTGCCACGGCCCCGGTGTCTCGAACGAACCTGTTGAGTCTGTTGCCATGGGTATTCATCACCCCACACGCCCCGAAATAGATCAGGCGTCCTCTGCACTGACCGCCAATCCATTTCTCTAGGTCGATGAGGGTGACTCTGGTACCGTCGCGGATCTCCACATATGCATCCGCACCGTCCTCCGCATACCACCCGTGGAATCCCAGATAGAGGATCGGGAAGTTCTCGTAGCCTGGAACGAGGTATTTGCGCAAGAAGAACTCGAATTCGCGCGTTGTCGCTACGTCTCGGTGTTCATAGCGGGTGCCGCAATAAAGCTCGACGAGTTGTAGGGCAGGTTCCATGCTGGACCTGTCCTTTTGGCGGTACCACTGGTCCGTCTCCAAACAGAACACGCCCTTTTTCGCTGCAACCTCTCTTGCCATAGTCGATTCTCCTACCGCTGCTGGTC
>JAPPND010000221.1:0-1899 GCA_028818795.1 Gammaproteobacteria bacterium | reverse complement strand
CTACCACGTATCAACGTACGGTCGTTTCTTGCCGACGCGAGGCGGCGTTGGCGGCAGGCTCTTCATGCCCCTTGCGATGAATGCCCGGGTATCCGCGGGATCGATGACATATCTCGCGCCGGAGTTGATGGCCCGGGCCGACTCGTAGCCCTGGGCGACGCGCCGCTCGTAGGCGGCCTTGCGCTCCTCCGGGTCCTCGATGGCCGCCAGTTCCCGGCGTGCGGAGAGCTTCACGGCGCCGTCGATGTTCATGCCCGCGAACTCGGCCGTGGGCCAGGCCACGGTGAGGAACGGGACCGAGGAGGCGCCGCCGATCATCGCCTGCACGCCGAGACCGTAGGCCTTGCGCACCATGATCCCGAACATCGGCGTTGTACAGTTCGCGCCGATGTTGAAGAGCCGTACCGAGTGACGCACCAGCGCCGTTCGCTCATGGTCCGGCCCCACCATGATTCCCGGACAGTCCATGAACACCACGACGGGGATATCGAAGGCGTCGCACAGTTGGAAGAAACGTGCGCCCTTGTCCGCACCGGGACTGTCCACCGCCCCCGCGAGGTGGGCGGGATTGTTGGCGACCACGCCCATCGGCTGGCCCTCGACGCGGATGAAGGCGGTGATGACGCCGATGCCGAATTCCTTGCGGATCTCGAGCACCGATCCCTCGTCGGCAAGGGTGTGTATGATGTCGCGCATCTCGTAGGCCCGGACGCGGTTCTCCGGGATGATGTGCCGCATCCGGCGCTGATCCGGCGACTCCCATTCGGAAACGGATCCCTGGAAGTAGGACAGGTATTGCTTGACGGCACGAACGGCGGCGGCATCGTCCTCGACCAGGATGTCGACGTCGCCGTTCTCCACCTGGAACGCCATCGAGCCCAGATCCGCCGCGGTGTGGGAACCCATGCCGCTCGCTTCGACCACGGCCGGCCCGTTGAAGCCGATGGTCGAGTTCTCGGTGGCGATGATGACGTCGCAGCAGGCCAAGAGCGCGGCGTTCCCGGCGAAGCAGTCTCCGGTATTGACGCCGATGAGGGGCACCAGCCCGGAGAGCTTGGCGAGGTCGGCGAAGACGCTGGCGTCCATGCCGACGCCGCCGACATTGCCGTAGGGTTGTCCCTCGCCCTCCGAGAACAGCACCAGGGGCACTCGCCAGTCGTGCACCAGTTCGTGGACCTGTTCCTGGCGATAGTGGCCGTGGGTATAGGAGGCCACGGGGTAGTTGCTGTGCACTACGGCCACCCGAGCGCGTTCCTCGCCGACCCGGTCGGCGTTGACGCTCCCGAAGCCCATGATCGTGCCGCCGTCCACCGACCCGGCCGCCGGGGGTCCGAACTCCTGGAACGACCCTTCGTCCAGCAGGTCGTCGAGGTTCTCCCGGGCCGTGCGTCGGCCCTTCCCGTGCAGCGCGTCCACCGCGTCTGCTCGCGATGCGTCGAGCGTTCTGTCGATCCAGTCGTTGACTTCCGCGAGGTCGCCGCGGATTAGATCGAGGTCCATCCCGGCAGCCCCGCCGATGGCACCGCCTTCGACATCCGTCTCGTGGATGAACACGATTGGGTAGCCCTCGCGAACGACATCGCCTTGCGCCATTGAGACGGCGCATACGACGCCGTTGCGGTCCGCGCGGATGTCGTGCTGCAGTTTCATGGCCTCGACCACGGCGACGGCCTGGCCGATGCGAACCTCGTCGCCGATGACCACATCGATCCCGACGATGGTTCCCTGCATTGGAGCGACCAACCCCACGGATCCCTCCGGGCCGACCGCCTGTTCCGCCTGTGTTGCGACGACCGCCTGTGGCTCGAAGCCGGTGGGTGTCACGAAGCGTCGCGTCTCGCTGACGGCGGCGAGGTCGGCCATGTGCTCGTCGACGAACCGGGTGTGGACGTTGCCGGC
>JAPPND010000181.1 GCA_028818795.1 Gammaproteobacteria bacterium | reverse complement strand
CCCTCGGCCACCCGGCCCGTCCCGGCCGAAACACCGGTGCCGTTACGTGCTGGGCGCGCGCTAACCGTTGGTCCGTTGGTAGTGCGCGGCGACGGCCGGGTGGACAAATGCGGATATGTCGCCGCCCAATCCGGCGATCTCGCGGACACGGGACGAAGACAGGGCCGACCACTGCCGGGACGTCGGCAGGAGAACATATTCGATATCCGGATCGAGCGTCTGGTTCATGGCGATCATCTGATGCTCGTAGTCGAAGTCCGAGATGGTGCGCAGACCGCGCACCACGATCCGTGTGTCCTTGGTGCGTGCGTAGTCGACCAGCAGGGTGTTAAATCCCTCTACTTCCACTCGCTCCCCGAATTCGGCCAGTGCCATCCGGCATAGTCCGATCCGTTCAGCCAAGTACGTCTCTGGATCCTTGTCGGCCGAAGTGCCGACAGCGACGATGACCTTGTCGAACAGTCGCAGGGCACGTTCGACGATGTCCCGATGACCGTTGGTGATCGGATTGAAGCTGCCTGGGTAGACGACGCTCGTCATGTCGATACCGGCGGGGAAACGCTTTCGATGTTATGCGAAGCCCGGCAGCCTGTCGAACTTGGGCAGAGTTTGCGGCCAAGTCGGTGGGACTATCGGCGCAGCAGGCCGTAGCGAACGGCGCCCGCCCTCGAATGGCGCCAGATTCTTAAGTCCGACTCTGCAGCGGCGCCGTCCCAGTCGAACGAATCGTCGGATTCGGCGTAGACGATGCCTTCCTCGGACAGGTGGCCCGCTGCAGCCGCGACCGCCGCCCCGAGCAGGGGCGAATCGAACGGTGGATCGAGAAACACCACATCCCAGCGTCGATCCGAAGATTGGCGCTTGAGCCAATGTAGGGCGTCGGCGTGTTCGATGGCGGCGCCGGCGGCGGCGAGTCGCGTCCGCTGCCGGACGAGATGTTCGATTGCATCGCCGCTGCTATCGACGAACGTGGCGTGACCGGCACCCCGCGACAATGCCTCGAACCCGAGCGCCCCGGTCCCCGCAAAGAGATCGAGCACGCGTGCACCCGTCAGTTCCGCCCCGAGCCAATTGAACAGTGTGACCCGCGCACGGTCCGGCGTCGGCCTGATGGATGGGCCGGCCACTTGTAGCTTTCGCCCCTTCCACTTACCGCCGATAATGCGGACTTGGGCGGGTCGGGTCGCATCCCTTCGAGACATGGACGGATAGTGCTTAAAGGCAAGCGAAAACTCGACCCCGTCGACCCGGAAGGGTCCGCATGGACGCGGCTTAGAGGCTCTCTCGCCAAGACGCGTCGGCGGATTTCCGAGGGCGTCGGCGACCTGATCCTCGGCGAACGGGTGATTGACGCGGAGCTCTTGGACGAACTCGAGACGGCTTTGCTGGTGGCCGATGTGGGTGTCGACGCCACGCGACGGGTCATCCATGCGATCAAGGCCCGTGTCTCCCGTCGCGAATTGGGCAACGCAGGGCAACTGCGCGAGGCATTGGCCAGGGAACTCGTCGAGGTGCTCGCGCCCGTGGCGAAACAGTTCGAGGTGGGAGTCGAGCGTCCCTACGTCGTGCTGGTCGTCGGCGTCAATGGCGTCGGCAAGACCACCCTCATCGGCAAGCTCGCCAAGCGACTCGTCGGAAAGGGCCACGCCGTGCTGTTGGCGGCGGGTGACACCTTTCGCGCCGCGGCGGTCGAGCAGTTGAGCGATTGGGGTCGACGCAACGGTACGGCGGTCATCTCCCAGGGCAAGGGGGCCGACAGCGCGTCGGTGATCTACGACGCGATCGAGGCGGCTAAGGCGCGCGGCGTGGATGTCGTCCTTGCCGACACCGCCGGTCGGTTGCAGGCCAAGGCGGGGCTCATGGACGAGCTAAGGAAGATCAAGCGCGTGATGGGACGCTTGGAAGGGGGCGCACCGCACGAGGTGCTCCTCGTGTTGGATGCGGGCGTGGGCCAGAATGCACTCTCGCAGGTCAGCGAGTTCGACAACGCCGTTGGCGTCAGTTCGCTGGCCGTCACGAAGCTGGATGGAACCGCCAAGGCTGGCATCGTCGTTGCCATCGCCGCGGCAACCGGGTTGCCGGTGCGCTTCATAGGCGTCGGCGAGGGCGCGGACGATCTTCAGGACTTCGAGGCCGAGGCGTTCGCGAACGCGCTGTTGGCGGACCTCGGCTAGCGCTTCGACGGCGCATGGGCATCGAATTTCAACACGTCGTAAAGCGCTTCGAGAACGGCACGGAAGCGCTGTCCGACGTGTCGGTGACGATTCCTCCTGGATCCCTGACCTTCCTAACCGGCCATTCGGGAGCGGGCAAGAGCACGTTTCTCAACCTAGTGCTGCGGGCGGACAGGCCCACCCGCGGCAAAGTTCTCGTCAACGGCGTCGACATCGCGGGGCTCAAGCGACGGCATCTGCCGGTCTATCGGCGGCATCTCGGTGCCGTGTTCCAGGATGGTCAACTGCTGGACGGGCGCAGCATCTTCCACAACGTCGCGCTGCCACTCCACGTGGCGGGGATGCGGGCCCGGGACGTGGGGCGACGCGTTCGAGCGGCCCTCGAAAGCGTTGATCTACTCCGCAAGGCCGAGCTGCTGCCGGGGCAGCTTTCCGCGGGGGAACGCCAACGGGTCGTGATTGCTCGCGCGGTGGTCAATCGTCCCAAGATCTTGTTGGCGGACGAGCCGACCGGCAATCTCGACCCGACATTGTCGAGAAGCATCATGGCCCTGTTCCGCCGTTTTCACGATGTCGGCGTCACCGTGGTCGTCGCGAGCCACGACACCGAGTTGGTCGGCACGATGGGCAGTCGGGTCGTGGAGTTGGACCACGGGCGGGTTGTCAGTCAAGGACGAGCGAACGGGGATGGCTAGGACACGGGTCTGGCAGGCCCAGGCGCGGCCTTGGCGCGCGTATTGGCGTGATCATGGCCGGGTCCTCCGTGACACGTTGGGCTACCTATCGGGACGGTTCGTGACAACGCTGTGGGTCTGGCTGACCATCGGTGTCGCCTTGGCCGTGCCTGCCGCCATCTATCTGCTGGAAGCGAACTTGGTCCGGGCCGCGGGCCAGTGGCGCGAGAACACCGGGTTTTCGGTGTATTTCGAAGCAGGCGTCGAGCTGGAAGGGCCCCAGGCCTTGGTCAGGCGGTTGGAGGCCATGGATGGCATCGAACGCGTCTGGCTCACGACGCCCGACGCAGCCCTGGCCGAGTTCCGCGAGTTGTCGGGCGTCAGCGATGCTCTGGAACTCTTGGACAACAATCCGTTGCCGGCCAGTGTTCGCGCCACCGTCACGAGCGCCGTATCGCCGGCCGGGCTCGCAATTCTCGCCGAGCAGGCGGCTGGGACAGACGGGGTGGAGGACGTTGTCGTGGAGCGGAGCTGGCTGGAACGGCTCGGGGCCCTCCGCGAGATCGTGATCCGCCTCTATTGGTCGCTGACCGCGATTCTCGGACTCGGCGCCGTCCTGATCTCCGGCGCGACGGTTCGCCTAGCCATTGAAGCGCGATTGGGGGAAGTCAAGGTGCTCACGCTGGTCGGCGCCGGCAGGGGATACGTGCGTCGGCCGTTTCTCTACCTAGGGGCCGCCTACGGATTGGGGGGTGCGGTGATTGCGGCGATGGCGATCTCGGCGCTGCTGCTTTTCCTCGAGGAGCCGCTCGTTCGGTTGTTCGGCAGCTATGGCAGGGACTTGGAGATTACCGGGTTCGACCCCATCTTCCACGCTATGCTCCTGGCAAGCGGTGGCGCCTTGGGTGTTGTCGGGGCCGTAGTTGCCTCAAGTCAACGCCTCAACCGCCTGAACGTAGCGTAAGGGGCGGTCGCCCGGGCAGTTAGCACTCTCGGAACAAGAGTGCTAATATCGGGTCCAAGTGTTACCAACGGTAGCGTTCGCGGCAGTCAGCCGGGGAGCGCGAGGGGCCTGCCCGTCGCAAGAAGAGAGCCTTCAGCCGGGGAGCGCGAGGGGCCTGCCCCTCGCAAGAAGAGAGCCCGGATGCACCAAGGTAACGGAGGGACGATATGAGCACCAACGTACTTTCCCTAGCGAGCCTGTCGCCAGGCCGCGACTTGGAAGCCTATATCCAGACAATCAACGCGTTTCCGGTATTGAGCGCCGAGGAAGAACGTGCGCTGACCCGACGCTTCTACTACGACCACGATTTGGAGGCCGCACGGGAACTCGTGCTCTGCCACATGCGCTTCGTCGTGCATCTCGCACGCAGCTACGGCGGCTACGGGTTGTCCCAGGCCGACCTCATCCAGGAAGGCAATGTCGGTCTCATGAAGGCCGTGCGGCGGTTCGATCCGGAAGTCGGCGTGCGATTGGTGTCCTTCGCCGTGCACTGGATCCGTGCCGAGATGCACGAGTTCATCCTCCGCAACTGGCGCATCGTCAAGGTCGCGACCACCAAGGCGCAGCGCAAGCTCTTCTTCAACCTGCGCAGCAAGAAAAACAAACTCGGCTGGTTGAACGATGCCGAGACCCGGGCCATCGCCCACGATCTCGGCGTTCCACCCGCCACGGTTACGCAGATGGAGGGACGGCTCGCGTCCCGGGATGTCGCCTTCGACGGCCACCCCGACGACGATGCCGGCGAATCGCCTCCGGCGCCCGCGCTCTACCTGGAGGACACGACGTCGAACCCGGTCGACATCGTCGCCGAGGAGGACGCCTCGCGGGCCGCGTCGGCGCACTTGGCAGAAGCCATCAGGACCTTGGACGAACGCAGCCGGGACATCGTCGAGTCGCGTTGGCTGCGCGACGACAAGGAAACCCTGACTGCACTCGCGCACCGCTACGGCGTCTCGGCGGAGCGCATCCGTCAACTCGAGCAGAACGCGATGAAGAAGCTCCGCAAGCACATGGAGGTCGCCGAAGCGGCTTGACGCAGGCAGCCGCGCCACAAGCCTATCTTCGTCGCCGCGGACGACTGACGAGGGCGCAGGCCCGCGCACTCGACGAGCTGTCGGCTCGCTACCTGGTCGATCTTCCCGATACCGCGATTGGCGCGGCTTTCTGGCGGAAGGCTTTCGGACGCGACGGCCCGTTGGCCATCGAGACCTGTTTCGGCAACGGCGCCGCGTTGGCCGAATTCGCCGAAGCCCACCCGACCTGGAACTGCTTGGGCGTCGACGTCTACCGGCCCGGATTCGGTGCCCTTATGCTCGTCTGCGCGCGCGACGAGATCGCCAACGTGCGCATCGCCGATACCGAGGTCTTGAGCCTTCTGCGCCGTCTCGAACCCGGGACGGTCCATCGTCTTAGCGCGTTCTTTCCGGACCCCTGGCCGAAGAACCGTCATCATAAGCGGCGCCTCGTCAACATCGAATTCGCGGCGGCCGTGGCTGCCTGCCTTGAGGTCGACGGGAGCTTGCATCTGGCCACCGACTGGGAGGACTACGCGGCGCAGATGATCGAGGTCCTGAACGCCGAGCCGAGTCTTGAGGGTGGCGTGGTGTCGCGGCCCGAACGACCCGTGACGCCTTTCGAAGCCAAGGGTATCGCCAGCGGGCGGCGCGTATTGGACCTGGCATATCGACGGGTGGCCGAAGCCTGATCTGCTATGGTGGCTGATGTGAATGCACGCCTTGAGTCCGGTCACTCGGCGGCCCCGCTGGGCCTTGCCCTGTCGGGGCTGGCCGTCGCGGCGATGGTCTTGGTATTCGCCTTGCAGAGCTGCGCGACCTTGTCGGAGGAAGACTGCCTAACTGTTGACTGGGGCGTGCTCGGCGAGACCGATGGGCAATTGGGACGACCGGTGGCCGAACTCAACCGCTACCGGCGTGACTGTGCGGAATACGGTGTTGTCCCCGACACTCTGGCCTACACCGAAGGGCGGAACCGAGGCCTCGCCGTGTACTGCACCGAGAGCAACGGCTATCGCGAAGGCCGCAACGGCGCCCCAGACCGACTGGTCTGTCCCGGGGTGCTCGAGCCGGCGTTCCGCCGGGGCTACGACTTGGGACGCGCCGTCCATGTGTCGCTGACGGAACTCCGCGCCAGCAACGACGCTATTGGGTCCGCGCGAGCCGAAATCGAGCAACTCGAGGCCGACATCGCGGACCATAGGGAGTCGATTCGCTCGGACGATCTCGACGACGAGGAACGGAAGGCTCTAAATGACGAGATCAGCTCCATGGAACGGCGCACCAAGGGGCTTGAGAAGGACATCGGAATTCAGACTGCGGGACTGGCGATTTCGATCGCGCAGTACCAAGCCGCAGTCGGCGCAGCGCGACGGGAAGGGTACGACGAACCCATGGAAATAGAACTGCTGCAAGCACTACGGCGACTCGTGGAGTAAGCGTCGCCGCACCGTCGGTTCCGTCGGTTGACGGAGGATCCTTCGTCAATTATTGTTGAATATCAACGAAGATAACGACGATATGCAACAATTAATTGACCGAAGCGACTTGCTGGCCAAGGTCTCGAACGGGCTGCGCGAAGCTCCCGTCGTCGCCTTGCTTGGAGCCCGTCAGGTTGGCAAGACGACGTTGGCGCAGCGGTTGGTAGCGTCATGGCAGGGACCGTCGAGGGTCCTTGATCTGGAAGTCCCGGCGGTACGGCAGGCGTTGACGCAGACGCCCGAGGCAATACTGCGCGGCAATACCGGCTTGGTGGTGATTGACGAGGTGCAACGCATGCCGACACTGTTCGAGGTGTTGCGCCCGATCTGTGACGACCGTGAGCGCAAGGCCGTGTTCTTGCTCCTCGGCAGCGCTTCTCTGGATCTGGTCAAGGGTGTTTCGGAGACATTGGCGGGTAGGATCCTGTTTGTCGATGTACCTGGGTTTTCCCTCGCCGAGGTGGGCAAAGAGCACCAGCGGCGACTCTGGATGCGTGGCGGTTTCCCGCGTGCGTGGCTGGCCTCATCCCCTTCAGCTTGGACCCGGTGGATGCAGTCGTTCACGCAGACGTTCCTGGAGCGGGACATCCCCGGCCTCGGGTCACGGGTGTCGTCAGCTGCGATTGGGCGGTTCTGGCGCATGCTCGCGCACTTTCACGGCCAGGTATGGAACGCCGCCGAATTGGGCCGCTCCATGGATGCTGGCCCGGCGGCGGTCAACCACTACCGAGACCTTCTTTCGGGTACGTTCATGGTTCGCGTCCTGCCGCCTTGGTTCGAGAACCTCGGCAAGCGGCTTGTCAAATCGCCGAAGATCTATCTCCGGGACAGCGGCGTGTTGCACTACCTCTTAGGCTTGGAGGATCCGGCCGAGCTGCCTGTGCACCCGCGTTACGGCGCGAGTTGGGAAGGCTTCGCGCTGCAGCAGACACTGATCGCCCATGGTGCCCGCGAGGCGTATTTCTATGCCACGCAGCGAGGTGCCGAACTCGATCTGCTGCTGCTGCGTCGCGGCGGACGCTGGGGTTTCGAGTTCAAGTGCACGGATGCGCCCAAAACGACCAAGGCCATGCACACCACCAAGGCCGACCTCGGGCTTCGGCATCTTTGGGTCGTGTATCCCGGGGCGGTACGCTATCCGCTAACGGAGGGGATTACCGCGTTGCCACTTGCAGACGTGTCCTCGATCTCGTTTGCCTCCGCAAGGAAGGCGTGAGGCTGATGTTGACCCATCAGGGACGATGGTGATAAGAAGCCGGTACTTAGCGTTTGCCTCCTTGGGGTTGCCGGATGCCGAAGACTAACGCGAAACGAGAGTCATGGACCTTCCTTAGCCCGTGGGGGGCTCGTAGCTGCCTTGCCATTCTGTTGGCAGTTGCCCTGTTTGGTCCTGCCCGCCGCTACACTGACACCCCTGACTGGCTTGTCAGGGCATCTTGGTGGTCACGCCCATGCTGACCACGGCGGGCCGCACGACCCCGATGTGATCGTCGTCGCCACGCGGACCAGCGGCACCTTGACCATGAGCAGGGAGGCTGCAGAGGAACTCTTCGGAAGAGGCCAGCGGGCAGGGTTGGTCAGGGAGACGCCCGAGGCTCCGGGGGAGGATGGCGCGGAGATGCCCGATTTCGAACTTGCCGCCCTGGTCGCCGAAGCTTTCGACAATGCCGTCGAGGAGGTGGAGGAAAAGGTCGAGCGAATGGAAGACTGCGTCCGCAAACGCGGGCTTACGAGCAAGCAGCGAACGGACACCTCCAACCATCAGATCATTTTCGACACAGAAACGGAGGCGCGGTACGACAACGGGACGTACCGCTCTGTCTACAACCCTTTCGACGTCAGATCCACTAGCAATCGCTACGAGATGGCGGTTCACGAGAACGCTCACCACGTATACCACGCCAATACCGGCCGCCATTCGCGCCACCATCCCGAAGATTGGGAGACCATTGAAGACAACATCGGCTTTAACGCCAGTAGGTTTTGTAGAGGTGGCGGGTAGACAATCCCACAATCGGTCGCTGCGTTTCACCGCGGCAGGCGTTCTTCTGTGCGCAATCGGTGGCGCGGTGTATTGGCATACCGCTCCGAAACGCGATGCCGAACCACCGGGCCCCATGGCGCGAGCCGGCGACTCCTTGGGGGAGGCGTCCGTGTCTTCTAGCCAAATCCGCTCGCCGGATGTGCCCCACGCAAGTATTGCCGCTGAGGATATCGCAACGCTCGCCGAGCTCAGGGGAATGTGCCCCGACCCGTGGACCGAAGGCGTACCCGACGACTGCAGCGCGGCGCTGGCTGGACGATACGGGCGGGAGGGTATGCGCATGGTACGACCTCCTTACTACGGCGGCGGGTGGGAACCGCCACCCGCCCCGCTACCGGTAGAAGCCCCATGGGAAGAGGCGTTCACAGACGTTGCGGGAGCCCGGCGAGCCGTTAGGGATGCGCTCGGGAAGCCGGAATGCGCCGCGTTCATCGTGTACGACTCGAAGGAGCAATTCGGAATAGCCGACGGTCGCGATGTTGAGGCGACGCCCCAACTGCGCGAGGTGTGCGCGGCGGACGGGGCCGCAAAACTCGCCATGGTGCACGCGGGTTGTGTGAAACTGCTGCGTAGGGCCGGCCGGCTCGACCTGTCGTTAGAGCACGAGGCAGCTGCGGCCGTGCTTCGGGAGCGTGACTCTGCGTATCGGCATGAAGCCTATTGGGTTTGGGCGGTCGAACATCTGGACGATGACCCGACGCTGACGCTAGAGGAATACTGGCGTCGCCGCGACGAGATCGAGGACGAGCGCTTCCGCTTCGCGTGGCGCCGGCTCATGTGCCGCGCCGTGCCGCCGGAGGCCTTCGCGTTGTTGGACGCACTGCCCGAGCCCGGTCACGACATCCATCAAGGGCACCATCTGCGCCGGTACGCAGCCCGTCTCGGCAACGAATGGGCGCTCGCGGTCGCCGAGCGAAACGAGGAGGAGGTTTGGGGACCGGTTGACTGAGAGTATGCGTTGTCGCGGCCGTGCTAGCCGAGCCTAAGCAAGGAAATGCGCCACGACCCCGTTTAGCTGGCGATATCCCCTTGCCGTCAACGCCAGTCGACCGGCTGACATCAGGCCCCAATCCTCCAATTCGGCCAACGTCTGAGCGATGACGTCGAATCCCAACCCGGTTCGTGCCTCGAATAGGTCGTTCTCCACACCGTCCACAAGCCGCAGCGCGTTCATCACGAATTCGCCCGGCAGCTCGTCGTACGGCACCGCAGTGGTCTCGCCGTCGCCGCCGTTCAGATACAGCCGCGGTTGGCTCGCCTTGGCGGTGCGGACCACTTCGCCGTCGCCGTTCGTGAACTTGCCATGGGCGCCCGCACCGATGCCCATGTAGTCGCCGAACCGCCAGTAGTTCACGTTATGGGCGCACGAATGGCCGTCCCTCGCAAATGCGGAAACCTCGTAGCGCCGGTACCCATGGCGTTCCAGCAACTCGATACCCGCTTCTTCGATCTCGCAGGCCCGGTCGACGTCGGGTAGCCCCACGGGCGGTCGGCGGGCGAATTCCGTCTTTGGCTCGATGGTGAGTTGGTACCAGGAGATGTGGTCCGGTTCCAGGCGAATGGCTTGGGCCAGGTCGTCGAGGGCCTCCTCGACTGTCTGCTCGGGCAATGCATACATCAGATCGATGTTCAGGCTCTGCACAGCCGCTAACTTCGATTCCCGCACGGCGTTCGCAATGTCGTCGGTACCATGGATTCGACCCAGAACATTCAGGCGTGCCGCGTCGAAACTCTGCGCCCCGAGGGACACGCGCGTGATGCCCGCACGCCGATAGCCGGCGAAGTCGCCGCGCTCGACGGTTCCGGGGTTCGTCTCGAGGGTGACTTCCCGGGCGTCGGGCACACGGTCGAGCAGGACTCGGAAGGTCTCCGGCGAGAAAAGGCTGGGCGTGCCGCCGCCGAAGTACACGGTGGTGATGCGTCGATCGCCGAATCGTTCGAGTTCCCGTTCGAAGTCGTCGAGCAACGCCTTGCGGTACTCGGCCTCGCGCAGCGGTTCCTTCAGCGGATGCGAGTTGAAGTCGCAGTAGGGGCACTTGCGCACGCACCACGGGAAGTGGACATAGAGGCCCACTTCGGCAGGCGGCGTCATTGGCGCGCGGACATCCCGCGGTTCTCCGCCAGCAGTCCGGCGAGCAGGCGGCATGCCTGGCCACGATGGGACAGACGGTTCTTTTCCGCCAGAGGCAGTTGCGCGGACGTCTTCCCCAAGTTCGGAACCAGAAAGTGTGGATCGTAGCCGAAGCCGTTGACGCCCCGGGGCGAAGCAATGATCTCCCCGTGCCACCGGGCCGCTGCAACGACGGGGGCCGGGTCGGCGGGCGAGGCAATGTAGACGAGGCAGCAGGTGAAGTACGCAGCGCAGGGCGTGCGGGTTCCGAGTTCGCGCAGCAACTTGGTGTTGTTGTCGGCGTCGGTCGCATCCGCGCCGGCGTAGCGCGCGGAGTGAATGCCGGGCGCGCCGCCCAGGGACGGGACCACGAGGCCGGAGTCGTCGGCAATGGCCGCCAATCCGGATTGGCCGGCGGCGTGACGAGCCTTGCCCAGGGCGTTCTCGATGAATGTGCAGGCGGTTTCCGGCGCCGCTTCGATGCCGAGTTCGCCCTGGGCCACCAGTTCGAAAGGAAGCCCGGCCAACGCCTCGGTGAGTTCCCTGACCTTGCCGGGGTTGCCCGTCGCGACAACGACACGCGTTGGCGATTGGTCGACCACCTACGCTTCCCGATAGAGCGCGTGCTGGAACCGAAAGGTCTCGGACCCGTGCTTCGGCAACTCGACGGTGATTTCGAAGCGCAGGTACTCTGCATCCTCGAAGTCGAATGCCGCCAAGTAGTACACGGTGCCCTTGTCGTCGATCTCGCGGAAGTCGAGCTTCGTCGTCTGGTCGAGCAGGTTCTTGAACCGGCCATTCACCGAAACCTTCTCTCCTTTTCCGGAGGGGCCGATCGCGGTGATGTTCACCAGGCCCTTGTTGCTTCCCCGCACGATCTCGTAGCGCTCGGCGGTCTCGGCGGAAAGCACCGAGGCGTTGAACGCGATGTAGTGCACGCGCCAGTCGCCGAATCGTTTGAATTGCTCGGCGTGGGCCGGAAACAGCACGAACAGCAGGACGGTCGCTAGTGCGGCGTTCCTCACGTGACCGGAGCCCTCAGCCGGGGAGCGCGAGGGGCCTGCCCCTCGCATGGAAGAGCCCGCCCGAGCCGGTAGAAGGCAATGGTGCCGAACAGGTTGCGGAGCGGGTTCAAGCGACCTTGAACGCGATAGTCGCGGTTGACGACGTGGCGCTCGATGATCGGCAACCGCTTCGCCGTAACCAGACGCTCGAAGTCGTGGAAGGTGCACAGGTGGATGTTGGGCGTGTCGTACCACTGATGGGGCAGGTGGCCGGCGACGGGCATTCGGCCCAACGCGGCAAGGTGCAGTCGGCATCGCCAATGTCCGAAGTTCGGGAACGTGACCACGCACTCCTGGCCGATGCGCAGCATTTCGTCGATGAGTTCCGATGGGGACGCAACCGCCTGCAGCGTTTCGGTCATCACGACCATGTCGAAGCTCGAGTCCGGGAATCGCCCGAGGCCCTCGTCGAGGTCGTGCTCGATCACGTTGACCCCGGCGCGGACGCAGGCGCTGATCTCCTTGGGATCGTTTTCGATGCCGTAGCCGTTGACGCCCTTCTCGGCGGCGAGCCACTTGAGAAGCTCGCCGCTGCCGCAGCCAAGGTCCAACACCCGCGCCCCCGGATTGACGAGTGCGGCAATGATCTCGAGGTCGGGTCTCATGTCGATGAACCACCACACCGGGCGACGGTGTCTAGGTAACCGCCGAGCACATCGAAGTAGCGCTCGTTGGGAAGCAGGAAGGAGTCGTGCCCGTGGGGCGCGTCGACCTTCGCGCTCACCACGTCCTTGCGGGCCTCGATCAAGGCGTCGACGATCTCGTCGGAGCGCGCCGGGGAGAAGCGCCAATCGGACAGGAACGAGAGCACTAGGAACTTCGCCTGGGTTTGGGCAAGCACGCGGACGAGGTCGCCGTCGAACTCCAAGGCCGGATCGAAGTAGTCCAGCGCCCGGGTCATGAGCAGGTAGGTGTTGGCGTCGAACCGTTCGGAGAACGAAGTTCCCTGGTAGTGCAGATAGCTCTCCACCTGGAATTGCACGTCCTGGCCCGATCCGATGTCTCCGGATTTCAGTTCGCGACCAAACCGATCGCCCATGCTGTCGTCGGAAAGGTAGGTCACGTGTCCGACCATCCGGGCGAGCATTAGGCCCTTGCGCGGAATCGCGTCGGCTTGGTGGTAGCGTCCTTCATGGAACTCGGGGTCTGCCTGGATTGCCTGCCGGGCGATCTCGTTGAAGGCGATGTTCTGCGCCGAGAGCTTTGCGGCGGCGGCAATGACGATTGCGTGTCCGACCCGGCCCGGATAGTCGATCGCCCATTGCAATGCCTGCATGCCGCCCAGACTGCCGCCGATGACCGCAGCGAAGCGCGAGATGCCCAAGACGTCGGCGAGCATCGCTTGGCTTTTCACCCAGTCCTTGACGGTCACGGTGGGAAATCGTTCACCGTAGGGTTCGCCGTTGGCGGGGTCGACGGTTCGAGGTCCGGTGCTGCCGCTGCAACCGCCGAGGTTGTTGAGTGCAACGACGAAGAACTTGGTCGTGTCGATCGGTTTGCCGGGGCCGATGCAGGTGTCCCACCATCCGGGCTTGGCGTCCTCCGCGGAGTGGTAGCCTGCGGCGTGATGGTTGCCGGACAGGGCGTGGCAGACGAGCACGGCGTTACCGCGGCCCTCGTCGAGTTCTCCATAGGTCTCGTAGACGAGGTCGAACCGCGGCAGTGTCTTCTGGCACTGTAGTTCGAAGGGCTCCTCGAAACGGGCTATGCACGGTTCGACCAGCCCGACAGAGCCCTCAGCCGGGGAGCGCGAGGGGCC
>JAPPND010000116.1 GCA_028818795.1 Gammaproteobacteria bacterium | reverse complement strand
TGGCCCTGGCGTGACGGCTGCCTGCGCCAAGCACGTCGTTCAATCGACACGGGCCGCCACAAGCGGCCCCTACGGGCCTTCGGCCAGCGACCAGAGCATGAACGTGTACTCCTCTGCCACTTCGTAGAGCGAGTCGTATCGACCGGACTTTCCGCCATGGCCGGCACCCATGTTGGTCTTCAGGACAAGCGGGTTGTCGTCCTCCTTCAACGTCCTGAGCTTCGCGACGTACTTTGCCGGTTCCCAGTACGTCACCCGCGGGTCGTTCAGTCCTGCCGTTACCAGAATCGGTGGGTAGTGGCCCGACTTGAGCTGGTCGTAGGGCGAATAGGAATACATGTACTCGAAGGCGGCCTTGTCCTCGATGGGATTGCCCCACTCCGGCCACTCGATCGGGGTGAGCGGCAATGAGGTGTCGAGCATACTGTTGACCACGTCGACGAACGGGACGTGGGCGGCCACCGCACCCCAGAGTTCCGGCGCCTGGTTGACCGCTGCGCCCATCAACTCGCCACCGGCACTGCCACCCGCGATGGCGATGCGGCCCTGCTGCGTGAAACCGTGGGCAATGAGGTGGCGGGCAACGTCCACGAAGTCGTTGAAGGTGTTGGTGCGCTGGTCGAGTTTGCCGGCTTCGTACCAGTGGTAGCCGAGTTCGTCGCCGCCACGGATATGGGCGATGGCGTAGATGAAGCCTCGGTCCAACAAGGACAGGCGTGTCGTCGAGAAGGACGGCGACATGCCGTAGCCGTAGGCACCATAACCGTATAAGTACAGCGGGGCGCTGCCGTCCGTCGGCGTGTCCTTGCGGTAGACGATAGACACCGGCACCCGCACGCCGTCCCGAGCCGGCGCCATAATGCGTTCAGTGGCGTACGCCGAAGCGTCGTAGCCGCTCGGAATCTCCTGGACCTTCCTCGTGCGAAGTTCCGCCGCATCCAAGTCGTAGTCGAAAACGGTGTCGGGCGTCACCATGGACTCGTAGCCCAGGCGCAGCGTGCCGCTATCGAACTCCTCGTTGGCGCCGATGCCGACGCGATATGCCGTTTCGGGAAACTGGATGTGTGTACTTTCGCCCGAGCGGTCGATGAGGCGGATCTGGTCGAGACCGTCGATCCGCTCCTCCACGGCCAGAAAGTCGGCGAACGCCTGAAAGCCGGTGATGTAGCGTTCGTCGGAACCGGCAAGTAGCGTCTCCCACGCGGCCTCGGAAGGGTCGTCGTCTGGTGCCGTGACCAGACGGTTGTTCTTGTGGGTGTCGTTGGTGCGGATGACGAATCGGTCTCCCTGGTGGTCGAGGGTGTAGTCGTGATCTTGCCGCCGGGCAGCCACCAGGCGTAGATCGCTTGCCGGCGCATCGGCGGGAACGAGATAGACCTCGGCCGTCACGTGGTCTCCCGACGATATGACCGCGTATCGATCGGAAGACGTCGACGACACGCCGACGAAAAAGCCCGGATCGTGCTCCTCGTAGACGATCGTATCGTCTTCCACGGACGTGCCGAGCACGTGGCGGCGCACCTGGTACGGACGCCAGTTGTCGTCGACGACGGTGTAGAAGAATGACCCATCGTCGGCGCTCCAAACCGGATTGCCGGATGTGTTCTCGATGACCTCGCCGAGCAGTTCGCCGGTATCGAGCGCCTTGACGCGCAGCGTGAATCGTTCTGCGCCCGTCATGTCGGTGCTGTACGCCATCAGCCGTCCGTCGTTGGAGACCGAGAGCGCACCGAGCCGAAAGTAGTCCGCCCCCTCGGCGAGCGCGGGTTCGTCCAGTATCACCGCGGCCTCAGCCGTGGGACCCTTGTCGGCCCCCTGACCGGTCGCCGGCCAGCGGGTCCAGATTCGGTATTGCCCCTCCGCCTCGAAGCGCCACTGGTAGAAGTAGCCCCCGTCCTTCACGGGGACGTTGGCGTCGTCGGGTTTCTGGCGCGCCTTGATCTCGGCGAAGATCGTATCCGTGAGTTCCTTGTGCGGTGCCATCACTGTGTCGAAGTAGTCGTTCTCGGCTTCGAGATAGGCGAGCACGTCCGGGTCGTCCACCTTCGGGTAGCTCTGATCCTTCAGCCAGTGGTAGGGGTCTTCCACCGTGATGCCATGCACGGTATACGAGTGCGGCCGCTGCTCCGCGACCGGGGGCTCGGGCGGGGGTGACGTCACGTCAGCACAGCCCGCGACCCACACCGTCGCAACGGCGGTCGTCGAGGCAGCCGATCTTCTCCAGGAGGTGGGCGTCAATCGGGCAGCCCAAGTACCCGCTTGGCGATGATGTTGCGTTGGATCTCGTTGCTTCCGCTGTAGATCGACGCCGCGCGGTTGGCGAGAAACGCCCGCGTGTCCCCGATCTCCGCGTCATCGAAGCCGAGACCCTCCCACCCGAGACCCCGGGTGCCACGCATCTCCACGAGCAGTGACGACTTGTCCTGCTGCAGTTCCGTGCCGTACATCTTGAAGATCGATGTCGCGGGGCCCGGCGTTCGACCGTCCTTGGCCTCCTCCACCGTTCGCCGCTGGGTGAGGCGATACGCCTGGTTGTTGATGTTGTGTTCGATGATGCGCGCCCTGAGCGCGTCGTCGGCGATTCGACCATCGTGCTCGCCGGCGTAGTCCTTCGCGCGGCCTTCCAGGGTCGGGCCCGCCTCCCGAACGGCGGCACCGCCAACAAGGGACGCCATGCTGCCGCGCTCGAATTGCAGGAGTCGCTTGCCGATCGTCCAGCCCTTGTTGAGTTCGCCGACAAGGTCCTCCTTCTTGGCGATGGCGTCATCGAAGAACGTCTCGCAGAACGGCGAGCTGCCGCTGATCAAACGGATCGGCTTCACGGTCACGCCCGGCTGATGCATCGTCAGCAGCACGAAGCTAATGCCCTCGTGCTTGGGCACATCGGGATCCGTCCGCACCAGGGCGAACATCCAGTCCGCGAACTGCGCGCCGGAGGTCCAGATCTTCTGGCCGTTGATCACGAAATGGTCGCCGTTGTCGACCGCCCGGGTTCTCAAGCTCGCCAGGTCGGACCCGGAACTGGGCTCGCTGTAGCCTTGGCACCAGTTGACCTCGCCGCGCACGATCGGCGGAATGTGGCGACGCTTCTGATCTTCCGTGCCCATCTCGAGGAGCGTCGGCCCGATCAGCGACAGTCCCATGCCCCCGAACGGAACCGAGGCGCGTATCCGGCGCAGTTCCTGGATCAGCACCATGTACTCTTCGTTGTCGAGGCCACCACCCCCGTACTCGGCGGACCACGTCGGCGCCGACCAGCCCTTCTCGATGAGCCGGTCCCGCCACATTCGCCCGTCGTCGCGATTGCCGCGACCGCCGGCGCGGGCCCCCGGCGGACAGTTGTCTTCGAGCCAATCGCGGGCCTCGCTCCGGAAGTCCTCCAAGGCCATCGTTCCCTCCCGTATGATCGAGCGTTGAAGCATCGACGAAGCGGCGCCGAAACTCAAGCCGGCGGCGCGCCCTAGCCCGCATATCTCACCTGCCGCTTTGGTGCCATCAAGTTCCGCAAGCGGAACTTGCGGGAGCAAGCTCCGCCTTGCCGGGCGAGCAAGCTCTTGGCGTTATAGACTACGGCTGTTCTTGTTTCGGCAGGCGTGTTTTCGACAGAGAAGTGGCAATGCGCAAGGACAACATCTCCACGATCCGCACCGGCATACTTGCCGCAGTGGCTGCGCTGATCCTGATCGTCGTCGGCGTCGGTCTCTACTACAGCCTAGGATTCGGCGGCGCAGCGAGCGGCGAACCCTATATTGCTCTCGACAAGCCCGACGGTAACGGCGAAGTCGAGGTGGTCTATTTCTTTTCGTACGAATGCCCCCATTGCCGGAGCTTCGACGATCTTGTCGACGGCTGGCAATCCAAGTTGCATGACGGCGCGGCTTTCGCGCGCATACACGTCGCCTACTCGCCGTCGAATCGACTGCTGGCGAAGGCCCACCGCGCTTTGCTGCGGCACAACGCATTCGATGCCAATCATCGCCGGCTGTTCCGTGCTCTCCAGGATCGCAACCGACGATTCGCGACGCCCAACTCGCTGGCGCAGTTCGTCGACGGGTTCGGCGTGGACCGAGACGCATTCCTGCGGACCCTGACATCAACGCGCACCGCGCGCGAGGTCGAGGCCGGTGAACGTCGATTCCTCTCGCTGGGGCTGACCGGCGTCCCCGCCCTGGTGGTGGACGACAAGTACATCATCAACATGGACCTCGGTCGAAAACATGCGCTCGCCGTGACCGACAATCTCGTTCGGGAACTCCTGGCAAAGCGGAGCGGTTCGTAGGGGCGACCCTATCGCGTCCGAATGGCGTGGCTGTCGCCCTCTCGACAATACTCGCTTAAGCCCCCGAGAGTCGACGCGGCATAGGTGGTGTCACGCCGAAACCCTTCAGTCGCGCCGGGTCGCCGACGAAGCCGCAGGACCCGCCGACGGCGCGCCCGGCGCTCCTGGGTGCTCACCGCTTCAAAGTGGCTTGTTCTCGTTTTCACTCTCTCGGCAATTGGCATCGCCGCCTACCTTTTCGTGCTCGACCGGGAAATCACGCACCGCTTCGAGGGGCGCCGTTGGTCCTTGCCGGCACGGGTATACGCGGCACCCCTGGCGATCTACGCCGGCCTTGCTATGAGTCCGAACGAGCTGGTTCGTGAACTGCGCCGCCTCGGCTACCGCGAAGCCCGCAACCGGGGCGAGCTAGGCATGGGCCGGTACCTGGTGTCTGGCGACCGCGTCCGCGCGACTCTTCGACCCTTCCGTTTCGCCGACGGCGAACGGCCTGCCCTACCCGTCGACGTGCGGTTCGCGGCAGGCCGGATCGAAGGCGTCTCCGGTGCCTACGGACCACTGCGCTACGCCCGCTTGGAGCCCCCGGTCATCGGCAGCTTCTTCGCATCGCACGGCGAGGACCGACTGGTCGTCGCGCCGCAGGAGACGCCGCCGTTGCTGATCGAGGCGCTGAAGGCCGTGGAGGACCGAAACTTCGAATCGCATTTCGGGTTCGACATCCGGGGAATGCTGCGCGCACTGTGGACGAACGTTCGCGCCGGCGAGATCGAGCAGGGCGGCAGTACCTTGACCCAGCAACTGGTCCGCTCCTACTACTTGGACAACCGCACGACCATGGTGCGCAAGCTCAGGGAAATCGCCTTTGCGGTCATTCTCGATGCACGGTTCGAGAAAGCGGATCTCATGAACGCCTACGTCAACGAGATATTCATCGGGCAGGACGGCGCGCGCGCGATCCACGGCTTCGGACTCGGCAGCTACTTCTATTTCAACAAGCCGCTCATCGAACTGGACGCACACGAGATCGCGCTGCTCGTCGCCGTGATCAACGGACCGTCCTACTACAACCCGTTTCGCCATCCCGAGCGCGCAAAACAACGCCGCGACCTGGTTCTCGCCACCATGCGGGAGTTGGCGCTGATCGATGCAGGGGGGTTCGAGCAGGCCGTGAGGAGACCCCTGTCGCTCACCCAGACCCGCGAAGGCGGCCGCTACTACCCGGCCTTCATGGACCTGGTACGCCTCGATCTTGCCTCGGACTATGACCGCGAGACCCTGTCGGAACAGGGTCTCGCCATCCACACAACGTTGGATCCCGGCAAGCAGCAGACGGCGGAGTCGGCCGCGAAGCTAACTTTGGCCGCCATAGAAAGGGACCGGAACATACCAGCGGGCACGCTCCAGGCTGCGGTGGTCGTTCGTGCCAGCCAAACCGGGGACATCCAGGCCATGGTGGGGGGACGACAACCCGGGCGGCAGGGATTCAACCGCGCACTCAATGCGAAACGACCGATTGGTTCGTTGATCAAGCCGCTGGTCTACCTCGCCGCCCTGGAGACCGGCCGCTACAGCCTCGCGACTCCCGTCGAGGACAAGGCGATGACCCTGCCCGAATTCAGCGACTACTCGCCCACCAACCACGATGGGAGATTCCATGGCACTGTGCCGCTGGTGCGGGCACTGGGCGACTCGCTCAACGTCGCCTCGGTACGCGTCGGACTTGACGTCGGCATCGCGGACATCGCCGAACGGCTCGGCGAGGTCACTACTCGGTATCCGCCGGCCTACCCGTCGTTGTTGCTCGGTGCCTACGACGCCTCGCCCTTCGAGATTTCCGAAATCTATGCATCGTTCGCGAGCGGCGGGTTCAGAACGCCCGCCAACGCCGTTACCGCCGTCGTGGACGCTCGTGGGAAGACCGTCAAACGCTATCCCATCGATGTCCAACAGATGGCCGATCCCCGCGACGTTGCCACGCTGACGCGCGCCCTCCAAATCGCGATGGAACGCGGCACGGGACGTTGGTCACCGCTGGCCGACTCCGGCGTCGCCGGGAAGACCGGCACGTCCGACGACTACCGGGACAGCTGGTTTGCCGGCTACGACGCCAGCTCGCTGGCCATCGTGTGGATCGGCCGGGACGACAACCAGTCCCATGGCCTATCGGGATCCCGCGGCGCACTTCGGGTCTGGAACGCGTTCATGACAGACGCGGACATTGTCCCCGCCCTCACCGATGAGTCGGAAACCGTCTCCATCGACTATGCCTCCGGCCTGCGGGCGATGCCCCAATGCGGTGGCACGGTCTCGATTCCCGGGCCGGTGGATCAAGAGCTACCGTGGAAGCGCGGCTGCGAGCCGTAGCGATGGTCGCCGGACGCTCGGAACCCTCCGGCAGAATCTCCGCGAGTCGTTGCCTATGGCTTCGACATTTGTTTTAGTCTAGCGATGATCGCTCGACGAATCGTCACCTTGGTACCGCTTGCCGTGATGTTGGCGGGATGTGCGAATACAACGTCCACCGCGGATTCCAGGGCCGAGTGGCTCGTCGACGACCGCGCCAGGGGCGTCGACTGGTTCTGCGAGCCCGCCGAAGACGGCGGTTGGGATTGTGTCCGAGACCCGGCGCGCCTGGCGAATCCTCGCCCGGTACGTCTGCCGAAACCCCTCTTCGCAAACCCCGCCGCCGTAATCCCCCCGGTACCGGGACCAACACCTGCTTCGCCGGTCGAGCCCCCGCCTCGGGACCCATCGGCACTTCCGCTCTACCAAGCGCTTTCGTTTCAGCCGGAACGACCGACCGCACTGGCCGACTTGCCAGGGACCTTTTTCGTAATCCAGGTGATCGCCCTGTCGACCCGGGAAGACCTCGAGCAGTACATCGCCGACAACGATCTGCCGGTCATGTCCGGCGCGGTCGTCGAAAGGGATGGCGAACTGTTCTACGCGCTCTTGGCCGGCATATACGCGGACCGCGAAACAGCAGAGCGCGCTACCCGGAGCCTACCGGAGAAACTCAGCGCACACGGGCCTTGGATTCGTTCCATGGAGTCGTTGCAGGCGGCCATGGCGCGTGCCGAGCAACTCGCGGAAGAGTTCTGATCGTCCCCGACGCTCAGTAGCGGTATTTCTCGAGGGACGTGCCCTCCATCGAGTAGCCGGCTCTTGCCATACTGCTCGCATGACCCTCCAGCCCGAGTTTCCCGGTCACCCAGACCGGGTCGTACATGGACTCGAGTTTGACGGGGTCTTCGAACTCCACGTACACGATCTGGTTGGACGGCGGCGGCGGTACGTGAATACAGGCCCCGAAGTACGGCACCAAGAGGAAACTTGCTACCTTGTCGCCGACAACGTCGAGCGGCACAACGAACCCGGGCAGCTTCACGTTCTCGCCGTTGAGCTCGGGCACGACGCCGTCGACGGTTGTCACCGGGAAGTCGTCGAACAACGCCAAGGAGGAATGGTCGACAACCGGCGGCGGTGCGGTCTCGCCTTCCGGCAGTAGGTCGTCCCAGGTCAGTTCCCGGGGTTCGTTCGCCTTCTCCTCTCCCTGTTCCGCGTCGTCGCCGAGCGCCCAGACAGGGCATGCGAGGATCACCAATGCGGCGAGTCGTCTCGTAATCAGCTCAGTTTCTCCTATCCAACAAGCCGGCCTTCACCCGTCGCGGGTCAAGACCTCCATCAAGTGGCCGTCGATGTCACGCCAATAGAAGCCCCGCCCACCATGGCGGGTGTTTATGTTGCCGTCATCCCAAGAGAACGGACCCGAACCGTAGGTCACGTTCGCGGCTTCGATACGCGCGAAGATCCCGTCGAACTCCTCGTCGGTGACTTTGAAGGCGTAGTGGTGGCTCTTGAACTCCGCCGCGTTGTCGAAGTCCATCGTGAGCGCGTCGTTGACCTCTACCGGCGCAAAGTGACCGACCGCGCCAAGGTATTCGAGGCCCATGATGCCGGCGAAGAACCGGGCGGCGGCCTCCTTGTCGCGGGAAGGCACGATGGTGTGGTTCAGTTCCATGGCATTTTCCTCAAACGGCGTGCCACACGGGCCGAACCATAGCGACCTCGACGCTCCTTCGCCACCTCGATATGTGCATGGAGACTACGTCCGTACCGTGAGTCCGTCCGCCAGGGAGAGGCGAAAGGCACGCCAAGCCGGCACGCTCGCCAGCAAGCCAGCGGCACCCGTCACCGCGGCCACCACGATGAGGTCGAACCCGCCCGGCAAGCCCGCATGGAGATAGAAACCGAATTCGGCGAGCACCAAGGGTCGCGCCGCGAGCATGGCGAGGTGGACGACGACAACGCCCGACAGCGCCGCCACCGCCGCCAGCAGTACCGCCTCCGCGAGGAGCAGGCCGAACACCAAGCGGGCACCCGCGCCCATCGAACGCAGCACGGCCATTTCCCGGCGGCGCTCCGCAAGGCTGGTCAAGAGGGTGGTCAACATGCCGACGAGCCCTGCGGCAACGACTAGGATGCTCACCACCAGAAGCGCCGCCTCCGCGGCGCCCAAGAGTTCCCAGAGCTGCTGAAGCGTCACCCCCGGCACGATCGCCATCAGCGGTTCAGCCGTGTATTCGTTTATGAACCGCTGCAGGCCGAACAGCATCAACCTCGACTCAAGCCCTACGATGCACGCCGTGATCGCATCCGGTTTGAGTTCCTCCTCGACGGCCTCCGCGGCAACCACGGACTCCCGGGCACGCGGCGTCGTCGCCCAAGCGGAGTGAATGGCTTCGATACCCGCCAACGTGACATGCACCGTGCGGTCCACCGGCGTACCGGTCCTGGCAAGGATTCCGGTCACCTTGAACGGCAGTTCGTCGTGGTCCTCGAAGCTCACGTCGCCGATACCGTGCGAGACGATGATGGCGTCGCCCACCGCGTAGCCTAGGGACTCCGCGACGTCGGCGCCGAGAACCGTGTCGTTGACATGGACGAACACGTCGCCGTCGGAGAAGGCGAGCGCGCGGCCCCGTGCGAATCGGTAGTGCTCGAAGTAGCCGTCGTCGGTGCCCATCACCCGGAAACCCCGGTGGGAATCACCCAGCGAGATCGGAATCGTCCAAGCGACTTCGCCTCGCGCGCGGATCTCCTGGTAGCTGTCCCAACCGATGTTGTTCGTGGCATCGCCGATGCGAAACACCGAGTAAAGCAGCAGGTTGATCGGGCCGCTGCGCGCACCGACGATGAGATCGGCACCGGAGATGGTGTTCGTGAAACTCGTCCGGGCTTCGGTGCGGACCCGGTCGACGCCGATCAAGAGCGCGACGCTGACGGCCACGGACAGCACGGTTAGTCCGGCCGTCAGGCGTCGATTGAGCAAGCTCTTCGCCGCCAACGAGAACAGGATGGCGCTAGACCGCATCGACCGCTCCCTCCGTCGGCGCCGCATTGATCTCAGTCATCGAGACGCTCCGCTCGAACGACGCCGCGAGCGATGGGTCGTGGCTCACGAAGACCACCGTGCTCCCGGCGATCGCACACTCCTCCAAGAGCAGCTCGACGAAGGCGAACCTCGCGGTGGAGTCCATCGCCGAAGTCGGCTCGTCGGCCATTACCAGCGGCGGGCGGCCAATCAGCGCCCGCGCTACGGCGACACGTTGCTGCTGACCGATGCTGAGTTCAGTGACCCGTCGCCCACCAAGGGCGCTTGCCCCGAGGCCGAGCCGTTCGAGCAGCCGCACCGCCTCGTCGCGGAGCGTTGCCGAGTTCTGCAACGCCACCGCCGCCCTCGCCCGGGAGAAGTGGCACGGCAGCACAACGTTGTCGACGAGCGACAGGTACGGCAGCAGGTTGAACATCTGGAACACGAAGCCGATCTTCTCCGCGCGAAACCGGTCCCGGGCCGCCGCTCCCAATGCCGACACCGCCTCGCCAAGAACATCCACCGTTCCGGCGGTTGGCGTCAGGATTCCGGCCACGAGGCACAGCAGCGTACTCTTGCCGCTGCCGCTCGGCCCCTCCACGAAGAGACGCTCGCCCCGGGCGACTTCCAGTTCGGCGATATCGACAACGGGGACGCCGTCGCCATACGCGAACTCGATCCGAGCCAGCCGAATTGCGGGCGAGTCCGGTGTCGCCATGGTCGCCAGGGCCAGCTAGAACCCGGTCAGCGCAGCTCGTGGCGATGCCGGGGTCAAGGTCTCGACGACGGTGGCGTCGGAACCCACCGCTTGAAGTTCGACTTCCTCCAGGCCGCCGAAGGTCGCGAGCGCGGTTGCCTCCAGCCACTCGATCCCATCTTCGCAACGGTACTTGAACGCGGCCTCGAGATCGGCATGCACATCGGCATGTTCGTCCGTGTCGTGGTCGTGCCCGTCCTCGGTGGACTCGTGCTCGGCGTGGGCGGTGTCGGAATGCTCATCCGCCTTGTCATGGTCGTCGCCGTCGTTGTCGCCAAGGTATGGGACGTTGACCTCGGGTTCGCCGTCCAACGTGCAAACAGCGGGTAGGCGGACGATGTTCTCCGCGACTTGAACAGTTCGCATCGCCTCATCGAGGGCAGTGCGTTGCTCGTCGTTTTCCGGCTCGTGTTCGAAGCCGACGATGGAATCGAGGGGACTCTGAAAATGGACGACGACCTCGGCGCCTTCCTGTACCAACTTCAGGACGGCGTGGCCGTGCTCATGGGTGCCGTGGGTCTCCGCAGCGACGGCACCGTGGCCGACAATGAGCGCCAGGGCACCGACTGCTGTGCGATATGTCATGATTTGCCTCCGCTTGGTGACTTTCTTCTGTCCGTCGGGAAGCGTCGCGTTCCAGTCAAGTTGCTGGCCGCCAGGGGACCTTTCACTTGCCGGTCTGAGGTGCTCCTCGCTCGGCGTGCCGGCATGTACCGGCGTGGGTCATCCCACGAACGGAGGGGCGCGTGGCCGGTGCTCCTTCGCGATCCTCACGGAAACCAAAACAACAACCTGACGGAGATCGACGGTGACGTCGGGGAGGCGGGTCGCCGGGATGGACGGCGCGGCCGTGGCGGCACTGGCCAGGCGGTCGGCGTGGAGACACACGCTGCAGGGCACATCTCCTTCGTCGAAGGCGTGATCCGCATCGTGCAGCGTTGCGCCGACAAGCGCCCCAACCAGGACGCAAAGGCGAATCGCGCTGGCCGCCCGCCCGCAGCGCTCATCGGTGTCCCCGCGCAAACGAACCATGGCTCGCCGGCACATATCCGGGCAATCCCTAGAGCGCTTCGAGAATCGCCTCCGCCTTGCTCACCTCGAAGGCGCCGGGTGCTTCCACCGCGAGCTTGGCGACGACGCCATCGTCGACGATCATGGCGTAACGTTCCGAGCGGGTGCCTAGACCGAAACCGCGGCCATCCATTTCGAGCCCGATGGCGGCGGTGAATTCGCCATTGCCGTCCCCGGCCATGACCAACTCCTCGGCATTCCTGTCCGCACCCCAGGCGTTCATCACGAACGCGTCGTTGACTGCGACGCAGACGATGCTGTCCACGCCCCTGGCCTTGATCTCATCGGCGTTGGCGACATAGCCGGGCAGATGTGCCTGAGAGCAGGTCGGCGTGAAAGCACCGGGGACCGCGAACAGGACCACCTTTTTCCCGCCAAACAGTTCACCGGTGGTGACCGCCGTCGGGCGGCCGCCCCGCATTACGTGCAGCGTCGCGTCCGGTAGCCGATCGCCTTCTTGAATCGCCATGCTCGTTCCTTAGTTGTGGGTCGGAAATGATCCGCAGTTTACTGCACCGACCGCAATGGATCGATGTTCGGCAGACCCGCCTAGGTCCGGGTCCAACCGCCGAACCGTTTTGCGGCGTGCTAACGTATCTTCCATCCTGGGCACGACAGGCTCTCCCATGGCCGGCAGCATCGACGCTATCTATATTTCCGCAAACCACGGCGAACCAAAGGAGTCGATCCCGCACGCGGAGCTACGCGCAGACGTCGGGTTGATCGGCGACCGGTACGCCGGACACGGTGTCGTCTCCATCATCGAGGCCGAAGCCGTGGAAGCGTTCAACGAGACCACTGGCCTAAGCGTGTCGCCGGACGAGACCGGTCGCAACGTGGTCACCCGTGGGATCCGCCTAAACGACCTGGTGGGCCGAACATTCCGCCTCGGCGGGGCGACGCTGGAGGGCTTCGAACTCTGCGAACCGTGTCTAGTCCTCGGCGGTCGCCTGGCAACCTCCTCGGTCAGACCGCAAGACGTCGTCAAAGCGTTCACCCATAGCGCCGGGATCCGCGCGCACGTTGTCGCATCGGGGCAGATCTCTCCTGGCGACGTGGTAGCGGAGCACCCGACCGCTTGAGGCGCTGATACAGGCGGCGGACCATGGACGTCGCTGCACGGGAACGGCGCGCCCTTGCCTACGCACTGGCAAGCGTTGCCCTATGGTCCACCGTGGCCACGGGATTCAAGCTTGGTCTCCGCGACTTGGCCGCCGTGCAACTGCTGCTGCTCGGCTGCGTCATCGCGTTGGTCTTCTTCGCGGCGGCGAGAGGGTTCGTGAGCGCGAAATTGAGCTTGCGCCAGCACCTTGCGGCGGGGGCGCTCGGACTGGTCAACCCGTTCGCCTACTACCTCATCCTGTTCGAAGCCTACGACCGGCTTCCGGCGCAGATCGCGCAACCGCTCAACTTCACCTGGGCGATCGCGTTGGCGTTATTGGCCATCCCACTACTACGACAAAGACTTTCCGCGCGGGGCTGGATCGGCGTCGTAGTCGGCTACGTCGGGGTCGTGGTGATCCTGACCAAGGGAGGATTCGACGGCCTCGGCCACTTCGACCCCCTCGGTGTGGCCTTGGCGTTGGGCAGCGCATTGATATGGGCCTGGTATTGGATCATGACCGTTCGCCTCGGCATCCACCCGGTTCCACTCATGCTGAACGGATTCGCGGTCGCCACATGCCTCGTGACCCTGGTCTGCTGGGCAACCGTGGGATTGCCGGCATTGAACCTCGAGACCCTTGGCTACGGCGCGTGGGTGGGTCTCATCGAGACCGGGGTCGCCTTCCTGCTGTGGCAGCGCGCCATGGCCCTAACCAAACAATCGGGGAAACTCGGCGCGCTCATCTTCCTTGCGCCGTTTCTGTCGCTGGTCCTGATAGCGGTCGTGCTGGGCGAAGCCATCCATCCCAGCGCCGTGGCTGGGCTAGCGCTGATTGCGGCTGGCCTCGTGCTCTCTCGATGGTCATCGGGGGACAACACCCGTCGAGGAGGGATGTGCTAGGAATCTGCGCCGCACTGGTC
>JAPPND010000129.1 GCA_028818795.1 Gammaproteobacteria bacterium | reverse complement strand
GATGGATTGAATGCCACTAGAGCGAACCGCTATTGTATCTCTTGCCCTAGCGTTGGCTGGCTGCGCTGCCGTCAACGTCTCCCATGAGGAACTTGCGGGCCAGTTCGATCTCGCCCGTCAGGAATGCGCGGAAGCGGGCGGACTGTGGGTGACTTACATGCACCTCGACGGCTGGCACGACTGGTCCGACTTGATGCGCTGTCTGGCCGAGCGGCCTCCACCCCGTGATCCCGGCTGGTGTGAACCGCTGTTGCCTTACCACATCACGGTCGAATACGACCGAAAGTCCAAGCGGATTGTCAGGTTCACCCGCACGAGAATCACCTATCCTATATGGGGATGTAGGGTAGGTGGAGATCAAATGGTGGTAGGGTGGAAGTAGGACAGCCCAGCCCCCACCCGCCATCGGCCACGCAAGCGACATCCATAACGTCCTCGAATGCCGCAGATCCCCAGTTTCGATAGAGCCGATTGCCAAAATAGGTGCCCTGGTCGACATCGAGGTAGTAGATCGACGTCACGAACGTGGGCGACGGCACTGGGTCGTCTCGGGCAAGGAAGACCGCAACGCCCAGCCCCACCGCGAACAGCAGCACCATGTCGGGCCAGCCGATCAGCACATCCAGCATGTCCGTCACCCGGTTAAGTCGGCAACGAGGTTGTGGAAAGCCGCGCTTCGCGGCCGCGAGCAGGTACGGAAACGCTTCCTCGTAGTCGCCGCGCCGATAGAGGCATGACCCCTTGTCCCGGGCGACGTAGGTCTGTTCCATGTATTCGAGCGGCAATACCTTGCCCGGCGCCGGCCGCGGCGCCGTGACGATCACCTCCTCGACCTGTGCAGGGCTTGCGCCGTCCGACACGTTTCCCGAAGCCGTTTCGTCGCTGTCGGCCGCCAATACCGACACCGCGAACGCGGCCGGAGCGAGTATCCACGGGCGAATCGTCGGCATGACCGTCGATCACAACGCTTCATCCATCATTCGTCGGCATGTAGGCGTCATACTCACGGTCCACGATCTACCGGACAAACCATGAAAGTCACCGGGATCAAGACGTTCTGCTGCCACGACGGGACCCGGCGGTACTTCATCGTCAAGGTGGAGACCGATGCAGGCATCTCCGGCTTGGGCGAGGTCGGCATCGGCGGCTGGGGCGCCGCCGTCGACCAAGCCGTCAAGCACTTGGGAGAGGTGGTCGTCGGCGAAGACCCCCTCGCGATCGAACGTCACTGGCAACACATGTTCCGCGGCTCGTACTTTCCGGCGGACAAGGTCTACGGGTGCGCCATCAGCGCCATCGACGTGGCGCTTTGGGATATCAAGGGCAAGGCGCTCGGGTTGCCCGTGTACCGGCTTCTCGGGGGCCCGGTCCGGGACAAGGTCGTGTGCTACCCGCATGTGGAGGGAGGCAACCTCGACGACCTCATCGCCAACTGCCACGCCCACTTGGCGGCGGGCTGGAAATTCCTGCGCTGGCCCGTGGCGATCCAGGCCGGCGAGAAGGATGTTCTGGACCCCTCGGAGGCCGTGCGCGACGCCGTCCGGCACATGGCCGCCGTGCGCGATGCCGTGGGCGACGAGCTTGGCCTTTGCCTCGACGTGCATACCCGCCTCGACACCGCGCATGCCGTCGACCTGTGCCGGCGCCTCGAACCCTACCACCCGTTCTTCATCGAGGATCCGCTCCGATCCGAGAACCCGGCAAGCTACCGGACACTCGCCCGACACGTCTCCGTGCCCGTAGCGGCCGGCGAACAGTGGACGTCCAAGTGGGCGTTCCGGGAGGTCATCGAGGAGGAACTCATCAACTACGCCCGCATCGATCTCGGCCTCGTCGGCGGCTTGACCGAAGCCCTGAAGATCGCCCATTGGTGCGAGACGCACTACATCGACATCGTTCCGCACAATCCGCTGGGGCCGGTGAGCGCCGCGGCCGGGGTTGCGCTGTGCATGGCGACCACCAACGTCGGCGTGCAGGAGATGCCAACCGCGCCGCGTACCTCCGCCACGGACCTGTTCCCGCAGCAGATCCTGTGGGAGGACGGCTATGCCCGCTGCCGGGACGTGCCCGGACTGGGCGTCGAATTCGACGAAGCGCTGGCCGAGGCGCATCCCGCGCCGTTGAACGGTTGGCCGCCGCAACTTCGCCGCCCGGACGGGGCGTTCACCAACTGGTGAGCGCCGTAGGGGACGGGCTTGTCCCGTCCCGCACGCCGGCATCGCATCCCATCCGGGCGGGGACGAGCCCCGCCCCTACGGGTCTTCCGATCCGGCGGGGCGTCTGGCGGGAGTGCCGGTTGTAGACCCGTGCGAAGGCGTCGTAGTCGGCGGGGCCGTTCACACGCCCGGGTCCAACGGACAGACCTTCGCACAGGCATCTCCCACCCAGTTCGAGGTCTCCAACCATGCTCGTTGGTATTCCAAGGACTTTCTGTAAGCCCCGCGGGAGAAGTAGATCAGGGCGAGGCTCTCGTTGCTGATGTCGCGGTGCCAAGGCGGTACTCTGGTCATGCGGAGGATCCTCTCGTAGACGGCCGAAGCCGCCGTGTAGTCCTGCTTCCCAACATGGGCCCTGGCGAGAGCCTGATACGCCGCCGCTTGTTCCGACGGCCGAAGTGAGAACACGCCCAGGCTTTTCGCCACGTCGCGACTCATCGTCGATGGAGGGTTGGCCAAGGGGTCGCCTACGAGGTCGGTCAGCATCTCGATGGCGTAGTCGAAGTCGCCGTAGTGGACCTCCTCCTGTGCCGCGGCGATGAACTGATGGACGGTGGGCCGGATCGGGTTGAAGTGACGTCGCCTCTCGTTGGCCGTCCCCGCCGTTCCAGTCCAGCAGATGTTCGTGCAAGCCCTGTTCACGACCTGGTTGAGCGCATTCAGGGCCCGCCCATCGTCGGACTGCGCGAAGTGGCCGAGAGCGAGCAACGTGTAGATCCGTGCCGCCGCCGGGGTGCCCAACTCTTCGTCGTCGTCGAGCATCCGGTCGAGCATGTTGATCGCCACCTGCACGTTCCCGGCCCGGAGCTCGTCCTTGGCCTCGGACGTCTTCCTCTCGAGCCGTGTAGCGGGCACGGTGCGCGCGAGTTCCGACGCCGGCTCAGCCAAAGGGTCGACCACCGGCCACTCCGGTGGGTCTGGCGCGGCAGCCGCAGATCGAGGGGGCTGTTTCTCCTCCCGCGGTGGCGCGTTCGGTGGGAGGCCGAACTCTTCCCGGTAAAGGCGGCCGAGTATCGTGCGCAATTGGCCGTAACGGGCGTCAACGCCTCGTTGCAGTCTCGTGGTCCGGTTCTCCAAGGCGGTGGTGTGCGGCAGCAGGCTCGCTGCGGTCGAGGAACCGGCTTCGCGGAGCGACTCCGCGTTGTCGCGAATCTGGCCCTCGCTGGTGTCCGCCCCGCGAATCAGATCCATGCCCCGCGTTACCCAATCCAAGCCCAGGCGACCTGGCAGATCGTGGTCCATGCGTGCCAGCCCGGCGACGATCCTCGCCGAACCCAGCAGCACGTACGCGTCCGCCTTCAGTTTGAGTTCGCGCTGTTCCCGCCGACTGCTGAACGCCTGACGGCGCCATTCGTCGTAGACGCCCTGGATACCGGCCGAGAAGTCGTCGTAGTACTCGTTGACCTGGTCGATGAACAGGTGCTCGCGCTGGCGGACATCGCGGACCCGCGCCAGCATCGGATCTTCGTCTGCCGGCAGGCGGCGCAGTTCGTGTCCGCCTTCCGGCTTCGGCTCGACGTGCCTGGCGAACGCTTCCGGTACGAGGGAATGGCCGAAGCCGACCTCGGCCACGGCGCGTATGCGGGCGAGATCATCGAGGGTCAGGGCGCGGAGACCGGCCCCCATGTCCGCCGCCAACGCCGCGTAGGCAGGAGCGAACGGATCCTCGAACTCCTCCCCTCGGTCGTACGCGCCGGACGCCGCGACCGCCCGGTATTCGTTGTCGAACCACACGCCCCCCGTGGCATCGGTGGCCTTGGCACGAAAGGTCAGCGACTCGCCGTCGGATTGGGTGATGGTGCCCGTCACCGTCACATCGATGGCGGCCCTGGGTCGGGGGATGACCCGAACGGCACCCCACGTCTCGGCCGCCTGGAGATGCTCGCCGACGACATACGGCAGGTAGTTGCGCTCGGCCCTGAGTACTTCGTCGTTTTGGAACACGGATTCGTCGGCATCGCCGTCCAGGCGCGGACCCGTTGCATCGAAAACGGCGATTCCCACGTCGAGGAGCAATTCCTCGGGAATCGCCAGCGCTTCCCCTCGAGCCAGCTCCGCCGGTCCGCCACGAATCGGGGCACCCATGCAGCCCGACAGGATGCCGACAGCCAACAGAGTCGGCAGCGCCAAGAAAGCCGCTGCCCGACGGTACCGGTCAGGCATCGATCCTCGCTGGTTTATTGGCGGACGTCATCTCATGCTCGGGCAACTCGACCGGCCGCAGCCGCTTACGTCACAGTGCCGGTACAAAGATACTATCCACCCTCGTGAACAGCCAACGATCCTTCCTTGCCGCGTTCCGCGACGGCGACGCGGGCGCTGCGAAGGGCGTCCTTGCCGAAACGCCCGGACTGCTCTCCCATGCCGGCTACGGGGCACACCCGCTGCTGCATGCCTGCGTGAGCCAAAACGACGGCCACTGCTACCGGAAAGCGCACCTCGAGATCGCCGAGTTGCTCATCCCGCGCGTGGTACGGGACTTCCGAGACGCCGTCTTGGGAGATCGGCTGTCGGATGTCCGGGATCACCTCGAGACCGATCCCCCGCTCGCAACGGCCGAGTTCACGGCCGGCCGGGGCATCGCCCAGGCGATCCACCACTGGCAATCCACCGCGGTGGCCGAGTTGCTCCTCGCTCGCGGCGCCGACATCGATGTGCAGACCACGGTGCATTTCAATGGCGATACGCCGCTGTCCTGGAAGCTTCGCACGGGCGACATCCCGGGCGTCCGCTTCCTGCTTGAACGCGGCGCCGACCCCACCCGCGGCCCAATCAAGTTCATGCCGTCGGCCGTGATGAGCGACGCAATTCCCCTGCTGCAAAGCCATGGGTGGGATATCAACGAGGGCGCCGGCGAACGCACCCTCCTGCACCACGACGCCAATCACGGTCACGGCGCGAAGGTTCGCATCCTGCTCGACCACGGCGCCGATCCGAACGTGCGAGACGATGTCGGACGCACGCCCTTGCACCTACTTGCCGCCCGCGGGGTCGGTCGCGACGCGATCCGCGCGTTGGCACGTGCCGGTGCCGATCTCAAGGTCCGCGACGATGCGGGTCGCACGTCGCTGGACTATGCCCGGCGTGCACAACGCCGCACGGCCGAGCGGGAACTCGCAGGCCTTGGAGGCCGAAGAGAAGGCAATCGGAGTTAAGGACCGTTCTTTGACTTCGCATGGCACCACATTGGCCGCAGCGAAGAAAGCGCGACGACCCTCCGCGCGGCATGCTCAATCCTGGCGCAAAGCGTCGTCGACCTGATCGATCAGGCTGCCCACGGGTGCGATGCCGTCGTCACCGTGGTCCCCGGAGAGGATGCCGATCACGCCGTGCGGAAGGTTCTCGAATCCGTTGTCCGGTTCCGTCCGCGCCAGGAAGGCAGCGGCGGACTCCGCGTCATCCGGTTCGCCTAGCCCCCGCAGCGCGGCGATCGCGCCCGCAGCGAAACGTGCGGCTTCCGCAGCGGGCGCGAGAGCCTCCTCGGCGAAGCCGCCGCCCTCGAGGAGCGTGGCGGCCTTGAACTTGCGCCGTGCGCGCTGAACGAGCGCGTCGGCGCGCTTCCGCCGACGGTCGGCAACGTTCCCGGTCTGCGCTTCGGGTCCGGGGAAGACCTCCCGCAGCCCTTCGGTCGGCATGGCGACGAATCCGGCCCCGGCAAGCCGGAGCATGGCTTCGTGGGTCGTCTGGTCGATGACGCTGACCGGCACGTCGAACCGCTCGGCGAGGCGATCTTGCTCTTCGGCGATCCGCTCCGGCGGCAGGGAGACGACGATCAGCACGCCGTCCTCGCCGTCACGGGCGAGGATCCGGTGCAACGCGGCGCCATGCAGCGCCACGAGGTCATCGCGAAGCATGTCGATTGGTTCGGATTCGGTCGGGACTGCCGGCGGCGCGTGGTCGAGCACCTGATTCAGCCGTTCGAGAAAGGCGGAGCGGGAGTTCGGCATCTTCACCAGCGCCGGGTCTCCTTGGCGGTCGAGCACGGCGTCCGCCAGCGCCCGCTTCTGTTCGAGCAGCGCGAGCATGCGGTGTTCGATGGTGTCCTCGCTCACCAGGTTGATCACGGTGACGGGCCGCTTCTGCCGCTTCCGCCAGGCACGGGCGATGCGTTGCTCGAGGCGGGCCGGATTCCAGGGCTGATCCAGGTTGATGACCGTATCGGCCGCTTGGAGGTTGAGTCCGACGCCGCCGGATTCCGACGACAGGAACAGCCGGCAGTCCGGATCCTCCCGGAACCGGCGGATCTCCCCGCGGCGGCGTTGCTGCGGCACCTGGCCGGTGTGCCAGGCGAATTCCAGACCGGCGTCGCTCGCGTATTCGCGCACCAGCGACAACATGCGGACCCACTCGGAGAAGACGATGATCTTGCGCGCCGGATCGGCCAGCAGTTCCGGCAGCAGGCGTTCGATTTCCCCCATCTTCGGACAGTCGCGGGATTGGTCGTCCAGAATGTAGGTCGTGTCGCAGACCATCCGCATGCAGGCGAGGTAGCGTTGCAGCTTCTCGAATTCCTCCTTCGTCAGCGGTCGCCGCGCGGCAATGGCGGCGAGTCGGCCGACGAGATGTTCGTAGTCCGAGTAGAGGCTCCGCTGCGTTTCAGTCATGGTCACGAAGAACGTCTTGGCGGTCCGTCCCGGCAGCTCGCTTTCGACATCCTCCTTGCGCCGGCGCAGCATCACCGTCGAGACCCGTTCCGCCAGTTCGTCGAGGTTCCGGTAGCCAACGGGTCGCCCCCGATCGTCCAGTTCGTAGAAGTCCCTGTTGAAGCGGAACAGCGGCCCGAGCAGACTCGGGTCGACGAACTGCAGGATGGAATACAGCTCGTCGATGCGGTTTTCGAGCGGCGTTCCGGTCAGCACGAACGCATACCGGCTGTCGAGCTTCTTGATCGCCGCAGCGGTCTTCGTTTGCAGGTTCTTGATGCGTTGCGCCTCGTCGAGGACGATCACGTCCGGGCGCACCAGCGCGGGCAGATCGTCGCCGTCAGCCAGCACCTGTTCGTAGTTGCACAGCGTGAAGAACCCGCCGCCCCGGTACTGGCGACGCCGCTCGGCGGCATTGCCGAACACGGCGGTGGCGGGCAGGTCCGAAAACAGTCGAATCTGCTCCTCCCATTCGGCCTTCAGAGACGCAGGCGACACCACCAGCACGCGTTCGATGCCACGCAGTTCCTTGAGCAGCGCGCATGCCGCGATGGCCTGCACGGTCTTGCCGAGGCCCATGTCGTCGGCGAGCAAAGCGCGTTCGCCGAAGGCAAGATGCAGGACGCCGTCGACCTGGTAGGGCAGCAACGGTCTCCGGAGCAGGTCGTCGATCGACCGCTCGCCGGTGGCAAGCCGCGTCTCGAAGGCGGTGCGGTCCCGGACCCGTCGAGCCGCAGCCCGCCTGGCATCCAGCCAGGCGTCGAGCCGGCGGGACACCCGCAGAGCATCCGGATTGGCTTCGGCCGTCCGCTTGAGTTCGCCGAGCGCTTTTCTCGAACCTCGCCGCAGACGGCTGCAAAGGTGCCGCATGTCCTCGGCCAGAGCCGGGCTGACGCTCGCGACCGCGTCCGGCACGGCCAGACGCAGGGAACGCCCGCGCCTCTCGTCCACATAGACCTCGATTCTCGGGCTCGTCGCCGACCGGCCGCGCCTGCGCACACGCTGCACAACGCCCTCGATGTGCTTGCAGGTGCCGAGACCGTTGGTGGCGAAGTCGCGGCACTCGCACGAGTTGATGCGCTCGCCGAAGGCGCGGACTTCAACGGCGTAGCGGTTGCCGTTCGATGAGGTGACCTGGTAGTCGCAGAACGGGGCGCAATGCGCGTCGGCGACCGCCACGTCGTCGATCTCCGTCCGACCTCGCCACTCCCGGCGGGTGATCTCGTCGGCGTCCGTCGAAAGCCAACCCCGGAACACCGGCTGCTGCGGCCAGTTCCGCCGGCGTTTGGTCGGTCGTTTGTCCGCGGCCATGCGCCTTTCGCACCTTCATGCACGATGGGCCATGCTATCCCCGGCAACGCCAAGCCATCAACGGCCCGTGGCTGATCGTCGTCGTGCAATGGATGCGTTACGATGCTTGCCGTCCGGTGCTCCGCGAACGAGACAAACCCAATGTCCGAGCGCTTTTTCAACACCTCCGGGCCGGTGGTGCCTGCGGACCACTACAGCATCCCGCCGCTGGAGCGCTTCGACCTCGACGAGGTGCTGCGCCTAGTCAACGCCAAGCGCTACTTCGTGCTGCACGCGCCGCGGCAGACCGGAAAGACCTCGACGCTGCTGGCTCTGCGCGACCTGCTGAACGAAGGCGACGAGTGCCGCTGCGTGTACGTCAACGTCGAGACCGCGCAGACGGCGCGAGGCGACGTGGCCGCCGGCATCCGGTCCGTCCTGGCGGAGGTCTCCGAACGCGCACTCGTCGCCCTGGGCGACGGCTTTCTCGACGAGACGTGGGAGCGAACGCTGGACCGGGCCGGTCCTCACAGCGCACTGCGCCAGGCGCTTGGCCGGTGGTCGCTTGACGATCCCAAGCCGCTCGTGCTCCTGATCGACGAGATCGACGCGCTGGTGGGAGACACGCTGATCTCCGTGCTGCGCCAACTGCGCGCGGGGTACGACATGCGTCCGGCGGCGTTCCCGCAGAGCGTGATCCTGTGCGGCGTCCGCGACGTGCGCGACTACCGCATCCACTCCGAGTCGGCGGGCGAGATCGTCACGGGCGGCAGCGCCTTCAACATCAAGGCGGAGTCGCTGCGGCTGGGCGACCTCGGCGAGGCCCACGTGCGGGCCCTGCTCGGCCAGCACACGGTCGAGACCGGGCAGGCGTTCACCGGGGCCGCGCTCGCCGCCGTGTGGAACCAGTCCGGGGGCCAGCCGTGGCTGGTCAACGCGCTGGCCTACGAGGCATGCTTCAGGAACAAGGCCAACCGGGACCGTTCGCGGACGATCGACGAGGAGGCGGTCATGGACGCACGGGAGGAACTGGTCCTCGGTCGCCAGACCCACCTGCATCAGCTCGCGGACAAGCTGCGCGAAGAGCGGGTGCGGCGAGTGGTCGAGCCGGTCCTCAGCGGCGACGCGTCCGGGGCGGACAAGGCGACCCCGGACGACGTGGAGTACGTCCGGGACCTCGGCCTGCTCGCGCGGCGTGGCACGCGCCGCATCGCCAACCCGATCTACCGGGAGGTGATTCCCCGGGAGCTCATGTACGCCCGGGAGGACGAGATCCTCCAGGAGACCGAGTGGTACGTGAAACCGGACGGCGACCTCGACGTGGCGGGACTGCTCACGGCATTCCAGCGGTTCTTCCGCGAGCACTCGGAGCACTGGATCGAGCGCTTCCAGTACCGGGAAGCGGGTCCGCAGCTGCTGCTGCAGGCGTTCCTGCAGCGGGTCGTGAACGGCGGCGGCCGGATCGAGCGGGAGTACGCGCTGGGCCGGCGGCGCACGGATCTCCTGATCGTCTGGCCGCCGGGCCGGCTCAAAGGCACTGCGGAACCCGGGACACCCGCCCGACGCTACGTCGTGGAGTGCAAGATCCTCCGCAGCGGCCTCGATGCCGCGATCCGCGAGGGCGTGGAACAGACGCTGGACTACATGGACCGGTGCCGGGGCGAGTCGGGCCACCTGGTGATCTTCGACCGGGACGAGTCGAAGCCGTGGGAGGAGAAGCTCTACCGGCGCGAGCAGTCGCTCGATGGACGGTCGGTGACCGTGTGGGGGACGTGAGACGACAATGGAATACAAGGGCTACCTTGCTTGCGTGGAGTTCGACGACTCCGCCTTCACGGCGTGGTCGGCGAACCGTATCCCATCGCCACATTCGAAGTGGGCTGAAACGCAAGCGCTCCGACGAGAATTCGAACGCTCGGTGGATTAGCATTTCAAGTGGTGCGAGGAGGATGGCGTCGACCAAAGGGTAATCGACGAGCTTCTGCCCGCGATGAACGAGGGCAGCTACCAGTCCCGTTGCGCCATTGGGCGAACACGAGAAGCCGATGTCAAGCTACCGCTTACAGGAAGCCATCCGAAGTTGGCGCGCACTGCCGCCCGACGAACGTCTGCGGCGGAACCTGGAGGCGATTCCGCGTCGAGTGGCCAACTCCATGACCATGGCGGGCGAGCCGGTGGACGAGGCGAGGATTCGGGAGCATCTCGAGCGGCGCATTCGGGAACTAGGTTTATTGAAACCGACTCCGGAATCCGCGCCATGCGATCCCGACCCGAAGTGGCGTCCGCGTGCACGGAACGAGGTGACCGGACTTGGTTGATACAGCTACGAGTCGGAGGACGCTGCACGCATCGGACTTCGATGAGTTCTTCCAAGCGCTGTGGTGCAAAACTCCGTTCTCCTGGCAGAGATCTCTCGCAGCTCGCGTCATGGCCTGACGGGCAAGCCCTATTCGGCCAAGTTGAACCCTACAAAGGAGCAGCTACGTGAACTCAGAGACAAGCACGGACGGGAATTCGAGAAGTGGTGGCGCGCCAAGTTCGGTCACGCCTTCAACTGCCTTACTCAATCGGAGGCTCGGTACCTCGCCCGCTCCCCGGATGTTGACACAATACGAGATCGACTTGCTGCGGCAGAGCGCCAAGGAGATCGCGCAGGTAGTCCGGGAAGCCATCGAGAACAGGACCGACGCACCAAGGAGTTGAAGTCCTACAGACCGCCAACACCGAGAAGGCCCGTTCCTACCCGTTGGCAGGGGTATAGCCGACCGCTACTAAAGCCCGCCCCCGACCCGACACCGCATACCGTGTTCGATCCGCACATCATCGTGCTGGCCATCAACGGGCATCGCGCGTCCCTGCCGGCAACACTCAAGCTGACGGCAGCCCTACGGGGATTGCTGATGCACCAATGCCCTATTCAACCGCCACCCGAGTGGTTCAGCGGACATCGCGCCGACGGCAGACCCTCTGCCGATCCACACTTGGCGTTGGTGCCGCTCCCGTTCGTCGGTTCCCCGCACGCCGACGGGCGGATCATGGGATTGGGGCTAGTCGTGCCAAGGGACCCGCAGCCCGAGGAGGTCGGACGCTGCCTGGAACCCATCCTGCGCGATTCGAACACCGGCCTGCCACGAGACGACCTTCGGCTGTTCGATGGCGGGTCGTTCGAACTGGGCATCGAGCTCGACAGGCGCGAACGTCCGCCGTGGAATCTCCAGCACGAGACTTGGACACGACCATCGCGAACGTGGGCCAGCGTCACGCCGGTGGTCCTCAACCGCCACTTCGACGGCGAAGGCAAGTGGGAACGGGCCGCCGAGAGCGTCAAGGATGCCTGCCCGCACATCGGCCTTCCGCGTCCGAGCGAGGTGTTGCTGCATCCCGTGTCCCTTGTCGAGGGCGTCCCGCACTCGAGGGAGTTTCCCCAATTGACGCGCAAGCGTGATGGCGGTCGGCAAATGCACGCTCACGCCGTGATCCTCTTCAAGGAGCCTGTGGCCGGTCCGGTGCTCCTCGGAGCAGGTCGGTTCCGAGGCTATGGGTTGTGCCGACCCATGGGCGAGGACCAGCGAGCACGACGCTCGACCAACGCGAACGAGTCGGCAAGCAGGATCTGACATCGGGCCGAGCGGCAGACCCGCCCATAGGCACAGCTGTCGTGCCGGCAGCGGGAGAGGCGCAAGGGGCGGCAGAGGCGCGTACGCCAGCCGCTCGACTACAAACCCCTTGAGATCAACAGGCATCGCGCTAAGGTGAACCAATGGCGAAGCGCATGCTCCCCATCGGCATGCAGACGTTCAGCGAACTCCGCGAGCGGGACTGCTACTACGTGGACAAGACGCCCTACATCGCCCGGATGGTCGACGAGGGCAAACACTACTTCCTGTCACGCCCGCGCCGATTCGGCAAGAGCCTGCTCCTCGACACCCTGAAGGAGCTGTTCGAGGGCAACGAAGCGCTCTTCGACGGGCTCGCCATCCACGACGCGTGGGACTGGTCGGTTCGCCATCCCGTGCTGCGCCTGAGCTTCGGCAGCGGCCACTTCACGGGACCGGACGACCTGCGAACAGAAGTGACGGACCGGCTGGTGGCGTTGGAGAGCCAGGCGCAGGTCTCCCCCCGCCACGCCAGCGCGCCGGCACGCCTCGCCCACGTGATCCGGACCCTGCACGAGCGCTCCGGGCAGCGTGTGGCGGTGCTCGTCGACGAGTACGACAAGCCGATACTGGATGCCCTGGAGGTGCCGGAAGTCGCCCGTGCCAACCGCGACTTCCTGCGCGGCCTCTACGCCGTCGTAAAGGACAGCGACGCACACATCCGGTTCAGCTTCATAACCGGCGTGAGCAAGTTCTCCAAGGTCAGCCTGTTCTCCGGCCTCAACAACCTGACAGACCTCACCCTGGACCCACGCTACTCCGCGATTTGCGGCTACACCGAGGCAGACCTCGACACGGTGTTCGCGCCGGAACTCGCCGGTCTTGACCGGGACAAGATCCGCGACTGGTACAACGGCTATGGCTGGATCGGCACGGAGAAGGTCTACAACCCTTTCGATATCCTCCTGCTGTTCCGCAATCGCAGCTTCGGCGCCTGGTGGTTCGAGACCGGCACGCCAACGTTTCTGGTGGAGACGCTATTCCGTCGCCGCGTGAGCTCCGTGGATCTCGACGGCATGATGGCGAGCGACGAACTGCTGTCAGCCTTCGATGTGGACGACATCGCCGTCGAGGCGCTGCTGTTCCAGACCGGCTACCTCACGATCCGGAACAAGGAAAGCCTGGACGGCGAGGCGTTGTACAGCCTGGGCTATCCAAATCGGGAAGTGCGCCAAAGCCTGAACCGAAGTCTCCTGAGCCATCTGGTGCGCGACCGCACGCGTCAGAACACGAACAGTGTCCAGCTCTACCGGCTGCTCGAGGCCAACGACTTCGCAGGGCTCGAGGCCCTGTTCCAGGCGTTCTTCGCGAGCATTCCCTACGAGTGGTACACGAACAATGACATCGCGGCATACGAGGGCTACTACGCGAGCGTTTTCTATTCCTACTTCGCGGGACGCGGGTTCGACATCGTCGTGGAGGACAGCAGCAGTCGCGGCCGTCTCGACATGGCGGTGCGTTTCAACGGCCAAATCTACCTTTTCGAGTTCAAGGTGGTCGGTATGGCGGGACACGGCGCAGCGATGGCACAGCTGAAGGACAGGCGGTACGCGGACAAGTACCGCAGCCCAGGCCAGCCGATTCATCTGATCGCCGTGGAGTTCGACAAGGAAACGCGCAACGTGGTCGCCTTCGAGGTGGCGCGTGCCTGAGTTCGGCCACATGGCGTCGGGGAACGCCCGCCCGCACGTGAAGCGGCGTGTTGGGCAGTCGTCGTCGAAGGGGTCCCAGGGCGGGCCGGTTTGTCCCATAGCGTTGCCGAGGCGACGGTGCGTTCGGCAAGGGCGACGGCAAGTGTCGTCCCCACGAACCTCGTTCAACTGTCGAGGTAGAAGCCGCTCAAGAATGCTGGTGGCGCTGGATGCCGGGCGGGCCTGACATGCCGCAACCTGCCGGCCGACCCGCCGCTGAACCGCCGAGCGAGTCCCCCGCCGAGCCCCGCCGAGCAGAACGGCGTCAGGTCGAGAGACTGCTGATACCGGCACGCATGCTTAACGAGTTCGTCTACTGCCCCCGGCTCGCCTATCTCGAGTGGGTCCAGAAGGAGTGGGAGAGTTCGTCGGACACGGTCGAAGGCCGCCACGTGCATCGTC